>NZ_JBSGBG010000002.1:0-313359 GCF_053601135.1 Actinosynnema sp. NPDC004786 | reverse complement strand
AGAACGGCGGCGTCATCCTCATGCACGACGGCTACCAGACCACCATCAACGCCATCCCCCAGATCGCCGCCAACCTCGCCTCCCGCAACCTCTGCGCCGGCATGATCTCCCCCACCACCGGCCGCGCCGTCGCACCCACCGACACCCCGACCACCACCACCACGACGACCACGACCACCACCACGACCACGACCACCACGGGCACGCCCCCGACCGGCGCGTGCGCGGCCTCCTATCGGACGGTCAACTCGTGGCAGGGCGGCTACCAGGGCGAGGTGACGGTGACCGCCGGGTCGGCGATCACCGGCTGGACCGTGCGGTGGACGTTGCCCTCGGGCCAGATCACCCAGGTCTGGAGCGGCGAGCTGGTCGGCAGCGGCACGCAGGCGGCGGTCCGCAACGCGTCGTGGAACGGCTCGCTCGCGGCCAACGCGTCGACCACGTTCGGGTTCATCGCCACCGGCAGCAGCCCCACGGGCGCCGTGCTCACCTGCACCAGCCCCTGACCGGACGCGGTGCGCCCCTCACAACCGGGGGCGCACCGTCACGGGGTGATGATCACCTTGCCCGCGCGTCCCCACGCGACGCTGCGCTGGATGGCCGTGGTGAGCTGGTCCAGCGGGAACCGGCCCTGGACCCGGGACGCGGCCACCCCGTCGAGCACCAGCCCGCCCGCCTCGTCCAGGGCCTGCTGGATCTCGGCGTGACCGCCGGCGTGCACCCAGTCGCGCAGCCGGAACAGCCGGACGGTCAGGTCCGGCCGGCGGGCGGCGAGGTCGACGGGCAGCGGCCGCCCGGACAGCAGGCCGTAGTGCACCAGGCAGCCGCCCACCCGGGTGCCCAGCGCGAGGCGTTCGCCCTCCTCGCCGCCCACGGCGTCCAGCACGACCTCCGGACCCAGCCCGTCGGTGAGGTCCCGCAGCGCGTGGTGCCAGTCGGGCCGGTCGGTGGCCAGCACGGCGGTCCAGGGCGTGGCGGCCAGCTCCGGGCGGTCGGGGTCGCGGCGGACCAGGCCGATAGCCGGGACGCCCAGCCGGTGCAGCATCCGGGCGAGCATCAGGCCGATGGCCGACCCGGCGGCGTTGACCACGACGAGCGGCCGGCCGCGCGGCACGACGTGCTCGTCGATCATCCGCCGCGCGGTCAGCGGGTTGATGTAGCAGGTCGCGGCCTGCTCGTCGGTCAGCTCCGGGCGCACCCGGAAGCACCACCGGGCCTGCGTCGGCTTGACCTGCTGCCACGCCCCGGACGTGCCGATGGGCAGCACCCGGTCGCCCGCGGCCAGGCCCGTGACCTCCGCGCCGACCCGCTCCACCACGCCCACGCCCTCGAAACCGGGCACGAACGGCAGGGCGGTCCGCGACCGGTACGCGCCGGCGATCGTGACCAGGTCGGACGGGTTGACGGTGGCGGCGGTCATGCGCACCAGCACCTCGTCCGGGCCGGGGCGGGGCGGTTCGTACTCCTCCACCTCCACGACGTCGACGGCGTTGCCGAAGGACCGCACGATCGACCGGTACAAGCGCACCTCCGCGGGAAGTCGTCGGTCATCATATGGACAATGCCCGGGAGCGCCACGACAATGGGCCGGTCATCGGGAGGAGCGCACGTGCGGACGAGGATCTCGTTCTCCGATGTCGACATGCACGGAAACGTGCACAACGGGCGTTATGTCGCCTACGTCGAAGACGCGATCAACGAGTTCCTCCGCGAGAACGGGCTCGCCGCGCAGTTCGACCCGGCGTCGACCGAACTCGCCTACCACGTGAAGAAGGTCGAGCTCGTCTACCGGTCGCCGGTCGGCTTCGAGGACGTGGTGGACATCACCGCCCGGGTGGACCGCGTCGGCCGCACGAGCCTCACGTTCGCCGCCGAGGTCCGACCGGTCGGCGCGGACGCGCCCGCCGTCGAGGCGACGGTGGTGTGGGTGTGCGTGGACCCCGCCACCCGGCGCGCCGAACCGGTGCCCCCGCACGTCCACGCGGCGCTGAGCGCCACGGCCGGCGCCTCCTCGGCATGACGCGAGCCGCGGGCGCGCCCTCGCCCACCCCGACCACCGCGCCCGTCCTCGAACTGGACGGCGTGCACGTGTCCTTCGACGGCCGTCCCGTGCTGGTCGACGTGACCGCCCGGCTCGCCGAGCGCCGGATCGGCGTCATCGGCGAGAACGGCTCGGGCAAGAGCACGTTCGCCCGGCTGCTCAACGGCCTGGTGCGGCCGGACGCGGGCCGCGTCCGGGTGGACGGGCTGGACACCGTCGAGCACGCGCGGGAAGTGCGAGCGAAAGTCGGTTTCGTCTTCCAGAACCCCGACAACCAGATCGTGTTCCCGATCGTCGCCGAGGACCTCGCATTCGGGTTGAAGAACCTCGGTGTGCCCAAGAGCACAATTCCGGGGCGGGTGGCCGACGCGTTGGCGGAATTCGACATCGGGCACCTCGCGGACCGGCAGAGCCACCTGCTCAGCGGCGGCGAGAAGCAGTTGGTCGCGCTGGCCGCGGTGATGGTCATGCGGCCGGACGTGGTGGTGTTCGACGAACCGACCACGCTGCTGGACCTGAAGAACCGCAACCGCATCCGGGACGCCATCGCGCGCATGCCCCAGTCGGCCGTGGTCGTCACCCACGACCTGGACCTGCTCGACGGCTTCGACCGCGTGCTGGTCGTCCACCAGGGCCGCATCGCCCGCGACGGCGACCCGGCCGACGCCGTGGCGTGGTACCGGGAGCACTGCTCGTGAGCCTCTCGCTGTACGTGAGGAGGCGCACACCGCTGCACCGGCTGCCGGCGGGGTGGAAGTTCGGCGCGCTGTTCGTGACGGGCATCGCCCTGTTCCTCACCGACGACGCGGTCGTGCTCGGGTCGGCCGCCGCGGTGGCCGCCGCGCTGCTCGCCTCGGTGCGCCCGCCGCTCGCCACGCTGCGCCGCCAACTCGCCGGCCTGCTCGTCATGCTCGCCGTGATCTTCACCGCCACGGCGGTCTTCCAGGACGTCCACGCCGCCGTCACGAGCGTGTGCCGGCTGCTGGCGCTGCTCCTGCTCGCGCTCGCGGTCACGTCGAGCACCCGGGCGAGCGACGTGCTGGAGTTCTTCGAGCGGCTGCTGACCCCGTTGGCCGGGCTCGGCCTGGCGAACCCGGCGAAGATCAGCCTGGGCGTGTCGCTGGTGCTGCGGTTCGTGCCCGAGGTGTCCCGCCGCTACCACGAGATCCGGGAGGCGCAGGCCGCGCGCGGGCTGCGCGCGAGCCCGGTGGCCCTGATCGTGCCGTTGGTCGTGCGGGTCCTGAAGTCGGCCGACGACATCGCGGACGCGATCGACGCCCGCTGTTACCCACCACCCCACCCCACCGGCCGGGAGACCACGTGATGGCCACGCGCAACGAAACCGGGATCACCACCAGGGACGTCGTGATGATCGCGCTGTTCGCCGCGATCATCGTCACGCTCGGGCTCGTCCCGCCCGTCACCCTCGGCGTGGTGCCGGTGCCGATCACGCTCCAGACGCTCGGCGTGATGCTCGCCGGCGCGGCGCTGGGACCGGTGCGCGGCGCGCTGGCCTGCGCCCTGGTGGCGTTGCTGACCGCGATCGGCCTGCCCGTGCTGGCCGGCGGTCGGGGCGGGATCGGCGTCTTCCTCGGCCCGACCGGCGGGTACGTGGTCGGCTGGATCCTCGGCGCGCTGGTCACCGGGCTGCTGGTCAAGCACTGGGTGCTGCGGCTGCGCAGCCGGTGGGCGCAGGTGGGGGCGTACTTCGCGGCGTGCGTCGTCGGCGGCATCCTCGCCGTCTACCTGGTGGGCATCCCGTGGCTGTCGGTCGCCGGCGGGCTGTCGCTCGGCCAGGCGCTCGTGGGCGGGCTCGTGTTCGTCCCCGGCGACCTGGTCAAGGCGGCCATCACCGCGCTGGTGGTGCATGGCGTGCGTCGCGCGTACCCCATGCCGGTGAAGTGATGCCCGTCGCCGAACGGGTGGTCAGGTGGTGGCGCGAGCGTCCCGACGCCACCGCGTTCCGGTTGCCGGGGCACCGGATCGGGTACGGCGAGCTGGCCGAGCGCGCGGCGGCCGTCGCGGCGGGTCTGCGGGCGCGGCGACCGGGGCGTCCCCTGCTCGCGATCGACGTGGGCAACTCGCCCGCCTTCGCCGAGCTGGTCGTCGGCGGCACGGCCGGCGACGGCGCGTGCGCGGTGCTGGACCCGGCCTGGCCGCCCGCGCGGACGGCCGAGGTGCTGCGCCGGTTGCGGCCCGACCTGGTGGTGACCTCCCGGCCGGTCGAGACCGACGCGCCGGTGCTGGTCGTCGGCGACTCGTACGAGGACTGGCTCGACGGGCTCCGCGGCGTGGACCCCGCGCGCGAGCTGGCGCCCGGCGACCCGGGCAGCACGTTCCTGATCGGCTTCACCTCGGGCACCTCGGGGCTGCCCAAGGCGTTCTCCCGGGCGCGCGGCACGTGGCGCGCGAGCCTCGCGCACGCCCGCGACGTGTTCGGGGTCGGCCCGGACGACCACATCCTGGCACCGGGTCCGCTCTCCCACGGGCTGGGGCTGTACGCCCTGGTGGAGGCGTTGCACGAGGGGTCGGCGTTCGCGACGCTGCCCCGGTTCGACGCCGGGGCGGTGCGTGCCGGGCTGGGGTCGGTGACGCGGCTCGTCGTCGTGCCGACCATGCTGCGCGGCCTGCACCGGGAGCTGGCCGCCGCGCCCGGGCCGTACCCCGGCGTGACCGCCATCGTCAGCAGCGGGGCCAAGCTCGACCCCGCCACCCTGGCCCGCGCTCGGGCGTTCTTCCCGCACGCCCACGTGCACGAGTACTACGGCGCGTCGGAGCTGAGCTTCGTGACCGTGCGGCACACCCCGCCGGACGCCGGGGCCGACGGGGATCCCGACGCGGTCGGCCTCCCGTTCCCGGGCGTGGAGCTGGAGGTCCGCGACCCGGAGGGCCGCGCCGTGCCGACCGGGACGCCGGGCGAGGTCCACGTGCGCGGCCCGCTCGTCAGCTCCGGGTACGTGTGGGGCGACGACGGGCAGGCGTTCCGCACCGACGGCGAGTGGGCCACCGTGGGCGACCACGGGTGGCTCGACGACGCGGGCGGCCTGCACCTGGTCGGCCGCGCGGGGTCGATGGTGATCACCGGCGGCCACAACGTCTACCCCGGCGAGGTCGAGGAGGCGCTGCGGCGGCTGGACGGGGTGGAGGACGCCGTCGTGGTCGGCCGGCCCGACGAGTACCTGGGCAGCGTGCTGGTGGCGGTCGTGACCGGTCCCGGCGCGTTCGACCTCACGCAGGCGGAGGTGCTCCGCCGCAGCGCCGACCACCTGCCGCGCCACAAGGTGCCGCGCCGGGTCTACGCCGCCCGCGAGTGGCCGCTCACGCGCAGCGGCAAGACCGCCCGCGCCCGGATCGAGGAGTGGATCGACCATGGCGACAGCCGACTCGTCCAGCTACCCGCCTGACGACCGCCGCCCCGTCGTGGTCGCCGCCCGGCGCACGCCGGTCGGGCGCGCGGGCGGCGCGTTCGCGGCCGTGCGGGCGGAGGACCTGCTGGCCCCCGTGCTGCGGGCCGTGCTGACCGAGGCCGGGGTGGCGGCGGGCGAGGTGGACGACGTCGTCATCGGCAACGCCGCCGGCGGTGGCGGCAACGTCGCCCGGCTGGCCGCGCTGACCGCCGGGCTGCCGGTCGACGTGCCGGGCGTGACCGTGGACCGGCAGTGCGGGTCCGGGCTGGAGGCGGTGGTGCTGGCCGCGCGCCTGGTCGCCGCCGGCGCGGGGGACTGCTACCTGGCGGGCGGGGTCGAGAGCACCAGCACCGCGCCGTGGCGGGCGGAACGGCCGACCCGCCCGACCGGGATGCCCCGCTTCTACGCGCGGGCCCGGTTCGCGCCGGACTCGGTCGGCGACCCGGAGATGGGCGAGGCGGCGGAGAACGTGGCGCGGGCGTTCGGCGTCGACCGGGCCCGCCAAGACGCGTTCGCGCTGCGCAGCCACCGGCGCGCCACGGCCGCCGCGGCGGCGGGCCGCTTCCGCGCCGAGATCGTCCCGGTGCCGACCCGCGGCGGCGTGGTGGAGGCGGACGAGTGCCCCCGGCCCGACACCTCGGCGGAGGCGCTGGCCGCGCTGCGCCCGGTCTTCGCCGAGGGCGGCACGGTGACGGCCGGCAACTCGTGCCCGCTCAACGACGGCGCGAGCGCGATGCTGGTGACGAGCCTGGCGAAGGCGCGGCGGCTCGGGGTCGGTCCGGTGCTGGGCTTCGTGGACGGCGCTTCGGCGGGCGTGGACCCCAACCTGCTGGGCATCGGCCCGGTCGAGTCGACCCGCCGCCTGCTCGTCCGGCGGCCGGGGCTGGACCTGGGCTCGGTGGCGGCGATCGAGTTCAACGAGGCGTTCGCCGCCCAGGTGCTCGCCTCGCTGGACGCGTTGTCGATCGCCGAGGAGCGGGTCAACCGGGACGGCGGCGCGATCGCGCTGGGCCACCCGTACGGGGCGTCCGGCGCGATCCTGGTGACGCGCCTGCACACGCAGCTGGTGCGCGAAGCGGCCCCGGCCGGCGCGCAGGGGTTGGCGATGCTCGGCATCGCCGGCGGCCTGGGCCTGACCGCGCTGTTCGAACGGATCGGGTGACGGGGAGCGGGGCCGCGCCTTTCCCCCCGAGTCCGCGCGGGTGGGTTGGGTGGGTGACGGGGCTCGGCGGCGGGGAGCGGGGTCGCGCCCTTGCCGCCGGGTCCGCGCGGTGGGTCGGGTGACGGTTTCGGCGGCGGGGGAGTGGGATCGCACCCCGGGGCGCGGTCGAAGCGGGGTGGGGGTAATGCGGTGGCCGCCCGGCGCGGTGGCGTGTGACCATCCCGATCATGGACGACGGTTTCGACGCACTGGTGGCGGAGGCGGACGCGGTCGACGTCACCGGGTGGGACTTCTCCTGGCTCGACGGCCGGGCCACCGAGGAGCGCCCGCCGTGGGGGTACCAGCGGCTGATGGGGGAGCGGATCGGCCGGGCGGTCATGAGCCTGGACGTCCAGACGGGCGGCGGCGAAGTCCTCGCGGGGGTGCCGCAACGCGCGGCCAAGGCGATGGTCGCCACCGAGTCCTGGCCGCCGAACCTGGCCCGTGCCCAGGAGAACCTGCGGGCCAAGGGCGTGGTCGTGGTCGCCGACCCGGACGAGCCGCCGCTGCCGTTCGCCGACGGCACGTTCGACCTGGTCACGAGCCGCCACCCGGTCGCCGTCCACTGGGACGAGATCGCCCGCGTGCTCGCGCCGGGCGGCACCTACCTCTCCCAGCAGGTCGGCCCGGACAGCGGCCACGAGGTCTACGACTTCTTCCTCGGCCCCCGGCCGACGGGTCGCAGCGACCGCGACCCGGACCTCGCCCGGGCGAGGGCGGAGGCGGCCGGCCTGGAGGTGGTGGACCTGCGGACCGCCGAGCTGAGGATGGAGTTCTTCGACGTCGGGGCGATGGTCTACTTCCTGCGCAAGGTGATCTGGTTCGTCCCGGACTTCACCGCCGCGAAGTACCGGGACCGACTGCGGTCGCTGCACGAGCGGATCCGGGACGAGGGCCCGTTCGTCGCCCACTCCCGCCGCTTCCTCGTCGAGGCCCGCAAACCGGCCCGCTAGGAGCCCTCCACCCGCCGGCCGCGCACCACGACGGCGCGGCCGGGCGGCGTGTGCCCTCGCCGCCCGCCCTCGGGAAGTGCGCGGTCACGCCCCGGTCGGCACCGTGGTCGGGAGCGGTCGCGGAGCGGGTGGGCCCACGTAGCGGGCCGCCGGGCGGATGACCTTGCCGCCGGCCGCCTGCTCCAGCACGTTGGCGGCCCACCCGATGACCCGGCCCACGGCGAACGTCGGCGTGAACATCGACCTGGGGATGCCGCACTGCGCCATCACGACGCCCGCGTAGAACTCGACGTTGGCGTAGAGCGCGCGTCCCGGCTTCAGCTCGGCCAGGACCTCGACCACGCGCCGCTCGACGGTCGTCGCGAACTCGGCCAGGTCCGGGTCGAACCCGCGCCGGCCGAGGTCGAGCGCGATGTCGCGCAGCATCCGCGCCCGCGGGTCCTCGGTGCGGTAGACGGCGTGCCCGAACCCCATGACGCGGTCGCCGGACCGCACCTTCTCCCGCACCCAGGCGTCGACGCGGTCGGGCGAGCCGATCTCGTCCAGGCCGTCCAGCGCGCGGTCCGGCGCGCCGCCGTGCAGCGGTCCGACGAACGCGCCCATGGCCGCCGCGACCGCGGAGACCACGTCGGACCCGGTGGACGCGACGACGCGGGCGGTGAACGTCGAGGCGTTGAACCCGTGGTCCACAGTGGACACCAGGTAGCTCTGCACGGCGGCGGCCCGCGCCTCGTCGGGCACCTCGCCGGTGAGCAGGTACAGCCAGTTCGCCGCCGCGGACAGGTCGGCCCGCGGCTCCAGCGGCTCCAGGCCGGCGCGCAGCCGGTGCAGCGCGGCCAGCACGGTCGGCGTGACGGCGGCGACCAGCAGGGCGTCGGCCCGGCGGCGCTCGGGCGCGGCGTCCCAGACCGGCGGCAGGCCGCGGGCCGCGGCGAGCACCGACAGGGCGGTGCGCAGGCCCGCGATCGGGGCGAACCGGTCGCCCGCGCGGGCGACGGCGGGCAGCACCTCGCGCACCTCGTCGGGCAGGTGCCGCAGGGCGGCGACGTCCTCGGCGAAGCGGGCGCGTTCGGCCGGGTCGGGCAGCCGGCCTTCGAGGAACAGGAACCAGACGTCCTCCAGCGCCCGGGTCCGGGCCAGCTCGATCGCCGGGTAGCCGCGGTAGTGGTAGAAGCCCTCGTCGCCGCGCACGTCACCCAGTTCGGTGGTGGTGACCACGACATCGCGCAGGCCAGCCGGTGCGTCCATGAACAACCTCCTCGTCGACCTGGGCTCACTGTCGATTCGTGAATCAACTATTGTCAACGTTGATGCAGTCAACATGGACGAGGAGTCGCAGGTCGTGGTGACCGGGAGTGACGAGCGTTACCTGACCACCGCCGAGGTGGCGCGACGGCTCGGCGTGAAGACCGAGACCGTCTACGCCTACGCCAGCCGGGGCATGCTGCGCAGCGTGCGGCTGCCGGGGCGGCGGGGGAGCTTCTTCGCGCAGGCCGAGGTCGAGGCGTTCGTGGCCCGCGGCCGGGAGGAACGCCCTCCCTCCGGGGCGGTCGAGCGGATCCGCACCGAGCTGACCCTGCTCGACGGCGACGAACTGCACTACCGGGGCCACCGCGTCACCGACCTCGCGTCGTCGTACGGGTTCGAGTCGGTGGCCGAGTTGCTGTGGACCGGCGACCTGCGCGACGGCGAACCGTTCCCCGTCGATCCGGCGGCGGTCGGCACGGTCGGCGCGGCGCTGGCCGCGCTGCCGGACGCGGCGCGGACGACGGACCGGTTCAAGGTCGCCGCGGCCGTGCTCGGGGCGACCGACCCGCTGCGGTTCGACCTGTCGCCGGCCGCCGTGGTCCGGGTCGGCAGGCGGCTCATCGGCGTGTTCGCCGACGCCCTGCCCGGCGACCCGGGCGACGGCGACTCCCTCGCCCACCGCCTGGCGGGCAAGCTCGGCGACCGGCCCGTCGACCCGGGGCTGCTCGACCTGGCGCTCGTGCTGCTCGCCGACCACGACCTCGCGGTGTCCACGGTCGCGGTGCGGGTGGCGGCCAGCGCCCGCGCCCACCCGTACGCCGCAGTGTCGGCCGGCCTCGGCGCGGTGGACGGCCAGTACCACGGCGTCGCGAGCACGCTGGCGTACCGGTTCCTGCGCGACGCGGCGGAGGACCCGTTCGGCGCGCTGGCGGAACGGCAGCGCACCGGTGGCGTCCCCGGCTTCGGCCACCGCGTCTACCGCACCAGGGACCCGCGGGCGGACGCGTTGCTCACCGCCCTGCGCCGCCACGCCGCCGCCCGCGACGTCATGGCGGTCGTGGACGCGGTGACGCCCGGCGCGGGCACGTTCCCGAACGTCGACCTGGCCCTGGCGGCGCTGATGCACGCGTTCGGCCTGCGCCCGGACGCCGGTGAGGCGATCTTCGCGCTGGCGCGCTGCGCGGGCTGGCTCGCGCACGCGATCGAGGAGTACCGCGAACCCGGCCTGCGCTTCCGCCCGATCGGCGTCTACACCGGCGTGCGCCCCGAACCCGCGTGAGTCCTACGTTCAGAACCACCGTGTCCTACGTTCAGGTACCCCGAATTCAACGTTCAGGACACCCCGGTCGTCGGACGCGGCGCACGTCCGGTCAGCGTTCCCAGGTCGTGTAGGAGACGTGCAGGTCCCGCCCGTTCGGTCCCTCACTGGCGCCGGTGATCCCCACGGCGGACAGCCGGTCCTCGTCCGTGCGCACGCAGATCACCGTGCCGACGGGCAGGGTGTCGAGCGGGATCTGGTCGGTCGTGGGCGACGCCCCGGCGCACGTGGCGTAGGCGCGCGCGGCCGTGCCGACCTCGTCCGCGCCGCCGGAGGACATCGGTTGCAGGTGGAACGCGCCCGTGTTCGCGTCCTGCCCGAAGTACAGGTCGCCGCCGTTGGCGGGGCTGTACGCCCCGGTGTCCAGGTCGACCCAGTTGTAGCGGCCGATCACCAGGTCCCGCTCGACGTGCGTGGCGTGCGACTCGGGCAGCGCGTCGGACACCTCGGGGTCGGGTTGCCGCGTGCTCGACGGCCCGGGATCGGGCTCCCGGGTGGGCAGGGTCGGCGCGACGGTCGGCCGCTGACCGCCGACGGTCGGGGGCGGCGGCACGAGGTGGGTGGGCTGCGGTGGCGCGGTCGTCGGCCGGGACGGGTCGCCGGTCGCCGGCCCGGCGAGGTAGAGCACCACGCCGTCGCCCTTCGCGAGCTTCGTCCCGGCGGGCGGGTCGGTGCGCACCACGGAACCGGGGGCCAGCGCCGAGGGCTCGGTGAGGGTCTGCCGGACGACGAGGTCGTCCTCCTTCAGCCGGAGTTCCGCGCCGACCTGCGACATGCCGGTCAGGTTCGGCACGGACACCTTCGCGTCGTGGATGACGAACCACCACAGCGCCGCTCCCGCCAACGCCACGACCAGCCCCGCCACGCCGACGCCGGCGACGCCGATGCCGTCCGCGGTGCCCTCGACCTTCAGCTCCGGCCGGCAGCGCCGCCACCACCGGCCACGGCGCTGCCGCCGGTCGTCCCGGGGCTCGTCGGTCCCCGGTCCGGCCTCGCTGTCACCGACTCCCACGTTCGTCCGCTCGGCCATGACGTCCCCTCCGCCCGCTGCCCTCGCCACTAACGTCGGCGTCGGGGCGCGGTGAGTACGCCGGTTGCCGCGGAACCACTCGATCGATGTAGCGACGCCTCTCGCGCACGGCGGCCCGGCGGTGGTCACCACGTCGATGTTTGCGTTCACATACGTGGTCCGGTCGCGGGGCCGGTCGCTGGGTCAGCGCGAGGGTGATCGTGCCGTTTTGGCGCAGTACCAACCAATTCGACGCTCGTTCGACGGTCGATCCGGCGGTTGGCGGCTAAAGTGAACGCGAACATTTTAGCCTCCGCGCTCCGTTGACGGCCCGCTCCGGCGATGGCTACTGTGCTGACATCCGGGCCGCCGGGCCCGAGTCGGTCACGCATCCGCCGGCACGACCGCTCGTCAACGACGACGATGGGACTCCGATGCGACGAACACACCAACCGGCCGCCGCGCCGAGGCCAACCGGGTCGCCACCGCAGTAGCTCCACACCGCGCGCCCCGCCCCGAACCCACCTCCCCGAACCCGCGGGTCGAACCCGGCGGGCCACACCGGGTCGGACCCACCGACCAGGGATTCACCGGGCCGGATCGGCCGGGCCGGCCACACCGGGCCGGACCCACCGGGCCGAGTCGGCCGGGCTCGATCGGCCGGGCCAGACCCATCGGGCCGGACCCATCGGGCCGGATCGGCCGGGCCGGATCGGCCGGGCCGGACCCACCTCGCGCGACCACCCGCACCCCGCGTCCCCACGCCTCCTCCACCACCGACGGGCCGATCCCGCCGGTCACGCCGCCGTGCGCGCCACGCGATCGACGCGACCGCGAACCCGCGGCGGGATCACCACCCCGCTTCGCCGTGCGTGGCGGCAGGCACGACTGCCGGCCGCCACCCGACCCACAGGAGAGCTGATGCCGTCACCCTTGAGCCGCCGCACGTTGCTGCAAGCCGTGGGCGTCGCGGCCGTCGCGACGACCGTGCCCGGCGTGACCACGGGCTCCGCCGCCGCGGCGAGCGTCCCGCCGGTCCGCGGCGACCTCGGTGTGTCCGCGCAGCCGTTCGACCTGGGCGAGGTGCGCCTGAGCCCCGGCCGCTGGATGGAGAACCAGAGCCGGACGCTGTCGTACCTGAAGTTCGTCGACGTCGACCGGCTGCTCTACAACTTCCGCGCCAACCACCGGCTGTCCACCAACGGCGCGGCGGCGCTCGGCGGCTGGGAAGCGCCGAACTTCCCGTTCCGCACGCACAGCCAGGGCCACTTCCTCAGCGCGTGGGCGCAGGCGTGGGCGGTGCTCGGCGACACCACGTGCCGGGACCGCGCGAACTACATGGTGGCGGAGCTGGCCAAGTGCCAGGCGAACAACGCCGCGGCCGGGTTCAACACCGGGTACCTGTCCGGGTTCCCGGAGTCCGACTTCGACGCGATGGAGGCCGGCTCGCCGAAGTCGGTGTCCTACTACGCGCTGCACAAGACCCTGGCGGGCCTGCTGGACGTGTGGCGGCACATCGGCAACACCCAGGCCCGCGACGTGCTGCTGCGGTTCGCGGGCTGGGTGGACTGGCGCACCGGCCGGCTGTCCTACAGCCAGATGCAGCGCGTGCTGGGCACCGAGTTCGGCGGCATGAACGCCGTGCTGACCGACCTGTACCAGCAGACCGGCGACGCCCGGTGGCTCACCGCCGCGCAGCGGTTCGACCACGCCGCCGTGTTCGACCCGCTGGCCGCGAACCAGGACCGGCTCAACGGCCTGCACGCCAACACCCAGGTGCCGAAGTGGATCGGCGCGGCCCGCGAGTACAAGGCCACGGGCACGACCCGCTACCGCGACATCGCGTCGAACGCGTGGAACATCACCGTGGGCGCGCACACCTACGTCATCGGCGGCAACAGCCAGGCCGAGCACTTCCGCGCCCCCAACGCCATCGCCGCCTACCTCAACACCGACACGGCCGAGGCGTGCAACACCTACAACATGCTCAAGCTGACCCGCGAGCTGTGGCTGCTCGACCCGAACCGGGTCGCCTACTTCGACTTCTACGAGCGCGCCCTGCTCAACCACCTGCTCGGGCAGCAGAACCCGGCCGACCCGCACGGCCACATCTGCTACTTCACCGGCCTCAACCCCGGCCACCGGCGCGGCAACACCGGACCGGCCTGGGGCGGCGGCAACTGGAGCACCGACTACACCACGTTCTGGTGCTGCCAGGGCACGGCGCTGGAGGTCAACACGTCCCTGGCCAACTCGATCTACTTCCAGAGCGGCACCACGCTCACCGTGAACCTCTACACGCCCTCGGTGCTGACCTGGGCGCAGCGGGGGATCACCGTCACGCAGACCACGACCTACCCGGCCTCCGACACCACCACGCTGACCGTGACCGGCAACGTGAGCGGGTCGTGGACCATGCGCCTGCGCATCCCGTCCTGGACCAGCGGCGCGACCGTCAGCGTCAACGGCACGGCGCAGGACCTCGCCACGACCCCCGGCACCTACGCCTCGCTCACCAGGTCGTGGACGTCCGGCGACGTGGTCACCGTCCGCCTGCCGATGCGCGTGGTGATGCAGCCCGCCAACGACAACGCCGCCGTCGCCGCGATCACCTACGGGCCGGTCGTGCTGTCCGGCAACTACGGCAACACCGCCCTGAGCCGGCTGCCGTCCCTCGACCCGACCTCGATCACCCGCACCGGCACCTCGACGCTGGCGTTCACCGCCCGCGCCGACGGCGCGACGGTCAACCTGGGCCCGTTCTACGACGCCCACGGCTACAACTACACGGTCTACTGGAGCACCGGCGGCGGCGGTGGCACGTCGGACGCCGGCTACCGGCTGTTCAACGCGGCCAGCGGCCTGGTCCTGGGCGTGCAGAACATGTCCACCGCCGACGGCGGCCTCGCCGTGCAGTGGAACGACACCGGGACGGCCGACCACAACTGGCAGCTCGTCGCCGACGGCAGCGCGGTGCGGCTGCGCAACCTCAACAGCGGCAAGGTGCTCGGCGTGGAGAACATGTCCACCGCGGACAACGCCAGGGTCCTCCAGTGGGGCGACACCGGCACGGCCGACCACCGGTGGACCGTCCTGGACAACGGCGACGGCACCCACAAGATCCGCAACGCCAACAGCGGCAAGCTGCTCGGCATCCTCAACGGCGCCACCTCGGCGGGCGCCCAGGCCGTGCAGGACCCGGACAACGGCAGCGCCGACAACCGCTGGCGCTTCGTGCCCTCCGGGGCCCGCCGGATCCAGAACCTGGCCAGCGGCCTGGTGCTGGGCGTGCAGGACATGTCCACCGCCGACGGCGGCCTCGTCGTCCAGTGGGACGACAACGGCACCGCCGACCACCTGTGGACGGCCGTCCTCGACCCCGACGGGTGGTTCCGGCTGCGCAACTCCAACAGCGGCAAGGTCCTCGGCGTCGAGAACGCGGCCAACGCCAACGGCGCGCGGATCCTGCAGTGGGCGGACAACGGCACCAACGACCACCGCTGGCGGCTGCGCTACGGCGCGAACGGCTACTTCCGCATCCAGTGCGGCAACGGCGGGCGCGTGCTCGGCGTCAACGGCGCCTCCACCGCCCGGGGTGCCCAGATCGTCCTCTGGGACGACAACGGCACCAACGACCACCTGTGGCGCTTCATCTGACCGCGGTGGTCGTGACCGCCCCGCCCGGGTTCCCGGGCGGGGCGGTCCTCACCCCCGGTCGGCCGGCGTCGTCAGAAGTTCTTCCTGGCCACGGTCCACGGGGCCTTGGCGGCCAGCCCCGACGGGCTCAGGATGTAGGCGCGGGCCGCCTGGTTGCCGTTGAGCACCATGTCGAGGAACTGCACCACCGTCGTCATGCCGTCCACCATCTGGTTGCCGGTGATGAAGCCGACGTGACCGGCCTCCGGCTGCCTGGCCAGCACGGCGGGCACCGTGGCCAGGTCGTAGGTGGCCTGGTTGTTGGCGTAGGCGACGTCGGACGGGCCGCCGTCGAGGAACAACGCGGGCGAGTGCAGCTTGCCGACCTCGGAGCGGGGGTAGCCGAACGAGCCGTCGGCGAAGAAGCCGCTGTTCAGCGAGACCACGCCGGACACCCGCCGGTCCTGGGCGGCGACGAGCGCCTCCAGACCGCCGCACGAGTGGCCCGCGGTGGCCACCTTGGTCAGGTCCAGCCGCGCGCGCAGCGGCGACCCGGAGCGGTTCTGCTCGCGCTCGGCCCACGTGATCGCGTCGGTCAGCAGGGAGGGGATGGGCGAGCCGCTGGGCACGCCGTTCGGCGAACCGTCCACCGAGCCGGTGTCCACCACGACGAAGCCCTTGGACGCGACGAACGTCAGCGCCCGCGTGACCTCGCTGTTGTTCGTGTGCGCGCACGCGCCGTTGCCGAAGGCCAGCACGGGCAGCGGCCGGTCGACCGCCTGCGGGTTGCTCGGGCGGAACACGGTGAACCGGTTGTCGCCGTAGGCGGCTTCCCTGGTGACGGCGAAGTTGTTCTCGATCGCCGGGCGGCTCGGCTGGGTCGTCGTGGTCGTGGTCGTGTCGGTCGTGGTGGTGGTCGTCGTTGTCGTGGTGGTCGTTGTCGTGGTGGTCGTGGTGGAGCCGGTGCACACCGTGCCGTTGAGGGTGAACACCGAGGGCGGCGTGGAGCGCGCGCTGGAGGAGGCGTTGAACCCGAACGACGCCGTCGCGCCGGTGGCGATGGTCCCGTTCCACGCGGCGTTGACCGCGGTGACCTGCGTGCCCGACTGGGTGTGCGACCCGTTCCACGACTGCGTGATCCGCTCGTCGCCGGCGAACGACCACGACAGCCGCCAGCCGTTCACGGGGTCGCCGAGGTTCGTCACGACCGCGGTGGCGGTGAACCCGCCGGGCCACTGCGAGCCGATCGCGTAGTCGACCCGGCAACCGGCGGCGGCCGCCGCGGACTGCGAGCCGACCACGGCGGCGGTGGTCGCGACGAGCGCCACGGCGGCCACGGCCGCGGCCGACCGGGCCGCGCGGGACTGGTTGTTGCGCATGCAAGTCGCTCCTTCACTGGAGAACCCCACGCGCCCGCGGGCGCGTGGGGGAGTGGGAGGACCCGGCCCGACGGCCGGGTCCTCCCACCGGCTCAGCCGACGCGGCAGGAGAGGCTCGGCCAGCTCCAGTTGCCGTTGTGCTGGATGGTGAAGCCGAACACGTTGCCGTTGCCGTTCGGCCGCGCGGTCATCACGTTGCCGCTGGAGTCCCAGGTCGGGCTGGTGTTCCAGGTGGCGATGATCTTCTGCGGCGAGCTGACGGTGACCGTCACGATCCAGTTGTTCGTGCCCGAGACGGTGACCTGGCCGTTGAAGCGGTCACTCCACTTCTGGCCCTCGGAGTACGTCGCGGTGCAGCCGGCCGGGTTCGTCGGCGACGTGGTGGTCGGCTCGCCCGAGGTCGGCGTGGTCGGCGTGGTCGGGACCGACGTGCCGGCGGCGTTCAGGGCGTTCAGCACCGAGGTGTAGGCGGCCTTCTTGTTGCCCGAGCCGTCGAACAGCAGCGGGGTGCCCGAGGCGCGCCACGAGTCGCTGTCGCGGATGCCCCACACGGTGATGCCGGTGCAGCGGGTCACGGCGAGGCACGCCTGGACGACGCCCTGGTACTGCTGGGCCTGCGAGCTGCCCGAGCCCTCGATGTCCAGCTCGGTGATCTGGACGTCGACGCCGAGGTTGGCGAAGTTCTGCAGCGTGGTGTGGTAGTTGGAGGGGACGGGGTTGCCGCTGTTGAAGTGGGCCTGGAAGCCGACGCAGTCGATCGGCACGCCGCGGGACTTGAAGTCCTGGACCATGCGGTAGACGCCCTGGGTCTTGGCGTGCGACCAGTTGTCGGTGTTGTAGTCGTTGTAGCAGAGCTTGGCGTTCGGGTCGGCGGCGCGGGCGGCGCGGAACGCGGCCTCGATCCAGTCGTTGCCGGTGCGCTGCAGGTTGGAGTCGCGGCGACCGCCGCTGCTGCCGTCGGCGAAGGCCTCGTTGACGACGTCCCAGGCGTAGATCTTGCCGCGGTAGTAGGTGGCGACCTGGGTGACGTGGTTCAGCATGGCCTGGCGCAGGGAGGAGCCCTCCATGCGCTGCATCCAGCTCGGCTGCTGGGAGTGCCAGGCCAGGGCGTGGCCGCGGACGCGCTTGCCCTGGTTGCGGGCGTGGTTGACGATCCGGTCGGCGTTGCCGTAGCTGAACTGGCCCTGGTTGGGCTCGGTCGCGTCCATCTTCATCTCGTTCTCGGCCGTGACCATGTCGAACTCACGGTTGAGAATGTTGACGTAGGTGGAGTCGCCCAGCTTGTTGGCGGCGACGGCGGTGCCGAAGTAGCGGCCGCTCTGCTGCGCCGCCGCGGCGAGCGTGGAGGCGGCACCGCTGGCGGGCGACGCCACGAGGACCGCGGCGCCCGCGGCTGCGGCCACCAGTGTCGACACGAGTGCGACTCGTGAGACTGACTTCGCTGTCAGCGTCATGTTCGGCGCTTTCTGGGGAGCACCCGCGAACGCGCGGGTGGGACGGGTGGGTTCGGGCGGCCGACGGCTCGCCCGGTGCGGGTGGCCGACGATTCCCGTGGCCACCCGCCGCTCGGTCCGAAACGTTAAGCAGTATTAACCGAAACAGTTTGGGCAATCAAGGCCCCACTGAACCCACCAGCGTCCCGTTCTCCGGGCATGAACCTCCTGGGTGGTCGGTCAAGGCGGATCTTGGTCTGCGACGAAATCCGCTGGTTGACGGCTGGTTAAGCGGTTCGGTTCCTGATCGTTTCCGTTACGCTGTGCAGTGCCTCGGCGACGGAAAATTTCGAGAAGATTCGAAACAAATTTCGCAAATTTCGGCTGCCCAGGTGCTCCTGGACGGTGGATTCCATGCCGGTCAGGGGGTGGTCAGGTCGAACTGCCGCACGGTCACCGCGCCGCCCAGGGCCTGGGTGGCGAAGTTGAAGACGCCGAAGCGGTAGCCCATGAAGAACTGCCAGGTGTTGTTCAACGTGAACGTCGGGCCGAGCGAGGTGAAGTTCACGCCGTCCGTGCTGTAGGAGAACCGGGCGACGCGACCGGACCCGGGCCGGATGTCGGCGTTGGCCCGCAGCCAGATCCGGCCGCCGCTCACCGCGGCGCTCGCCGCCTCCGTGCCGGTGCTGGTGGTGCGCCAGCTGCCGTCCATGGCCAGGCCCGTGGTCATGACCACGCGGGTCTGGCCGTTGTCGCGCCGGACGCCGATCCAGGCCGACGACTGGCGCAGCATCGCCAGACCGGTCCGGTCGCCGTCGCGCATGGCGCTGTAGTCCAGCTCGACGGTGGCCGTGGACGTCGGCCCCTGGATGCGGTGGGTCAGGGTGTTGCGGGCGGCGTACAGGTCGTTGGTGACCGTCGCGGTCCGCAGGGTCAGGCCGTTGTTCACCGTGTACCGGGACGTGTCGGGGTCGTGGTTCCACTCCCACTGCGGGCCGAGCGCGGTGCCCGCGAACGTGTCCGTGCCGGTGAGGGGCTTGACCGGCCGGGTGGGCAGCGGCGAGGGGTAGTTCACGCCCCACCGGCCGTTGACCGTCTGGAGCGTCGGCCACCCGTCCGCGGTCCACGTGATCGGCGCGAGCGCCGGCACGCGGCCGCCGGGGTAGGCGTCCACGAACGACATGTAGTACCAGGCCCCGGTCTGCGTCTGCACCAGGCCGCCCTGGTGCGGCACGCCGCCGCCGGAGATCGGGCCGGGCAGGTCGAGCAGCACCTGCCGCACGGTGTAGGGGCCGAAGGGCCCGTTGTCCGACTTCAGCACGTACTGGCCGTTGGCGGGCCTGGTCAGCCAGATGTAGTAGCTGCCGTTGCGCTTGTAGAACCGGGCGCCTTCCAGGGTGCCGATGTTCGACGGCGTCTGGAACACCTGCTGCGCGCGGACCTGGCTGCGCCCGTCGGCGGACAGCTGCGCGACGCTGATGGTCGAGTTGCCGTACGCGACGTACATCGTGTCGTTGTCGTCGATGAGCATGCCCGCGTCGTAGTAGCAGTTGTCGATCTGGGCGTGCCGGCTCCACGGGCCCTCGACGCTGGTCGCGGTGTAGATGTAGGTGTCGTTGAAGTCGATGCACCCGGCCCAGTAGTACGTGCGGTTGCTCGGCCGGTACTGCAACGTCGACGCCCAGATCCCGTTGACGTACGCCCGCTGCCCGTTGGTCAGGTCGTACTTGGTCCCGAAGTCCAGGGACGGCACCGAGTGCCCGGCGAACTCCCAGTTGACCAGGTCGTAGGAGCGCAGGATCGGCGCGCCGGGCGAGTAGTGCATCGTGGACGCGGTCATGTAGAAGGCGTCCCCGACGCGGATGACCTCGACGTCGGCGAAGTCCTGCCACACCACCGGGTTGGTGTACTGGCCGCCCGGCTGCTGCGGGGTCGTGGTCGTGGTGGTGGGCTCGCCACTGCCGCCGACGCGCACGAGCTGCCACTGCTGGTTCGCGCCGCCCCAGTCCGAGTACTGGACGACGTTGGCGCCGTCCGCCGTGGAGGCGTTCTGCACCTCGACGGCCTTGTTGCTGTTGCGGTTGATCAGCCGCACGTACCCGCCGTCCGAGTCGGCCAGCCGGAACTGCTGGTTCGTGCCGTTGCCGTCGGCCCACTGGACGATCGACGCGCCGTCGGCGGTGGAGAAGTTGTAGACGTCGAGCACCTTGCCGGAGTGGCGCGACTTCAGCCGGTAGTAGCCACCGCCGGAGTCCACGAACTGCCACTGCTGGTTGTTGCCGTCGTTGCGCGCCCACTGCGTGATGCGCCCGCCGTCGGCGGTCGAGAGGTTGTAGACGTCGAGCGCCTTGCCGCTGTTGCGGTTCACCAGCACGTACCACGCGTTGGTGTCCACAGTGGCCGCGGAACCCGTCGCCGCGCCGAAGACGACCACCACGCCGCCGAGCACGACCGCGGCCAGCACCGCGGCCATCCGCGACAACCGGCCGCGACGGCGCGCGGACCGCCGCGGGAGTTCATCCGGGACGGACATGACTGCTCCTCACCCGCCGCGTCGGGGCGGCGTCACAAGGGTGGAGCCCCCGCACGCCGTGCGGGGGCTCCGGATCGGTCAACAAGGGGGGAGCGGCGGGGTTGGCCCGCCGTGCGGGGCAGGGCGTCGGGTCAGCCGACCCGGACGAGCTGCCACTGCTGGTTCGCGCCGTTCCAGTCGGAGTACTGGACGACGTTGGCGCCGTCCGCGGTGGAGGCGCCCTGCACCTCGACGGCCTTGTTGCTGTTGCGGTTGATCAGCCGGTAGTAGCCGCCGGACTCCACCGCGCGGAACTGCTGGTTCGTGCCGTTGCCGTCGGCCCACTGGACGATGGAGCCGCCGTCGGCGGTGGAGAAGTTGTAGACGTCGAGCACCTTGCCCGACAGCCGCGACTTCACCCGGTAGTAGCCGCCGCCCGAGTCGACGAACTGCCACTGCTGGTTGTTGCCGTTGTTGCGGCTCCACTGCGTGATGCGCGCGCCGTCGGCGGTGGAGAGGTTGTAGACGTCGAGCGCCTTGCCGCTGTTGCGGTTCACCAGCACGTACCACGCGGTCGTGTCGATCCCGGTCGGCGGCTGGGTGGTGCCGCCGTTGAGGGCGTTGAGCACGGAGGTGTACGCGGGCTTCTTGTTGCCCGAGGCGTCGAACAGCAGCGGGTTCTGACCGGTGCGCCACGAGTCGCTGTCGCGGATGCCCCAGACCGTGATGCCGGTGCAGCGCGCGACCGCCAGGCACGCCCGCGTCACGTCGGCGTACGCGTTGGCCTGGTTGGAGCCGGAGATGTCCAGCTCGGTGATCTGCACGTCCACGCCGAGGTCGGCGAAGCGCTGCAGGTTGGCCTGGTAGTCCGACGGCGCGGAGTTGGTCAGGTGGGACTGGAAGCCGACGCAGTCGATCGGCACGCCCCGCGCCTTGAAGTCGCGCACCATGTTGTAGATGCCGGTCGACTTCGCGTTGATGCCGTCGGTGTTGTAGTCGTTGTAGCACAGCTTCGCGCCCGGGTCGGCCGCGCGGGCCGTGCGGAACGCGACCTCGATCCAGTCGTTGCCGGTGCGCTGCAGGTTCGAGTCACGCCGCCCGCCGCTGCCGCCGTCGGCGAACGCCTCGTTCACCACGTCCCAGGAGTGGATCTTGCCGCGGTAGTAGGTCGCGACCCGGGTGATGTGGTTGACCATGGCCTGCCGCAGCGCCGAGCCCTCCATGCGCTGCATCCAGCCCGGCTGCTGGGAGTGCCAGGCCAGGGTGTGGCCGCGCACCTTCATGCCCCGGCTGATGGCGTGGTTGACGATCCGGTCGGCGTTGGTGAACGTGAACTGGCCCTGGTTGGGCTCCGTCGCGTCCATCTTCATCTCGTTCTCGGGGGTGACGCTGTTGAACTCGCGGTTCAGGATCGTCGTGTACGTGCTGTCGCCGAGCCTGCCCGCCGCGACGGCGGCGCCGAAGTACCGGCCCTTCTCGGCCGCCGCGGCCCCCAGCGTCGTGCCCGCCTGGGCCTGCCCGGTGAACGCGACCGCCATCATCGTGGCGACGAGTCCCGTGACGAGCAGCAACGCCGTTGTTCTCGGCCGCCGCGCGGGCGTCGGCCGATTGACCGCTCGTGTCGATTGAGTCATCACATGTCCTCACGGATCAGAACACCGCGGGCACGGTCGCCGCGCGGTGGCAGGGTGCCGCCGGTGCGCGCACCGGCCGTCCGACCTCGAGTCCCAATGCGGGTGTTAACGCTAACAATTATGCGCTTGATCCTCCCCGCGGAAAAGGGAATGGCATTGGGTCGCAGTGGTCGTCACTGCGGGGCGCGCGTCGTACGACTCAGACTGTGGTCGATCGCACAGGCGTGGTCAAGGTGTTACGAAAATATTTCGTGCAGGTGAGCCCCGGTGTGGGTCCGGGAACCGCCGTTCGTCCGCTTTCCTGGAAAGATCGACGGGCCCTCGCGGCGGCGTGGTCAGTTCGAACGCCGTTCGACAGCGAATTCGGTCGAGTCGCTAACGTTAGCGCAAACATTTTTAGCAATGCGGAGCCCTCTGGCCGCGGTCGCGGAAGTCGAGGTTCCGGATCACGTCGGCGGCCGCCCGGCGGTGCGACAGCAGGAGCACCAGGAGCAGCGGGGCGACCAGCAGCAGCGACCCGGCGCACAGCAGGGGCACGTCCGTGCCCCAACGCCCCTGGAACGCGCCGAGGGCGCCGGCCGCCGTGCGCCGGGCCGGGTCGTCGACCAGGACGATGGCGAGCAGGAAGTGGTTCCACGTCCAGACGAGCAGCAGCACGGCCAGCGCCGACACCGCCGGGCGGGCCAGGGGCAGGTGCACCCGCCGGAACACCGCCCACGGCCCCGCGCCGTCCAGCCGGGCGCTCTCGGACAGCTCCGGCGGCACGCCCGCGAAGTGCGCCCGCGACCACAGCACCGCGACCGGCAGGTGCACCGCGACCAGCGCCGCCACCAGCCCGAACCGGGTGTCCAGCAGCCCCAGGTCGCGCACCTGGTGGTACAGCGGTGTGACGACGGCCTCCAGCGGCAGCACCAGGCCCACCGCGAACAGGCCGAACACCAGGCGGTGGCCGGCGAACCGCAGGCGCCCGAGCGCGTAGCCCGCGGGCACGGCCAGGACCAGCGTCAACGGCACCGCGGCCAGCGCGACCAACCCGCTCGACGCCAGCAGCGCGGGCACCCGCCCGGCCCGGAACGCCGTCGTGAAGTTCGACCAGTGCGGCTCGTCCGGCCAGGTCAGGCCCGGCGGGTAGGTCCCCGGCGGGTGCAACGCGGTCACGAAGAGGTCGGCGAACGGCGCCAGCGTCACCACCACCAGCAGCGCCGGCGCCAGCCGGCCCGCGACCCGCTCCGCGCGGCCCGCCCTCACCGCGACCACCGCAGCACCGGCGCCACCACCGCGAGCACCAGCGCCGCGAGCACCACGGCCAACGCCGACGCGAGCCCCACCTCCCGCTGGGCGAACGCGAGCTGGTACACCTCCAGGCCCGGCACCGACGTGGCGTCGCCCGGCCCGCCCTGCGTGGTCACGTAGACGACGTCGAAGCTCGCCAGCGCCGCGATCGCCGTCACGGTCACGCACACGCCCAGCTCACGCCGCACACCGGGCAGCGTCACGGCGCGCAACGCCTGCCAGAAGCCCGCGCCGTCCAGCCGCGCGGCCTCGTGCAGCGCGGGGTCGATGCGGTCCAGGCCCGCGAGCAGCAGCGTCGTGCACAGGCCCAGCAGCACCCACGCCCCGATCACCCCCACCGCCGCCAACGCCGTCGCCGAGTCGCCCAGCCACGCCCGCGTCAGCCCGCCCAGGCCCACCGCGTCCAGCAGCCGGTTCACCGCGCCCGTGGACGACAGCAGGAGGCTCCACGCGATGCCCGCCGCCACCAGCGGCACGGCCTGGGGCAGGAGCAGCACCGCGCGCACCGGCCCGCCCGCCCTCGTGCGCCGGAGCACCGCCGCGGCCAGCAGGCCGAGGGGCACGGGGATCCCGGTGAAGAACACGATCAGCAGGAGCGCGTGGCCGAGCGCCCCGCACAGGTCGGGGTCGGTGAGCACCCGGCGGTAGTTGTCCCAGCCCACCCAGGTGGACGGGCCGACGCCGTCCCACCGGTACAGCGAGTACCGGACCGTCGAGGCCAGCGGCCGGAGCACGAACACCGCGTACACCGCGAGCGCGGGCAGCACGAACAGCCAGCCGGCCGACCGGGACGCCGCCGACCTCACCCGTCGACCTGGTCGGCGTAGTCGGCCTGCACGCGGGCCAGCAGCTCCTCCGGCCCCAGCTCGCCCGCGGCCAGCTCCTGCAACCGCGGCGTCCAGCTCTCGGCCAGGATCGCGCCGGTGGCGTTGGCGATGAAGTCCATGCCCGTGCCGTCCGCGACGAGCCGGGAGGCGGCGGCGAGCGTGGCGGCCGTGACCGAGCCCGGCTCGACCGGGGGCAGTGGCGCGTCGGCCGGGCCGAGGGGGAGCGACCCGCCCACCCGCACGGTGGTCTCGCGCGCCACCGGGTCGGTGACCGCCCAGTTCAGGAAGTACGCGGCGCAGTCGGGGTGCGCCGCGTCCGCCGGCACGCCGAACGTCGGCGGGCCGGACATGGCCGACCGGGGGTCGCCCGCCCGCACCGGGGGCACGAGGAAGAACCCGACCCGGCCGGGCATCCGCCGGTCGAGCGCCGCCGACTCCCAGTCGCCGTCCAGCATGAACAACGCCCGCCCCGAGGTGAACCGGTCGATCATCCGCGCGTAGTCGGTGGCGTTGAGGTCGGCGTCGAAGTACCCGGCGCGCAGCCACCGCTGGAGGTGCCGCGCGGCCTCGGTGTTCGCCGGCGTGTCGATCCGCGCCCCCGGGACCTGGAAGATCCAGTCGTCGATGGCCGACGGCGAGCCGTAGGCGGCCATGAGGCCCTGCAAGGGGAACGCGAGCCCGGCCGTCGCGCCCGCGTTGAAGCTCGCCAGCGGCGTGATGCCCGCGTCCTTGGCCCGCGCCAGGGCGTCGTCGAACTCGGCCAGCGTCGCCGGCTCCCGGAACCCGATCCGCGCGGCCAGGTCCTTGTTGTAGAACACGCCGGTCACGCTGGTGGAGAACCCCATCGCGTAGAGCGGACCCGCGCCGCGCGGCCGCCCGCCCGGGGCGACCCGCATCGGCCGCAGCTGCGCCGCGGGCCAGTCGTCCCAGCCGAACCACGCCGCGTAGCCGTCGAGGTCGCGCAGCAGCCCGTCGCCGACCAGGTCGGACACCTGCGGCAGCCGCACCAGGTCCGGCGGGTTGTCCGCGAGCAGGCGCGGCGCGTTGCGGGTCAGCACCGCGTACTGCTCCTCGCGCACGTCCCAGGTCACGTTCGGGTGCTGCCGGGTGAACTCGTCGGCGAGGGCCTTCGCCAGCGGGAAACCGGTCTCGAAGCGGGCCCGCAGCACCACCGGCCCGGCGCCGCAACCGGGGTCGGACACCGGCGTCGCCGACGTCCCGGCGGGGTCCGGGCGGTCGCCGCCGGGCGCCGCGCACCCCGCCAGGAGCGCCGCGGCCACCGCGGCGACGGCGATCGCCCGCGGGCCGGATCGTCGGGGCAAAGTGTTCTCCTCGCTTGAGCTAAATCGTGTTAGCCTCCCGGAGTTTCGAGACGGCACGACGCGGTGTCAAGGACCGCGAGTGTCCCTTGAGGACGGAGGACCGCCGTGGGGCGACGACGCGTCACGCTGGCCGACGTGGCCGCGGCGACCGGTGTCTCGACCACCACCGTGTCGCTCGTGCTGGCCGGTCGCGGCCGCGACTTGCGCATCTCCGAAGAGGTGGAGCAGCGGGTGCGCTCGACCGCGCAGGAACTGGGCTACCGGCGCAACACCCTGTCGGTCGGCCTGCGCACGGGGCGCACCCAGACGATCGGGTTCGTGTCCGACACCGTGGCGTCCTCGCTGCTGGCCGGGAACATGATCAAGGGCGCGCTGGAGGCCGCCCACCGGCGGGGGTGCATGCTGTTCTTCGGCGAGACCGGCGGCGACCCGGACGTCGAGCGCGCCCTGATCGAGGCGATGCACGACCACCGGGTCGACGGCATCATCTTCGCCGCCATGTACACCCGGAAGGTGGCCGTGCCCGAGGGCTTGGACCACGGGCCTGCCGTCCTGCTCAACGCCCTGCCGACGACGTACTCCCCGGTGCCCGCCGTGCTGCCGGACGAGGTGGAGGCGGGGCGGGCCGCCGCCCGCGTGCTCGTGGAGGCCGGTCACCGCGACGGAGTCCACGTGGTCGGCGCGGGTCCCGGGCTCGAGGACGTCCCGCCGAACAGCATCGCCGCCCGCGAGCGGCTGATCGGCATGCGCCAGGTGTTCGGCGCGGCCGGCGTCCGGGTGGTGAGCGCCCACCAGTGCCCGAAGTGGATGCCGGAGGACGGCTACGACACCACCCGGGGACTCCTGCGCCGCCACCGCCCGAAGGCGCTGGTGTGCCTGAACGACCGGCTCGCGTTCGGCGCCTACCAGGCGCTCGCCGACGCCGGGCTGTCCGTTCCGGACGACGTCTCCGTGGTGTCGTTCGACGACCACCCCATCGCCTCCTGGGTGCGGCCGCGCCTCACCACCGTCGCCCTCCCGCACGAGCAGCTCGGCGCGAAGGCGGTGGAGGTGCTCTTCTCCGCGCCCGAGCGGCGCAGGCGCGGCAAGGGCGCGCTCGTGGTGCACCGCGTCCCCATGTCCGTGCGGGTCGGCGAGTCGGTCAGGTCGCTGGTCGAGCCGGCGGGGCGGACCGGCCGACCGGGTTCTGTTCACGTTCACAAGGGCAGTTGATCCGGCGCTGCCGTTCAATGGGCTGAACGGAGCAATTTCCGGCAAAATTCCGTCTAGCTGGGCAAATCGGATCAAGGTGACCTGGCATTCGCGTGGTCCGGACGTGATCGAGCTAAAGTGAGCGCTCACAACTTTAGCTTTGACCGGGCTGTCGGGGCGCGGTTACATTGGCGTGACGATCAAGGCCGCTCCGCGCCGGACGCGACCCCGTCCCGCCGCCGGGCGTCGTCGTGCAGGCCGTCGATGATGACGTGGGGAAGTCCGATGCGACGCAGTCCGCTGTCACCCCGGGAAGGCTCGGCGAAGCCCGGCCGTGCGCGCGGACCGGCCGCGTCCGGGTCGGGTTCGCCGTCGGCTCCACCGCGGCGGGTCCCGCGTCGCGTCCGACCGGCGGGTGCGGCCCGGCCGGGCTCCCGGTCGTCGGCCCCACCGCGGATGGCCCGCCGCCAGGCGGCTGTGGACCGACTCGTCGGTCCGTCGCCGAACGTGCGACCGCTCGCGGACCGCGAGCGCACCGGTCCGGACCGCCCGTCGTCACGTCCCGGCCGACCGGAGTTCCCGACCCCTCGGCCGGGCTGAGCGGCACGCCCGCCGCCGGGGTGCGCCGCCGACCCGACCGCCGCGACCGGCTTCCCGACGTCCCTCCCGGAGGTTCCGCGATGAGATCGACGCTGTTGTCCCCGGTGATCCCCCGGCGCGCCCTCGCCGTGCTCGCCACCGTCCTCTGCGCGCTGGCCCTCGCGCCCGTGACGGCCCGGGCGGACAACCCGATCGTGCAGCACATCTACACCGCCGACCCGGCCCCGCTGGTCCACAACGGACGCGTGTACCTCTACACCGGACACGACGAGGACGGCTCGACCTGGTTCACCATGAAGGAGTGGCGGGTCTGGTCCTCCGACGACATGGTGAACTGGACCGACCACGGCTCGCCGATGAACCTGTCCACGTTCGCCTGGGCCAAGCAGGACGCGTGGGCGGGCCAGGCGATCGCGCGCAACGGCAAGTTCTACTGGTACGTGCCGGTGGTCAACCGGTCCACGGGCCGCATGGCGATCGGCGTCGGCGTGGCCGACAGCCCCACCGGCCCGTTCCGCGACGCGATCGGCCGCCCGCTGGTGGAGAACGGCGAGATCGACCCGACCGTCTTCATCGACGACAACGGCCAGGCGTACCTGTACTGGGGCAACCCGAACCTGTGGTACGTCCGGCTCAACGCCGACATGGTGTCGTTCAGCGGCAGCCCCACCCAGATCCCGCTCACCACGGCGGGCTTCGGCGCCCGCACCGGCGACGCGGCCCGGCCCACCCTCTACGAGGAGGGCCCGTGGGTGTACAAGCGCAACGGCCTGTACTACAACGTCTTCGCGGCGAAGTGCTGCTCGGAGTTCATCGCCTACTCGACCGCGCCGAGCCCGACCGGCCCGTGGACCTACCGCGGCACGGTGATGCCGACGCAGGGCAGCGCCTTCACCAACCACGCGGGCATCGTCGACTTCAAGGGCAGCTCCTACTTCTTCTACCACAACGGCGCCCTGCCGGGCGGCGGCGGCTTCACCCGCTCCGTCGCGGTGGAGCGGTTCAGCTACAACGCCGACGGCACCATCCCGACCATCACCATGACGTCGGGCGGCGCGCCGCAGGCGGGCACGCTGAACCCGTACGTCCGTCAGGAGGCCGAAACCATCGCGTGGGGTTCGGGGATCGAGACCGAACCTTCGTCCGAAGGCGGCATGAACGTCGGGTGGATCGAGAACGGCGACTACATCAAGGTCAAGGGCGTCGCGTTCGGCGGGGGAGCGCGCTCGTTCAACGCCCGCGTCGCGTCCGCCGGCGCCGGCGGCACGATCGAGGTGCGGCTGGACGGTCCGAACGGCACGGTGGTGGGCCGCTGCGGGGTTTCCGGTACCGGCGGGTGGCAGAACTGGGCCACGGTGTCCTGCCCGATCAGCGGTGCGACCGGCACCCGCGACCTCTACCTGCGGTTCGCCGGCGGCAGCGGCTACCTGTTCAACGTGAACTGGTGGCAGTTCAGCGCTTAGCGGGCACGGCGCGACTGACTTCGTTCTCCGAACTTAGATAGTTCGCGCTCACAAACCGCCTTGTCAGCGCTGGTTTCCGGGTGCTGACGCCACGCACATGCACTGTCGGACAAGGCTTCTTGACGGAGGTTGTGACACAGCTTACTGTCGTGAGCGCTAACAATCGGTGTTGAGGCCGAAACTTTCGGACAGGGGGTCCGGGAGGCTCGACCCGGTTCGCGCACACGCCGACCGGCGGTGGCCACCTGCCCGGTGGCCACCGCCCGTCCTCGCACACCTTGGAGAAGCGTCGTGAAACTCCGCTTGCCCCTGCTCGGCACCGCCGCGGTCCTGGCCCTCGTCGCCGCCTGCACACCCGGCACCGGAGGCGGCGGGGGCGGGGACGGGGACGGCAAGTCGTTCGAGTTCTGGTCGTTCTCCGCGATCAACCAGAAGCTGACCGTGGACGCCTACCAGGCGAAGCACCCCGACGTGAAGATCAAGCTGACCGAGGTGGGCACGTCGACGGAGACCGCCCAGTCCCTCACCACGGCGCTGGCCGGTGGGAAGGTGCCGGACCTGGTGCTGATCCAGGGCGACAACCTGCCGCAGTTCGTGGAGCAGCCGCAGAACTTCGTCGACCTGCGGACGCTGGGCGCGGACGACATCAAGGACGACTACCTGGACTGGGTGTGGGAGCAGAGCGTCGCCAAGGGCGGCGAGGTGCTCGGCGTCCCCACCGACGTGGGCGGCATGGCGGTGGCCTACCGGACCGACCTGTTCGCCGCGGCCGGGCTGCCCACCGACCGTGAGTCGGTGAGCGCGCTGTGGCCGACGTGGGACGCGTTCATCGAGACCGGCAAGCGCTACAAGCAGGCCACCGGCAAGGCGTTCACCGACAACGCCGCCACCAGCGTGTTCTACCAGGCCGTCAACCAGGTGTCGGAGAAGTACTACAGCGCGGACCGCAAGCTGATCTACGCGACCAACCCGCAGGTGAAGGCGGCGTTCGACCTGGGCATCAAGGCGGCCACCGCCGGGATCACCGCCGGCCAGTCGTCGTTCGAGAGCGCGTGGAGCGCCGGCATGGCGCAGGGCCAGTACGCGGCCGTGTCCGCGCCGTCGTGGATGCTGAACTCCATCCGCAGCACCGCCCCGGACACCAAGGGCAAGTGGGACATCGCGAAGATCCCCGGCGGCGCCGGCAACTGGGGCGGCAGCTACCTGGCCATCCCCAAGCGCGCGAAGAACCCCCAGGCCGCCTGGGAGTACATCAAGGAGATGCAGTCGCCGCAGGGGCAGCTGGAGCACTTCGCCCGCGTCGGCGCCCTGCCGTCCACCCCGTCGGTGTACGAGGACGCCAAGCTCACCGACGCCAAGGACCCGTTCTTCTCCGACGCGCCGACCGGCAAGATCTACACCGACTCGCTGCTGGGCCTCAAGCCGTTCTACATCGGCCCGGACAGCGCGGCCATCGGCCAGGAGTTCCTCAACGCCATCACCAACGTCGAGCAGAGCGGCGGCAACCCGGCCACGGCGTGGGACGACGCGGTGCGCAACATCAAGACCGCCATCGGCGAGTGACCGACGTGACCGCCACGCTCACCCCGGCCCGCTCGGCCGCGCCACCCCCGCCCGCGCCCCGCAAGGGGCGGGGGCTGGTCGAGCGGCTGTCGCCGTACGCCTACATCGCCCCGTTCTTCGTGATCTTCGGGGTGTTCGGGCTGTTCCCGTTCGCCTTCACGTTCTACGTGGCGCTGTTCGACTGGAACCCCATCGGCGACCAGGTGTTCATCGGCGCGGACAACTTCACCCGCATGTTCGCCGACCCGCGGTTCTGGAACGCGGCCGGCAACACGGTGAGCATCTGGGCGCTGTCGACCGTCCCGCAGCTGGCGCTGGCCCTGGTGCTCGCGCACGTGCTCAACCACGCCCGCCTGCGGTTCGCGCTGTTCTTCCGGATGTCGGTGCTGGTCCCGTACATCACCTCGGTGGCGGCGACGGCGATCGTGTTCGCGCAGCTCTTCGACCGGGACTACGGCCTGCTCAACTGGCTGCTGGGCCTGGTCGGCGTGGAGCCGGTCGACTTCGTCCAGTCCACCTGGGGCAGTCACGTGCTCATCGCGACGATGGTGATGTGGCGGTGGTTCGGGTACACCACGCTGCTCTACCTGGCCTCGCTCCAGGCCGTGCCGCGCTCGGTGTTCGAGGCCGCGGCCATCGACGGCGCGGGCCCGTGGCAGCGCTTCCGGCACATCACCGTGCCGTCGCTGCGGCCGGTGATCATCTTCACCGTGGTCACCTCGACCATCGGCGGGTTGCAGATCTTCACCGAACCGCTGCTGATCGCCACCGGCGCGCCGCTCACCTGCGGCTCGGTGCGGCAGTGCCAGACGCTCACGCTGTTCCTCTACGAGCAGGGCTTCGGGCAGTTCGAGTTCGGCTACGGCTCGGCGATCGGCGTCGCGCTGTTCGCCATGGTCGTGCTGATCGCCGCGATCAACTACCTGCTGTCCACCAGGATCAAGGCGGACCGATGACGAGCACTCCGACACGAAGCCGCGCGACCGCGGCCGGCCGGCGCGTCGGCCGGGTCCGCTGGTGGACCTACCTGCTGCTGTCGGCGGCCACGGTGGTCTGCCTGTTCCCGCTGTACTGGATGTTCATCGTCGCCACCACCGACACCGCCACGGCGACGAAGATGCCGCCCGAGGTCGTGCCCGGCGGCAACTTCTTCCACCTGGTCGGCCTGGTGCTGGAGACGGTGCCGTTCGTGCAGGCGCTGCTGAACAGCCTGTTCGTGGCCACCGCCATCGGCGTCGGGCAGGCGGTGCTGTGCGCGCTGGCCGGGTTCGCCTTCGCCAAGCTGCGCTTCCGCGGCCGCAACGCGCTGTTCCTGGTCGTCGTGCTGACCATGACCGTGCCGACCCAGCTCTCGGTCATCCCGCAGTACATGATCATGTCGTGGCTGGGCTGGGTGGACACCCTCCAGGCCCTGGTCGTGCCCGGCCTGGCCAGCGCGTTCGGCATCTTCTGGATGCGCCAGCACATCACCGCGACCATCAACGACGAGCTGATGCAGGCCGCCCGCATCGACGGCGCGAGCACCTGGCAGGTGTTCTGGCGCATCGCGTTCCCGATCGTCCGGCCGGCCGCGTTCGTGCTGGGCCTGTTCGGGTTCGTCACGGCGTGGAACGACTTCCTGTGGCCGTTCATCGTCCTCAAGTCGCCCGAGCGCTACACCGCGCAGATCGCCATCAAGGCGCTGCAGAACAGCTACGACGTGGACCTCGGCCTGGCCATGTCCGGCTCCTTCCTGGCCACGATCCCGCTCGTCGTGCTGTTCGTCGTGGTCGGGCGGCGCATGGTGGCCGGGATCCTCGAAGGCGCTTTCAAGGGCTGACGCCCACGCACAACAAGGGAAACGATGACCTCACCGAAGCCCGAGGCCCTCTACGACAACCCCGTCATCCCCGGGTTCCACCCCGACCCCAGCGTGTGCCGCGTGGGGGAGGACTACTACCTGGTGTGCTCCAGCTTCGAGTACTTCCCCGGCGTGCCGATCTTCCACAGCCGCGACCTGGTGCACTGGCGGCAGATCGGCAACGTCCTGGACCGCCCGGCGCAACTGCCGCTGCCGGCCGACGCGATGGCGTCCGACGGGATCTACGCGCCCACGATCCGGCACCACGACGGCCGGTTCTGGGTGATCACCACGAACGTCTCGCACGGCGGCAACTTCATCGTCACCGCCGAGCGGCCCGAGGGCCCCTGGTCGGACCCCGTGTGGATCGACCTGCCCGGCATCGACCCCGACCTGGCCTGGGACGACGACGGCGCCTGCTGGGCGGCGTTCGCCGGCGCCAGCGGGCCGTCCTTCTCCGGCGTGCACGTCGCCCGCGTCGACCCGGAGGCCGGGAAGGTGCTGGAAGGCCCGGAGCCCTCGTGGGCGGGGACGGGCCTGCAGTGGCCGGAGGCGCCACACCTGTACCGCATCGGGGACTGGTGGTACCTGATGATCGCCGAGGGCGGCACCGAGCGCGGCCACACCGTGGCCATGGCGCGGGCCCGCTCGCCGCGCGGCCCCTGGGAACCCGCGCCGGCCAACCCGATCCTGTCGCACCGCAGCACGGACCACCCGATCCAGAGCACCGGCCACGCCGACCTCGTCACCACCCCGGACGGCGACTGGTGGATGGTCCTGCTGGCCACGCGCCCGGTCGGGTACAGCCCCAAGTTCCACGTCCTGGGCCGGGAAACGTTCCTCACCCCGGTGGCGTGGGAGGACGGCTGGCCCCGCGTCGGTCCGGTCCGGTCGCGGGAACGCGCGCCCCGCGTCCTGCGCCCGGTGGAGGCGGCCCCGCGCCGCGACGACTTCGACGCCCCCGTGCTCGACCCGCGCTGGATCTCGCCGCGGGCGCGCGAGGACGGCTCCTGGTCGCTGACCGAGCGGCCGGGCTGGCTCGCGCTGCACGCGACCGGCCCGTCGCTGGACCGGCCGGGCTGCACCTTCCTCGGCCGGCGCCAGCAGCACCCGGAGAGCCGGACGGCCGTCCTGCTCGACCACGCCGCCGGTCGGGCGGGTCTCACCGTGCGGTTGGACGAGGGGCACCACTACGACCTGGAGGTGGCCGACGGGCAGGCCGAGGTCGTCGCCAGGATCGGACCGCTGCGGCACACCGTGGCGACGCGCCCCGTGCCGCCGGGCCCGGTGACGCTCGCGATCACCACCCGGCCGTCCCGGACGTGGGCCGAGGGCGAGGAGCGGCGGTCGGGCCTGCACGTCGCCGCGCCGGACTACCTCACCTTCCACGTGGGCGACGACCCGGAGCCACTGGCCGAGCTGGACGGCCGGTACCTGTCGACCGAGGTGGCCACCGGCTTCACGGGCCGGGTGATCGGCATGTACGTCACCGAGGGCACGGCCTGGTTCGACTGGTACGACCACGGCCCGCTCGACGGGTCCTGACCCGAGCCCGCGACGTCCCGGCCACGGGGGTGGCCGGGACGTGTCGGTCGGGGTCGCAGGTGCACGAGCCGAGGGCCGGGGCGGGTGGTGTTGCCGCGGTGCACGAGCCGGGTGGCCGGGACGCGCCGGCGTCGGTCTCAGCGTTCCAGGCGGCCGGGGTCGCCGGCGCCGCTGCGGCGCACCAGCCACGCTTCGGTGATGTGGGTGAACATGGCCTCGGCCGCGCCGGCGGGGTCGCGGGCGGCGATGCGCTCGTAGACGCGGCGGTGCCCCTGGTTGGAGGCGACGCACAGGGCGCGCTCGCTGCGCCCCATGTAGCGGGCGGTGTTGATCACCTGGCTCTCCAGCGAGCGCACGACGCCGCGCGCGATCCGGTTGCCGGACGCCTGCATGACGGTGTCGTGGAAGGCCCGGTCCTGCTCGCGGTAGGCGACGGGGTCGTCCACCAGCTCGTCCATGCGGTCCACCAGGGCGCGCAGCCGCTCGACGGTCTCCTGGTCGGCGGTGCGGGCCGTGACCTGGGCCATGTCCGATTCGAGCAGCCGCCGGGTGACCACCAGGTCGTCCAGCACGGCGAGCGTCTCGTCCTCGGCGATGGTGGCCGCGAGCACCATCTCGTCGAGCATGTTCCACGTCGTCGGCGGGGTGACGGTCGTGCCGGCCCCCTGCCGCACCTGGACCAGGCCCTTCTCCTGGAGGATCTTCACCGCCTCCCGGATGACGGTCCGGCTCACCGAGAAGGTCTCGCCCAGCGCGGGTTCGGGCGGCAGCGGCGTGCCGGGCGGGTGCACCCCGCGCACGATCCGCTGCACGAGTTCCGCGGTGACCGCCCTGGCCAGGTTGGCCGGCCGCCGCGTCCACTCCGGGGGAGCGGGTGAGCTTCCGGTCGGTTCCTGGCTCGCTGCCGTCATGTGCCCTCCGGTCGCCCCGCACCACGCCCACCCGCGGTTGGATCAGTATACGTAGTACGTTGGCGTGCCGGTTCGGTCACGGCCCCGCGGGCGACCCCGTCCGGTCGGGCGCGCAGTCGGGCTCGCCGAGCAGGCCGCGGACCAGGTCGGCCACGGTGTGCGCCTGCACGTCGGTGAGCGGGTCGGTGGTGAACCGGCCGGCGACGGCCCGCACGTGGTCCTGCGCGGGACCGGCGAGCCCGTCGTACACGGCCGCGAACAGCTCCCTGGCCGGCTCGCGCGGCCATCCCGGCGGGAGCAGGTCCAGGGGCAGCCTCGGGTCCAGGATCGGCAGGCGGCGGTAGGTGTCCATCACCTCGGTGCGGGCGCGGACCGCCTGGACGCCGGTGATCCGGGCGGCGCGGATGTCGGGCAGCAGCGGCCGCCAGCGCCGGAGGAAGCTCTCGTAGTGCCGGGCGATCTCGCCGGTGTCCCAGGCGTCGAGCGGGTCGCGGCCGGTCGACGCGCCGAGGTCCACGTGCCGGGCGCGGAAGACTGTCATCGTGCCGGGGGCGAGGTCGGCCACCTGCGCCCTGGCCCGGTCGGTGAGGTCGTGCGGCGAGATCCACAGGCCGTCGTAGAGGGGCGCGCAGCCCAGCCACCGCAGCTTCCCGCGGAGGTCGCGCCGCCGGCCGACCTCGTCCTGGGGCAGGGAGAACGCGATCAACGTCCACCACCGGTCCCACGGTTCGTCGTCGGCCCCGGCGGAGATGATGGCCCGACCGCCGGCGGCCAGGTTCAGGGCGGCGGTGACGGTGAGCCGGTAGGAGCTGTTGCGGCCCTGCCTGCTGCCCTCCAGCACGCCCCGGCGGGCCAGTCGGCTGATGGTGGCGCGGGCGCCGGCGTGGCTGACGCCCGCCTCGCCGAGCAGCGCGACGATGGCCGCCGACGGGAGCCAGGCCCTGGTCCGCAACGTGTAGTCGGCCAGCAGGGTCACCGCGAGGCCCTGCGGCGAGTTGCCGGACTGCCGGCGCGGGAGCCGGACCGCGTCGCCCGGGAAGATCTCCTCGATGTCGTAAGGGCTGGTCACGGCGGCTCCGGCGGTCGGCTCGGGGACGGTTGCCACCGACTGTAACCGGCTCCGAGTGGAGCACACCGCGCTGTCGAGACGGTTGATTGACAGTTCGTTGGCCGGCGTGCACGCTAAGTGTCACGCGACTGCCGGCCTCGATCAGGCCGGGCGCCATCGGCGGCACGTCCACGCGTGGGACCGCGCTCCGCCGCGCCGCGGGTCGCACCGGTCCGCGGCACCTCACCTCCCTTATCCGGTCGTGCGCGAAACAAAGGAGTCGAGCGCATGAAGGTCAGATCGAGCCTGTTACTGGCCGCGGCGGCGTCGTTGCTCGTCGGCGGCCTCGTCACGGCCGTGCCCACGCCCGCGTCCGCGGCGTCGTTGACCGAGGTCACCAACTTCGGCGCGAACCCGGGCGGGATGCGCATGCACGTCTACGTGCCGGACTCCCGTCCGGCCAACCCCGGCATCGTGGTGGCCATGCACGGCTGCGGCGGCTCGGGTCCCGGCTTCTACTCGGGCAGCGAGTTCGCCTCGCTGGCCGACCGGTACGGGTTCGTCGTCATCTACCCGAGCGCCCAGCAGGAAGCGGGCTTCGGCAAGTGCTTCGACACCTGGTCCGACGCCGCGAAGCGCCGCGGCGGGGGCAGCGACCCGGTGTCGATCGTGTCGATGGTGACCTACGTCCAGCAGCGCTACGGCGGCGACCCGAACCGCGTCTACGCCACCGGCTCGTCCTCGGGCGGCATGATGACCAACCACATGCTCGCGCTGTACCCGGACGTGTTCAAGGCCGGCGCGGCGTTCATGGGCGTGCCGTTCAACTGCTTCGCCAACGCCGCCGACTACCCGCCGGGCAGCAGCCGGTGCACCGGCAACGGCGGCGCGAACCGCACCCCGCAGCAGTGGGGCGACGCCGTCCGCGCGGCCTACCCCGGCTTCACCGGGACCCGGCCCCGCGTCCAGCTCTGGCACGGCACCGCCGACACCCTCGTGCCGTACGCGCTGCTCCAGGAGTCGATCGAGCAGTGGACCAACGTGTTCGGCCTGAGCCAGACCCCGTCGTCCACCGACACGCCGCAGACGAACTGGAACCGCCGCCGCTACAACGACTCCTCCGGCACGACGCAGGTCGAGGCGTACAGCATCCAGGGCGCGGGCCACAGCCTGCCCTCCGGCGGCATGGCGGCGCGGGCCATCTCGTTCTTCGGCCTGGACGGCACCGGCAACCCGACGTCCACCACCACGACCACCACGACCACGACGACGACCACCACCACGACCACGACGACCACGACGACGCCGGGCGGGTCGGGCTCGTGCCGCGTCACCGCGACGGTGAACGCGTGGAACAACGGCCTGACCGAGAGCATCACCATCACCAACACCGGGGCCACCGCGGTCAACGGCTGGTCGCTGGCGTTCACGCTCCCCGGCGGCCAGACCATCACCAGCGGCTGGAGCGCCACCTACTCGCCGACGTCCGGGCAGGTGACCGCACGCAACGTGGCCTACAACGCCTCGATCCCGCCGAACGGGTCGATCGGCATCGGCTTCCAGGCCACGCACACCGGCGACACCGCCAAACCCGCGTCGTTCACCCTCAACGGCGCGCCGTGCGCCACCGCCTGACCGGCGGCGCGGACGGGACCTGAGCCCGACCCGGCACCGCGCGCGGTGTGCGGCTGCCCTCCCGCACCGCGTTCGGTCGGGATGGGGGCGAGGCGGCCCGGAGCACGCTCCGGGCCGCCTCGTGGTGGTCAACGACAGGTGCGCGCGTCGTACCGGGCCGGAACCCGGACCGACACCTCGCTCCCGTCGACCGTCGCCGTCGCGGTGACCGTCGCCGAACCGGCGGCCACGCTCCGCTCGTGGGTCGTGAACGGGTGCGAACGGGTCTTGCCCGGCTGGACGTTGTGGAACGACTTCGAGCCGTACGGCGTCTCGACCTCCACGTCCACCGGCCGGGACTCGTCGTTGGTCACCTCCACGGTCAGCTTGACGTTCGGGCCGGCGCACCGGGTGTCCGCCGCCGCCGCGACCTTCAGCGACGGCTTGGTGAACCGCCAGCTGTCGACCTCGACCAGGTCCTGGCCGTCCGGCCCGACGAACGTGAAGTACACGTCGTGCACCCCGGAGACGCCGTCGAGCGCGGCGCCGACCTCGGTCCACTCGCCGACCGGCCCGTCCACCGGGATGGTGGCCACGACCGGCCCGGTGCGGTCGTCCAGCCGGAGCTGGATGCTGCCGCCCGCGACCAGCGGCTTGACCCGCGCCGACACGCCGGTGGCGCCGGAGCCGAAGTCGGCCGCCGACAGCGACGTCCAGTCGCCGTTGTCGACGTCGTGCAGGGCGAGCGCCGGCACGTCGTTCGGCGCGTTGAGCCGCTTGGTGGCCAGACCCTGCTGCCAGGCGATCGTCTCCGCCTCGATCACCCGGTACGGGTCGAGCCGGCGGATCTGCTCCACCCCGTCGAACGTGCCGAGCACCTCCTTGATGGTGCCGTCGGCGTTGAACTCCAGCTTCGCGATGTGCGGGCTGCGGAAGCCCTGCGTCGCGCCGCCGGTGATGCGGCGGTTCAGCGTCTGGGCGTGGTAGGTGAAGTAGTACTCCCCGTTCAGCTCGAACACGGACTGGTGGTTGTTGCCGCCCGCGCCGAAGTAGACGCCGGGGTTCTTGAAGATGACGCCCGCGTACTTGTCCGGCGTCCACGGGCCCATCGGGTTGTCCGCCACCAGGTAGGCGATGGCCCCGGTCGGCGGCCCGTTCGGGTCGATCGGCCCGCCGAAGCCGAAGTTGGACGAGTAGGAGTAGTAGTACTTGCCCTCGCGCTTGAAGACGTGGCCCGCCTCGAACATCAGCGGCGCGTCGATGGTCTCGGCCGCGCCCTCGATGCTGATCATGTCGTCGCCGAGCTTGATCACCCGCGTCGACTTCGGGTGGTTGGTGTTCTCGTAGGAGTTGGAGCCGTCGTTGCCGCCCCCGCCGAAGTAGAGGTAGCCCTGGCCGTCGTCGTCGATGAACACGCCCGGGTCGAACAGCCAGTTGCGGCCGTCCGAGGCGCCGGGGGTCTGGCTCGTGATGAGCAGGCTGCCGCGCTCGTCGCGCCACGGGCCCAGCGGCGAGTCGCCGACCAGCACGCCCGTCGCCGCGCCGTTGTTGGCGAAGTAGAGGAAGAACTGCTCCTTGCCGTTGACGACGCGGCTCTCCACGGCCGGGGCCCACGACTGCGACGCGTACTTGGCGAGGCCGTTCGGGCCGGCCACCGGGATCTCGCCGTGGTCGGTCCAGTTCACCAGGTCGTCGGACGAGATCACCGTGATGGTGTTGATCCCGCCGTAGGTGTTGGTGGGCGACGTGCCGTCGGGACCCGGGTTGTAGACCTGGGTGTCGTTGGTCATGTAGAGGTAGACCCGGCCGTCGTGCACGAAGGCGTTGCCGTCCGCGCCGAACTTGTGGGAGATCAGCGGGTTCCCCTCACCGGGGTTCTTGCCGAGGACCTCGATCGTGGTCGACGGCGTGAACTCGCGCAGCACGACGTCGTCCACCTTGAAGTCCATCAGGTGGGTCGCCGGCGCGGCCGCCGGGTCCGCCGTCCACGGCGTCTCCACGAAGATGCGCGGCGTGGCGACGCCCTGCCCGGCCGGGATGGTGAACGTGCCCTGGAGCAGGCCCCACTGGCCGCGCGGCACCGTGCCGGTGCCGAGGTTGGTGTAGGTCGAGCCGCCGTAGTGCATGGTCACGAAGAACTGCTTGGTGGCGGGGCTCGCGGGGTTCTCGTACTTCACCCGCGCGGTGACCGTGTACGTCTTCCCGGCCTGCACCTTGCCGGCCAGGTCCTGCGCCGGGCCGGACCCGGTGGTCTTGCGGTTCGTCACCAGGACCGCGCCCGAGCCCGCGTAGGCGTCGGTGGTCGGGGACAGGGTCGCGCCGTCCGTGGGGTTGCCGTTGTTCACGGTCCAGCCGGACAGGCCGTCCTCGAAGCCGGGGTTGGCGATGAGGTTCGGACCGGCGGCCGACGCCGCGGGGGCGACCACGAGCCCTCCGGTCAGCAGGGCGCCGACGGCGGCGAGGACGACGGCTCTGCGCCGCCCCGACCACTGTGGACGTTGTCGATGCACTGGGTTCTCCTTGTCAGCGGTGTGGATCACTCGCCCGCGGCGCGCCGGGGCCGAGGTACTGGGGGTGTGGGTGTCGGAGGTTCCGGGTTGTGGGCTGCCGGCAGCCGCCGGAAGCCGCCCGGTGGCCGCCGGATCCCGGACGCCGGCTGCCGCCCGCTGGCCGCACGGCCGGCAGCCGCCGCAAGCCGCCCGCTGGCCGCCGGGCCGGCCCGGCCGCTGCCCGCTGGCCGCCGCCTGCCGCCCGCCGGGCACGGGTCACTGGCTACCGGTGGCCGGCAGCTGGTCGCTGGCCACCGGTAGCCGGCTGCTGGTCGCTGGCTGCTGGTCGCCGCTCGCTGGCCGCCGGGCCGGCCTGGCCGCTGCCCGCTGCCCGCTGGCCGCTGGCCGGCTTGGCCGCCGCCCGCTGGCCGCCGCCCGCCCGCCACCCGCCGGCAGCCAAGAGCCGGAAGCCCTCGCCGGAGCCGGAAGCTGTGCCGCCGAGAGCCGGACACCGGCCGCCGGGCCGCCGGCGGTGGTTGGCGGTGCCGGGTGCGGGTGGCCTTGCGGGTCCGGGGTGCCGCCGCCGGTGGAGCGGGTCGGGAAGGCCGGGGGAGGGCGGCGCACGCCGGTCGGTGTGCGCCGCCCCGGCGGTCAGCGGCAGGTGTGCGCCTCGTACGGCGCGTTCAGCTCGACCGACCGCGCCTCGCCGTCCACCGTCGCCGTGGCGGTGACCGTCACCGACCCCGCCGGCAGGTTCCGCTCGTGCGTCATGAACGGGTGCGAGCGGGTCTTGCCGGGCTTCACGTCGTCGAACGACTTGCTGCCGTACGGCGTCTTCACCGTGACGTCGACCGGCACCGCCTCGTGGTTCGTCACCTCGACGGTGAGCTTCGCGTTCGGCCCCGCGCACCGGGTGTGCGCGGACGCGCCCACCGCGACCGGGAACCTCGCCACGCCCAGCCGGGCCAGCTCCAGGCTGAGCGCCCGCTCCGGCGCGTCGAGCTGGTTCTGGGTGCCGAACCGGGACGCCCGCACCGCCTTGGCCTTCGCCAGCGCCTCGCGCATCGCGGTCCACGCGTCCGCCGGGTAGTGGTCGCGGTCCAGGCGCTCGGCGTGGGCGATCGCCGCGTCCAGGGCGTTGGTGTCGAGCGGCTTGCCCTCGGCGGTCACCGTGTCGCTGAGCAGGTAGTGGTCGAAGTCCACGTGCCCGCCCGCCTGCCGGGTCGCGTAGTTGAACAGGCCCCACCGGTGGCCCATGAAGTGCGCCAGGCTGCCGTCCAGCGCCTGCGGCCCGACCCGGTCGCCGAGCTGGTGCCACGACAGGCCGTCCAGGCTGTAGTAGAACGTCGTCCAGCCCTGCCCGGTCGGCGCGTCGAACCGGACGTCGCCCTTGAGGTGCACCTCGGTGGCGTCGCCCAGCGGCACCTCGGTGCCCGGCACGAACGCCTCCGCCGTGGCCTGGTCGAAGGCGACCGGGAACGGCTGCACCCGGTTCACCACGCCGACCGTGCGCTGCCCGTTGACGCGCTTCACCGCGACGTAGGAGAAGCCCCGGTTGTACATCGCCAGGCCGGCGACGTCGCCGTCCCGCATCCCGGAGACGTCGAGCTTCGTCTCCGCCGACCCCTTCGGGCCGAAGACCCGCTGCGACAGCGTGTTGCGGGCCTCCTCGAACCACGTCAGCTCGGCCCGGTTCGACAGCTTGGTGTAGACGTAGTCGCCGGTGACGACCTTGCCGGTGGTGAGCCGCAGCCAGCCGTCGCGGTCCGTGAGCGACCAGTGGCGGTTGTCCGGCGCGTGGTTCCACTCCCAGACCAGGCCCAGGCGCGAGCCGTTGGGCTCGACCTCCTCCCGGGTCGGGTGCTCGGTGGTCACCGGCTGCCCGACGACCGACACGTCGTCCAGCAGGTACTCGACGCTCGACGACGGCGGCTGCGGGTTGGCCCACGGCGTCTCGACGGCGAACTTCACCTTGGCGGTCGCGGCGTTGGCGGGCACGGTGTACCGGCCGGAGACCGTGGTCCACCGACCCGCCGGCACGTCACCGGACGCCATCACCTGCACGCCCGACCCCCAGTCCGCGACCAGGTTGAACCGCACGCTCGCCGGCCCGGCGGAGTACTTGACCTTCGCCGACACCGCGTAGGTCACGCCGCGCTGCAACACCCCGTCCAGGGACTGGTTCGGCCCCGAGCCGTTGAGCGTCCGGTTGGCCACCCGGAGGGCCGTCGACCCGCCGGCGGCGTCGGTCGGATCGAGTGCGAGCGTCGCGCCGAACTGACCGGCCCACGGCGACACCGAGCCGTCCTCGAAACCGGGGTTGCGCACCAGCTCCACGCCGAGCAGCGACTCGTCGAAGTCGGGCGGCTCGGGGATGGTCCACCGCTCGTCCATGTACGCCTTGTGCGGCGCGTCGTTGGCGAAGTCGTCCGAGGCGACGACGGCCTTCTGCCGCTCCAGCGCCGCCTGCGCCGGGCTCAGCTCGATCGGCTTGGCGAACACCCCGTTCACCGGCACCACGCCGCGGTCGCCGAACGTCGGCCAGCCGTCCTGCCAGGTCGCCGGGATGAGCGCCGGGATGCGGCCGACCGGGAACGAGTCGCGGAAGAACATGCCGTACCAGTCGGTCCGGCCGCCGTCGCGGGCGATCGGCACGAGGCTGCCCTGCGCGAAGCCGTTCGAGTTCAACGCGCCACGCGCCTCGTACGGGTTGGCGCCGTCGGCCGTCGCGTACCGCCCGAGCAGGTGCGGCGAGCGGAACAGGACCACCTGCCGGCCCTGCCCCGACGGCCACGTGATGATCACGATGTAGTAGTTGCCGTCGATGTACTGCACCTGCGCGCCCTCGAACAGCCCGCCGAGGAACGGCGAGCCGGGGTAGTCGGCCGGCCGCAGGATGTTCGGGTACTCCGCGACCACGCGGGTCAGCCCGGGGTCCAGCTTCACCGCGCTGGTCGAGCCCGACCCGTAGAAGATGTACGGCGTGCCGCCGTCCCGCTCGTCGAAGAACAGCGACGGGTCGTGGAACGCGCGGCCCAGGGGCAGCCGCGTCCACGCGCCGTTCTCGATGTCGTCGGTGCTGTAGAGGTAGGAGCCGCCGAGGTTGTTGGTGTTGAACGCGACGTAGAACCGGCCGGCGTGGTAGCGCAGCGACGACGCCCACTGGCCCTGCCCGTAGGAGTTCTGGCCGTTGCGCAGCGAGAACGAGTCGCCGATGTCCGCCCGGTCGAAGACGTAGTTGACGATCTCCCAGTTGACGAGGTCGTACGACTTCATGATCGGCGCGCCGGGGCTCAGGTGCATGGTCGTGCTGATCATGTAGTAGAGGTCGCGGCCCTCGTCGTTCTCCGCCGCCGGCACGCGCTCCACGCTGACGTCCGGCACGTCGGAGTTGAGCAGCGGCACGGAGTAGGTCCCGTCGCCCCGGTCGGTCGACGTGTACGACGGCTTCGGGGACCACTCGCCCGCCGCCCGGGCGGGCGGGCCGACCGACGCGAGGGACGCGGCGAGCAGGGCGGTGGCCGCGAGGGCGGTCAGCAGCACGCGCCCCGGGCGCCGGACGAGCGGACGAAGGCGGGCGGTCAGCGGCATGGACGACTCCAGACGCGGTGTGGGCGGCGAACCGTGCGGTGGGGAGGCGGTCGGGGACCGGCCGGCGGCGCGTTCCACCGGCGGAACGCGCCACGCTGTCCACTCAGGACAGAGCAGAGCGGTGTCCGAAACTTTCGGACACGGCCGACCGCGGGCGCTGTGATCGCTAACATGCCGCCCGCATCGGCCACGCTGCACGTGGTGTGTCGAAGTAACAGGGTTTGGTCAAAACGGTCAATATCGTGTTGCCGGACAGTGTTAGCGATAACACAAATGGGTGTCAAGCCTGTCGCCCGAGTGGACGGTTGCCGTCCACACGCGACGGTCGGCTGCTAAAGAAAGACGGCTCAACATTTAGCGCACAGCCGCGTTGACTGGCCAAAACCCGCTGGATAGATTGACGTGTCGATCACCGTCGATCGGCGGGGGGTTCGAAACTTTCGGTCGTCGGTGGACGTCCACGCGGCGGTGCCCGGTCGGTGTTCGCGCCGGGGCCGGCCCGGTGCGACGGGACCGGCGGCGCGGTCGCGCGTGGATGGGGCGGGTTGTGGAGAACAGGACATCCGGTGCGCCCGCGATGGCTGACGTCGCCCGGCTCGCCGGGGTCTCGCACCAGACCGTGTCGCGGGTGCTCAACGGCCACCCGTACGTCCAGGAGCAGACGCGCCTGCGCGTGCAGGCGGCGATCGAGGAGCTGGGCTACCGCCCGAACCGGGTCGCCCGCGCGCTGGTGACGGGCCGCTCGCAGCTGATCGGCGTGGTCGCCCAGAACACCACCCTGTGCGGCCCCATCTCGCTGCTCGCGGCGTTCGAGCAGGTGGCGGCGGAAGCCGGGTTCGTGGTGACCGCGCACCGGGCCAACGTGCTGGACCGCGAGTCGATCACCAAGGCCCTGGAGCGGCACCGCGACCAGCGGGTGGCGGGCATCGTCGTCATCGCGCCGACGGCCTCGGCGCACGACGCGGTCGACGCCGTCCCGCCGAGGGTCCCGCTGGTGATGGTCGACGGCGACTCCCGGCGCGAGACCCCGACGGTGACCGTCGACCAGGTGGCGGGCGCGATCGCCGCGACCGAGCACCTGCTGGAGGCGGGCCACCGCACGGTGTGGCACGTGTCGGGTCCGCCGGACTGGTTCGACAGCGCGGGCCGGATCGAGGGCTGGCGGATGGCGCTGGAGGCCGCGGGCGCGGAGGTGCCGCCGATCGTGCCCGCGGACTGGAGCGCCGCGTCGGGGTACCGCGCGGGCCAGGTGCTCGCCCGGATGCCGGAGGTGACGGCGATCTTCGCGGCGAACGACCACCTGGCGCTGGGCATCCTGCGGGCGATGAGCGAGCGGGGCCGCAAGGTGCCGCAGGACGTGAGCATCGTGGGCTTCGACGACGTGCCGGAGGCCGCCTACTTCATCCCGCCGCTGACGACCGTCCGGCCGGACTTCGCCGCCGTCGCCCGCGACGCCCTGGCCCTGCTGATGGCGGGGATCGAGGGGACCGAGGTCGCCGGGCTGCGGCGCGTCACCCGCCCCACCCTCGTGCCGCGCGACAGCGTCCGCCCGCCGTCGCGGTGAGGGCGCGGGCGCTCAGCCCGCCCCGTTCGTCGCGATCACCACCGCGGCCCGGGTGGTCCAGCCCAGGGACGCGTAGAGCGCCCGGCCGTCCGGGCTCGCGACCAGGACGCCGTCGCGCGCGCCCAGGTCGACGGCACCCTCGGCCAGGGTCGCCATCACCACGCTGCCCAGGCCGCGGCGGCGGTGGGCCGGCGCGGTCTCGATCCGGTCGAAGACGGCGTCGCCGCGGCCGACGGCGGCCTGACCGCGCGCCGCCGGCGCGTCGGACCCGTGCCCGTGCCACACCTCGACCGTGAGCAGGCCCGTCCCGCTGGTCGTCGTCCGCGCCCGGTAGGGCGACGGGGCCGTGCGCGGGGGATGGGTGGCCAGGGCGCGGGTCATCAACCACTCGCGGGTGGCCTTGACGTGCAGGCCGGCGTCGCGGAGGACCGGTTCGACCTCGTCGGGGCGCGTCGTCGGCACGGTCAACCAGGTCGGGTCGCGGTCGCCGGCGGCTTCCCCGGCCAACGCCCGCAGACCGGGCAGGTGGTCCGGGCGCAACGCGACGATCTCGCGGTGGCGGCCGAGCCGGCGTGGCAGGAGGTGCAGCGCCTCGCGCTCCTCGCGCGGTGGTTCCCAGCCCCGGCACGCGCGCCAACCCCGCTCCCAGCGGCGCACGAGGTCGGTCAGGTCGGCGTCGGTCGCCGGGGAACGGGTCGTCATCGTTGCCACTCTATTGCAACAACGTCGGCGACGGTGGTCAGGCGGTCCCGGGGGTGTGCCGGACGGTCAGCAGGGCTATGTCGTCGGGCGCGGGGTGGTCGCCGATCAGCGTGTTCATGATCCGGACGCAGGCCGTCTCCGGCGGCGCGGGCGTCACGACCTCCCGGAGCTTCTCCAGCCCGCGGTTCAGCTCCTGCCCGCGGCGCTCCACCAGCCCGTCGGTGTAGAGGGCGAGCAGCGCGCCGGTCGGCACGTCGAACCGCGTGCTCCGGCGGCCGGTGACGGCCAGGTGGTAGCCGACGGGCGGGCCGACCGGGGCGTCCACGAACCGCGCCGGCTGGTCCGCCCGGGCCAGGATCGGCGGCAGGTGCCCGGCCAGCGCGAGGTCCGCCTGTCCGGTGCCCCGGTCGATGACCGCGTAGGCGACCGTGGCCATGGTGTGCTTCTCGAAGTGGCTGGCCTTGCGGTCGAGCTTGCCGAGCACTTCCGCGGGTTCGGCGAACTCCAGCGCGTAGGCGCGCAGCGCGCTGCGCAACCGCCCCATCACGATCGCGGCCGGCAGCCCGTTGCCCGCCACGTCGCCGATGACCAGGCCGAGGCGGTCGTCGGGGAGGTCGAACACGTCGTACCAGTCGCCGCCGACACCGCTGTCGGTGCCGGGGACGTAGCGGGCGGCCAGCTCCCAGTCGGCGGTCGACGGCAGCGTGCTCGGCAGGAGGCTTTCCTGGAGCATGGTGGCGGCCGCCCGCTCGGAGTGCGACCGGTGCATGTGCGCGGCGGTGGCGAGCCGGTCGGCGACCAGTTGCAGCAGCTCGATCTCCCCGTCGCCGAACCTGCGCGGGGTGGTGCTGCCGACGTGCAGCACGCCGATCAGGTCGCCCTGCGCCACCATCGGCACGCCCAGCAGCACCTTGAGGCCGCGCTCCCACAGCAGGGGGTTGACCACGGTGGACTCGTCGACGTGGTCGAGCCACACCGGTTCCCGCAGGTGGGCGACCCGCCCGGCGAAGCCCGAGCCGACCGGCACCCGGACGCCCTGGAAGACCTCGGCCTCCAAACCGGACGCCGCCTTGGCGACGAGTTGCCTGCCGGAGGTGTCGATCAGCAGGACGGTGGCCGTGTCGACCTCGAACAACTCGCGCACCTGCCACAGCAGGACCTCCAGCACCTTGTCCAGCTCCAGCTGGCGCAGGGCGCTGTCGGTGACGGCCTCCAGCACGCGCAGGCGCATCTCCGGCCTCTGCGGATCACCCATCCGTCAACCCCGTCCACTGCCGATCAGGTACGTCGTGCGAACAGCACGAGCCCGTGACGAATGCCAGGCGCGCAGGTGCCGAACACCTCAGGGTACCCATCCGGGTGGTGATCGAAACGGACCGGTTCCGCAGCGGCCGGCCGTCGCCGCCGGTCGGATCGGTTCCGCGGCGGGAGCGGGGTGGCGGTGGCGACGGCACCGGGCGGGCGGCGATGGGGGTGGTGGCGGCGGCACCGGGATCGGTGGCGACGCGGTCGCCGGCGGGCGGGTCGTCCGCGTCGCCGTTCGCCCGCGCCGGGGTTCGTGCGCGAGCGGGTGGGCGCTACTTGTGCTGCGCCAACTGGATCAGGTTGCCGCAGGTGTCGTCCAGCACCGCGATCACGACCGTGCCGACGTCCAACGGCTCCTGGGTGAACCGCACACCGAGCCCGCGCAGCCGCTCGAACTCCGCGTGCACGTCGTCCACGGCGAACGCGGTGATCGGGATGCCGTCCTCGACCAACGCCTCCTTGTACGGCTTCACCGCCGGGTGGCCGTCGGGTTCGAGCAGCAGTTGCGTGCCGTCGGGGTCCTCCGGCGACACCACGGTCAGCCAGCGGTCCGGTCCGACCGGGACGTCCTCCTTCTTCGCGAAGCCGAGCACGTCGGTGTAGAAGCGCAGCGCCTTCTCCTGGTCGTCGACCGGCACGCTGGACAGGTGGATCCTCATGGGTTGTGCTCCGGTGCGTCGGGCTTGAGCCACCTCGTGACGATGTGCTCAAGCGGTTCGGTGTTGAGGTGGTGGAACTTGTAGCGGCCCTCGCGCCGCGTGCGGACCAGGCCCGCGGCTTCCAGCACGGCCAGGTGCTGGCTCACCGCCTGCCGGCTCAGCACGACGTCGTGCCTGCTCAGCAGCCGTGCGCACAGCTCGAACAGGGTCTGACCGTCACGTTCGGACAGCTCGTCGAGGATGCGTCGGCGGTTGGCGTCGGCCAGCGCCTTGAACAGCTCGTCCGGCATGCCGCCACAATAGGCAAGTGAACACTTGCCTGACAAGTCGTCACCGGAGCCGTGACCTCCAGAACCCTGGCTCCTGCCCCCGCCCTCGGCCCTCGGCTCCGGGCCTCGGACCCGCCCCGCCCCGCTCCGGTCCCGCCCCGCTCCGGCTCCGCCCGCCCCGGCCCCGCCCCGGCCCCGCCCCGGCCCCGCCCCGCCCCGCCCCGCTCCGGTCCCGCCCCGGCCGTACCCGGCCCCGCCCGGACCCGCGCCGGACCGGACCCGCGCGAGACCGGACCCGCCCCGGGCGGGGGTTACGCGTCGTACGCCGTGTCGGGCACCGACGCCTCCACCAGGCCCGGCAGCCCGGCCGCCTCGTGGTAGACCCGCAAGGTCTCGGCGGCGACCCGGACCGCGCTGTACCGGGCCTCGACGCGGTCGGCCCCCGCGACCCCGTACGCCTCGCGCCGGGCACGGTCGGCCAGCAGGGGGCGCAACGCGCGGGTCAGGGCGCGGACGTCGTCCGGCGGCACGAGCAGGCCCGTGATGCCGTCCACCACCGTGTCCGCCGCACCGCCGGCGGCCACCGCCACCACCGGCACGCCGCACGCCATCGCCTCCAGCGGCGTGACGGCGGCGCTGTCCGGCGCGGCGCACACGACCACGTCGGCGGACCGCAACAGCGCGGGCATCGCCACCTGCGGCACGCGGCCCACGAGCCGGACCCGGTCACCGACGCCCTGCTCGCGGGCGTGCTCCCGCAGCGCCCGCACGTCCTCCGGCCGCCCGCCGACGACCACCAGCTCCGTGTCCCACACCGACCGCAACGCGGTGATCGCGTCACGCCCGCCCGCGGCCGGCGAGATCACCCGGTGCGGTGACGCCCGGTTCAGCCGCGGCCCCTCCGGCCTGAACCGCTCGACGTCCACCCCGGACGGCACGACCGCGATCCGCGCCCGCGGCACGCCCAGGCGCACGAGCTGCGCCTTCTCGTCCGTGCACCGCGCCACGACCCGGCTCGCCTCGCGCCCGATCAGGCGCTCGGTGGACAGCCGCGCCTCGGGCACGGTCTCGTCGCCCGCCTGCCGGGCCACCGCGCCCAGGGAGTGGAACGTCTGCACCACGGGCACGTCCAGGCCGTTGGCCGCCAGCACCGAGGCCACGCCCGACGTCCAGTAGTGGGCGTGCACGACGTCCGGCCGGTCGGCGCGCCACCGGTCGCGGAGGAACCAGGTGAACTCGTCCAGGTGAGCGAGCAGGTCGTCCGGGTGAAGCGGGCTCGGCGGCCCGGCCGGCACGTGCACCACGTCGTAACCCGGTCGCGTGCGCACCGCGTCCGGCAGCCGAGGGGAGTCACGCCGCGTGTGCACCACCACGTCGTGGCCGAACGCCACCAGGGCCGCCGCCAGCTCCGCCACGTGGACGTCCTGACCGCCCACCTCGGCATCGCCGAGCACGGGCAACGGGCTGGCGTGCGCCGAGACGACTGCGATCTTCATGGGTTGTCCTCCAGTCACGGGTGCGGGCACGCCGCATCACGCCGGACCAGGCTGTCGTCTCAACCCCCGACACGGACCGTACAAGCAACCCCCGGCACCCGCCACTCAGAGCGACCGGCCATCCGGCGGTTGACGGCGTCGCTGCCGGGTATGGCACTGGGCGATCGCATTCGACACGACGACCGAGGAGGCGCCATGGCCACCGGGGAGACCGGCTTCGACGACGTCAGCTACGACCTGATCTCCGTGCAGTACCACGCCCTCAAGGCGGGGCACGACTACGGCCAGTACGTCCGCGACGCGGAGAACGCGGGCAAGCAGGAGATCGCCGACTTCTTCCGCCGGGTGATGGAGGAGGACTCCGCCCGCGCCAAGCAGTGCCACGAGTTCCTCAAGGAGCTGTCCGGCAGCTCCGAGTCGGGCCCGGCCCTCACCTGACCGGGTTCCGTCACGATGCGGGTGGTCGTGCTGTCCGACACCCACGCGCCCCGGCGCTGGAAGTCGTGCCCGCCCGCGGTGGCGGAGCACCTGCGCCGCGCGGACGTCATCCTGCACGCGGGTGACGTCTGCGTGGCGTCGGTGCTGGACGAGCTGGCGCAGTACGCGCCGGTGACCGCCGTGTGCGGCAACAACGACGGCCCGGACGTGGTCGAGTGGGGCGCGCCGGAGACCGTCGAGCTGGACCTGGGCGGGGTGCGGGTGGCGATGATCCACGACAGCGGGCAGGCCGCCGGCCGCACCGCGCGGATGCGCCGCCGGTTCCCCGACGCGGACCTGGTGGTGTTCGGCCACTCGCACATCCCGATGGACGTGACCGGCGACGGCGTGCGCGTGTTCAACCCCGGTTCGCCGACCGACCGCCGCCGGCAACCGCACGGCACGGTCGGGCTGCTCGACATCTCCGACGGCGCGCTGGTGTCCGCCCAAATCGTGCCCGTGACCTGACCGCGGGCCCGGTCACCGGCGGCCGAAGAGCACGCCGCCGGGCACCTCCTGGTCCGGGTCGACCAGCACCTGGGCCTCGATGGCGAAACCGGCGTCGCGCAACCAGCCCGCGACCCGCGCCACCGGCCGGCGGTGCACGTGCAGCGACATGGGGTGGCCGCCGTAGCCCTCGGTCTTGAGGTGGTGGCGGTCGCCGACGTGGAAGCCGACCGCGACGACGCCGCCGGGCCGCAGCACGCGGTGGAAGCCCGCGAACACGCGCGGCACCTCGGCGTCGGGGACGTGGATGACGGAGTAGAACGCCAGCACCGCGCCCACCGAGCCGTCGGCGAGGTCGAGGTCGGTCATGGAGCCGACCCGGAAGCGCACGTCGGGGTGCTCCCGGCGGGCGATGTCGACCATCCGGGGCGAGAGGTCGATGCCGACCACGTCCAGGCCCTGCCCGTGCAGGTGACCGCTGATCAACCCGGGGCCGCACCCGATGTCGGCGACCGGTCCGCCGGCCGCGCGGGCGGCCTCGGCGAACATCGCCAGCACGCCCCGCAGCACCGCGTGCCGCGCCAACGCGTCGCGGGCGAAGTCGGTGTAGCTCTCGGCCACCGTGTCGTAGGAGGTGCGGGTGTCGGCCAACCAGTCCTGTGCGGTCACCGGCGAGACGTTAGCGCTCCCGTGAGCGGGGCCGCGCCCGGCCGGGGCGCCTCGCGCGGGAGGGATGTCGCGGCAGGTCGCAGGACTCGCGCCAAGGCCGGGGCATCGCCCTGCGGCAGCGCGGTGATCACCCGCCTGCGGCGGCTTGTGCTCCCGGCGGAAGCGGGGTGATTGTCCGGCTCCGGCTCCGGCTCCGGCTGCGGGTGCGGCTCCGGCTGCGGGTGCGGCTGCGGGTGCGGCTGCGGGTGCGGCGGCGACGCGCGGCAGCGCGTGCAATGCGGCGGCGTTGTGCTGCCCGGTGATCGTCCGGCTGGTCCGGCGTTGTCCGTGTCGCCGGCGGCGGCGGGCGGTCGTTGCGGCGGCGTTGTGCCGGCCCCGCCGCAGGCGTGCGGCCCACGGGCGGTGAACCCGTGGGCCGCGGGGCCGGATCAGCCCATCGCCGCCCGCAGCGACGCCGGCCGCATGTCCGTCCACACCTCGTCGACGTGCGCGGAGCACTCGTCCTTCGTGCCCTTGGTCCCCTCGAACCGCCACCCGGCGGGCACGTCGTGGTGCGCGGGCCACAGCGAGTACTGGCCCTCGTCGTTGACCAGGACCTGGTAGGTGATGTCGTCCCTCATGCTTCCTTCTCCTCCTGTGCTACCGCGTACCCGCGCAGAGTCGGGCTGACTGTGACGAAAACCGTGATCACGACTATGCCGACCGCGCACGCCACGACGGCGGTCCGCGCGGACAGCGCTTCGGTCAGCACACCGCCGACGAGGGGGCCGACGGCCCCCGCCGTGCCGACGACGACGCCCATCACCCCGCTGAGCCGCCCGCGCAGCTCGTCGGGGGTGAGCAACAACTGGTGCGTGCCGATGGTGGTGTTGGCCGTGGGCGCGAGGAAGCTCATCAACGCGAAGAGCACCCCGAGCAGGTACGCCGACTCCACCACCAGCGCCACCGGGACCAGCAGCGACAGCACCCAGAACACCGAGGCGATCGACCGGTGCGGCCCGAGCGCGCGGTGCAGCGCCGGCGCGGCCAGCGCGCCGAGCACGCCGCCGACGCCGAGCATCGCCGCCATCACGCCGATCTCGCCCTCGGACGCGCCCCCGTCCCGCACCAGCACGATGACGACCAGGTAGAACGCGGTGAAGAACAGGTTCAGCACGACCGCGCACAACGCGGTCACCCGGATCTCCCGCCTGGTCCACACCCACCGCAGGCCCTCGCCGATCGACCGCAGCAGGTGCGGGTGCGACTCGACCGGCGCGGACGGCGGCACGCGCAGGAACAGCAGCGCCACGAACGCCACCACGTGCGTGACCAGGTCCACCAGGAACGGCAGCCACCGCGCCACGGCGAGCAGCACACCGCCCAGCGCCGTGCCCGCCATCTGCCCCAGCGACGACCGGGCCCCGTTCAGCGCCACGGCCGTCGCCAGCTGCGACTCCGGCACGAGCCGGGGCAGGCACGCGTCCTCGGCCGGCTCGAACAACGCCCGGCACACGCCGAGGACCGCGGCGACCGCGAGGACGTGCGGCACGGTGACCGCGCCGGCGACCACCGCCACCACGAGCCCGCCGAGCGCCAACGCCTGGGCGGCCTGGCACGCCAGCATGATCCGGCGGCGGTCCCACCGGTCCACCAGCGCGCCGGCGGGCAGGCCGACCAGGAGCTGCGCGGCGGCGTCCACCGTCAGCACCAGGCCGGACAGCACCGGCGACCCGGTCAGCGCCAGCACCAGCAGCGGCAGGGCGAGCACCGTGGCGCTCGACCCCACCTCGGCCAGGGCCTGACCGCTCCACAACAGCGTGTAGTTGCGGTTGCGGGCCAACGACGTCGTCACAGCGCACCCCGGCAGTCGGCGGCGATCGCCCGCAGCGCGGCGGCGAAGTCCGCGGCCGCCGCCCCGACCTCCGCGGCCGACAGCGCCGACGGGTGGTAGTACCAGGTGAAGCCCAGCGTCCGGCCCGCCTCGCCGACCACGTCGAGCAGGTGGTCGCCGACGTCCGACGGGTCGTGCGCCTCGCCGACCGACGGCCGCACCGCCCGGTACAGCCCGGTCGACTCGGCCGACCCGCCGTCGAACTGGCCCAGGTAGTTGAACGACACCGAGGGCCGGCCGGTGTCGGGCACCAGGCCGTGCTGCCGCAGCGCCCCGTACCCGAACCCGTTGGCCGGCACCGCCCGCAGCTGCCGGCGCACCGCCTTCACCCGGTCCCGCCACGTGCCGTCGGGGACCTCCAGCGACACCGGGAACACCGTGGTGAACCAGCCGACGGTGCGCGAGAGGTCCACGTCCAGCACGTCCTCGCGACCGTGGCCCTCCAGGTCCACCGCGACCCGCGACGAGCCGGTCCACCGCGACAGCGCCCACGCCAACGCGGTCAGCAGCACGTCGTTGATCCGCGTGCGGTAGACGGCGGGCGCGCCGCGCAGCACCGCTTCGGTGTCCTCTTCGGACAGCTCCACGGTGACCGCCTCGGGCGCGTCGGACGGCGGCGGGAACGGCGGGAACTCGCGCGTCCAGTAGCCGACCTCGTCGTCCAGCGCGCCGCCGAGCACGTGCTCCTCCAGCCGCCGCGCCCACTCCCGGTAGGACGTGGTCTTCGCGCCCAGGTCCCCGCCCCGGTAGGCGGTCTCCAGGTCGTCCAGCAGGATCCGCCACGACACCCCGTCGACCACCAGGTGGTGCGCCACCAGCAACAACAGCGGCTGTTCCCGTCCCGGCCCGAACAGCACGGCCCGGAACAGCGGCCCGGACGCCAGGTCGAACGAGGCGTGCACCTCGTCCGCGACCCGCTCCAGCGCCGCCGGGTCGTCCACGACGGTCAGCACGTCCACGTCGCGGACGTCGTCGTTGTGCTGCCGCCACACGCCGTCCTCCAGGGTGAACCGCAGCCGCAGCGCGTCGTGGTGCGCGACCAGCACGCCCAGCGCCCGCCGCAGCGCGTCCACGTCCACCGCCGGGTCCAGCTCGACCAGGTGCGACTGGTTGAAGTGGTGCGGGTTGCGCCGCCCGGAGTGCAGGAACCAGTGCTGGATCGGCGTCAGCGGCACGTCGCCCACCACCGGCGCGCGGTCGGCCGCCGACGACACCTCCACCGCGACCACCGGCGCGAGCGACGCCACGGTCTGGTGGGTGAACAGGTCGCGGGTGCTGAACCGGTACCCGGCCTGCCGCGCCCGCGCCACCACCTGCATGCTCAGGATCGAGTCGCCGCCGAGGGTGAAGAAGTTGTCCTCCGCGCCGACCCGCGGCACGCCCAGCACGTCCGCCCACACCGCGGCCAGCACCTCCTCCACCGGTCCGGAGGGCGCGACGTACTCCGCGCCGCCCGCGGCGGTGAAGTCCGGCTCGGGCAGCCGGGCCCGGTCCACCTTCCCGTTGGGGCTCACCGGCAGCTCGGCCAGCGGCACGAACGCCGACGGCACCAGGTAGTCGGGCAGCGTCTCGCCCAGGAACTCCCGGAGCTTCGCCACCTCGCCCACCACGTAAGCGACCAACCGCTTGTGCCCGCGCGCGTCCGCCCGCGCCACCACGACCGCCTCGCGGACGTCCGGGTGCGCGAGCAGCGCCGTCTCGATCTCGCCCAGCTCCACCCGGAACCCGCGGATCTTGACCTGCTCGTCGGCCCGGCCCACGAACTCCAGCGACCCGTCGCGCCGCCACCGGACCACGTCGCCGGTGCGGTACATGCGCGACCCGGGCGGGCCGAACGGGTCGGCCACGAACCGCTGCGCGGTCAGGCCCGGCCGGTCGAGGTACCCGCGGGCCAGGCCGACGCCGGACACGTACAGCTCGCCCGGCACGCCGACCGGGGTGGGCCGCAGCGCCGCGTCCAGCACGTGCACGGTGGTGCCGGGGATCGGCCGCCCGATCGGCGGCGCGCCGCCGCCCGGTTCCAGCGGCCCGCTCCACGACGTGACCACGGTCGACTCGGTCGGGCCGTAGGCGTTGATCATCCGCCGGCCCGGGGCCCACCGCCGCACCAGCTCCGCCGAGCAGGCGTCGCCGCCGACGACCAGCGTCCGCAGCGTGGGCAGGTCCGCGCCGTCGGGCACGGTCGCCAGCGCCACCGGCGGGATCAGCGCGTGCGTCACGCCGGCCGACGTGACGACGTCGGCCAACTGGTCGCCCAGCAGCGGCCCCGGCGGCGGCACGACCAGCGCCGCGCCGGCGGGCCAGGACAGGCACAGCTCCAGCACCGAGGCGTCGAAGCTGGGGGAGGCGAACTCCAGCACCCGGTCGCCCGGCCGCACCCCGAAGTGCTCGACCTCCGCCGCCGAGAACGTCGCCAACCCGGCGTGGGTCACCACGACGCCCTTCGGCCGCCCGGTCGAACCGGACGTGTAGATCACGTACGCCGGGTGCTCCGGCCGCACGGCCACCACGGGGTCGGTGTCGGGGTGCGCCGAGGTGTCCACCGGCCCGTCCAGCACGACCAGCGGCTTCGCGTCGGCCAGCATGAACTCGATCCGGTCCGCCGGGTAGGCGGGGTCCACCGGCAGGAACGCCGCGCCCGCCTTGAGCACCGCCAGCTCGGCCACGAGCAGGTCCGCCGAGCGCGGCAGGCGCAGCGCGACCACCCGCTCCGGTCCCGCGCCCAGCCCGATCAGGTGGTGCGCCAGCCGGTTCGCGCGGGCGTGCAGCTCGGCGAAGGTCAGCTCCGCCGCGCCGGTCACCGCGAGCGCGTCCGGCGTCCGCGCCACCTGCGCCTCGACCAGCCCCACGAGCCCCGGGCCCCAGCGGCCGGGACCGCCGGAGCCCCACGACTCCAGCAGGTCCCGCTCGCCCGCGGGCAGCACCGGCAGCGCCCACAGCGGGCGGTCGGCGTCGGCCGCGATGCCGGCCAGCAGCACGCCCAGGTGCTCGACCAGCCGCTCGACCGTGGCCGCGTCGAACAGGTCGGTGTTGTACTCGACCGACCCGTCCAGCCCGCCGCCGTCGGTCTCGGTGAACTCCACCGTGACGTCGAACGCGGTGCTCGTCACCGGCTGGGCCACGTCCTCCGCGACCAGGCCGGGGAAACCCGGGGCCTGCGGCGCGTTCTGCAACGCGACCACCGCCTGGAACAGCGGCGTGCGGCTGGTGTCGCGGTCGGGCTGCACCGCGTCCACGACCCGCTCGAACGGCACGTCCTGGTGGGCGAACGCGTCCAGCACGGTGCGCCGCGTCCGGGCCAGGAACGCCGGGAAGCTCTCGGCGGGGTCGATCCGCGCCCGCAGCGCCAGCGTGTTGACGAAGAACCCGACCAGGTCCTGCGTCTCGGGCCGCTCGCGCCCGGACGCCACCGTGCCGATCGCGAAGTCGTCCTGCCCGGACCACCGGTGGAACAGCACCTGGCAGGCCGCGACCAGCGCGGTGAACAGCGTGCCGTCCGCCGCGCGGGCCAGCTCGCGCAGCCGCGCCACCACGGGCGCGGGCACCGCGAAGTCGGTCCGCGTGCCGGCCGTGGTCTGCACCGGGGGCCGGGGCCGGTCGGTCGGCAGCTCCAGCGCGGGCACGCCCGCGAGCTGGTCCCGCCAGTACCCGAGGTGCTCGTCCAGCGGCTGCTCGCGCTGCCAGGCCGCGAAGTCGCCGTAGCGGACGGGCAGCGGCGGCGGCTCCTCGCCGCCGTAGAACGCGGCGAGGTCGGACATCAGGACCCCGCTCGACCAGCCGTCGGTGACGATGTGGTGCATGGTCAGCGCCAACGTGTGGTCGTCGTCCGCGTGCCGCACCAGCACCGGCCGGAACAGCGGACCGGTGGTCAGGTCGAACGGCTCCACCGCGGGCATCCCGTCCACCACGGGCAGCGCCACGTCCGCGGGCGGGTGGACCTCGGCCACCGGCAGCCCGTTCTCCGCCGGGAACGTGGTCCGCAACTGGTCGTGCCGGGCCACGAGCGCCGTCAGCGCCCGCTCCAGCCGCGGCACGTCCAAGTCGCCGCGCAGCCGCACCGCCAGCGGCGTCACGTACTCGGTGCCGCCGGGGGAGAACTGGTCGAGGAACCACAGCCGCTGCTGGGCGAACGACAGCGGCGGACGCCCCTCGACCCGCGGGATCACCGCGTGGTCGGCCGCCGAGAGCCGGGCGGCCAGCGCGGTCACGGTCGGGTGGTCGAACACGTCGCGCGGCGACAGGTCGAACGTCGAGCGCAGCTTCGACACCACCCGGATGCTGGAGATCGAGTCGCCGCCCAGCGCGAAGAAGTTGTCCGTCGCGCCGACCGCGTCCAGCCCGAGCACTTCGGACCACACGGCCGCGACGAGCCGTTCCGCCTCGGTGCGCGGCGCGACGAACCCGCCGGCCGCGGACGCGTCCCGCTCGGGCGCGGGCAACGCGGCCCGGTCCAGCTTGCCGTTGGCGTTGAGGGGCAACCGGTCCAGCGCCACGTACGCGGTCGGCACCATGTAGTCCGGCAACGACCGCGCCGCGTGGTCACGCAACTCCGCCGCGCTCGCCGCCCGGGTGGCCGCGCCCGCCGCGCCGGTGCTCGCCGCACCGCCCGAACTCGCGCCCGCACCGCCCGAACTCGCGCCGGTCGCGGCCGGGCCGCCCGCACCCGCGCTGGCCGCGGCCGGGCCGCCCGCGCCTGCACCGGCCGCACTCGCTCCGGTGCCTGCCGCGTCGGCCGTGCCGGTGCTCGACGTGCCGGTGCCTGCCGCGCCCGCACCGCCCGTGCCCGCACCGCCCGTGCCCGCACCCGCGGGCACGTGGTAGGCCACCAGCCGGTCCTCGCGCACCACCACGGCCACCTGCGCCACGGCGGCGTGCCGCGCCAGCACCGCCTCGATCTCGCCCAGCTCGATCCGGAACCCGCGGATCTTCACCTGCTGGTCGGCGCGGCCGAAGTACTCCAGCCGGCCGTCCACCCACCGGGCCAGGTCGCCGGTCCGGTACATCCGCGAGCCGGGCGGCCCGAACGGGTTCGCCGGGAACCGGGACGCGGTCAGGCCGGGCCGCTTCAGGTACCCGCGCGCCAGGCCCGGCCCGGCCACGTACATCTCGCCCACCACGCCCGGCGGCACGGGCCGCAGGTCCTCGTCCAGCACGTAGACCCGCAGGTCGGGGATCGGCACGCCGATCGTGCCGTCGGCCTCGGTCCACGTGACGTGCACGGTGGTCTCGGTGATCCCGTACATGTTGATCAACCGGCCGGGTCCGCGCCACGCCGCCACCTTGCGCACGTCGAGCGCCTCGCCGCCGAAGACCACGTACCGCACCGACGGCAGCTCGGGCGTCTCGGCCAGGAGCTGGTAGAACGCCGACGGCGTCTGGTTGAGCACCGTCACGCCCTCGTCCCCGATCAACCGGGCGAAGTCGCGCGGCGACCGCGACACCTCGAACGGCACGACGACCAGCCGACCGCCGTACAGCAGCGGTCCCCACAGCTCCCACACCGAGAAGTCGAAGGCGTAGCTGTGGAACAGCGTCCACACGTCGTCGGGGCCGAACCCGAACCAGTGGTCGGTCCGCGACATCAGCCGCACCACGTTGGCGTGCGGCACCACCACGCCCTTGGGCTTGCCGGTCGAGCCGGACGTGTAGATCACGTACGCGGCGTTGTCCGGCGACAGCGCCACCTCCGGCGCGGTGGCGGGCAGCGCCGCCAGGTCCGGCAGCGCCTGCAGCGTCAGCACCGGCCACGCGTCGGCGACCATGTACGCGACCCGGTCGGCCGGGTAGTCCGGGTCGATCGGCAGGTACGCCGCGCCGGCCTTGAGCACGCCCAGCACCGCCACCACCAGGTCCAGCGACCGCGGGAACTTCAACGCCACCAGCGTTTCCGGCCCCGCGCCCGCCCGGACGAGGTGGTGGGCGAGCCGGTTGGCGCGCTCGTCCAGCTCCCGGTAGGTCAGCGACTCGCCCCGGCAGGTGACCGCCACCGCGTCGGGCGTGCGCGCGACCTGCCGCGCGAACAGCGACGGGATGGTGTCGGCCACCGGTTCGGCCGGCGCGGCGCCGTTCCACGAGACCAGCACCTGCTCCAGCTCGCCGTCGGACAGCCACGGCAGGTCCGCCACGCGGCGGTGCGGGTCCGCGCCGAGCGCGTCGAGCAGCCGGGCCAGCCGGTCGCCCAGCGCGGCGATCGTGCGCTCGTCGAACAGCCTCGGGTCGTAGGTCAGCTCGACGTGCAGCGACCCCTCGGCGTAGGCGCGCACGGTCAACGGGAACGTGGTCGTGTCCAGGCTGTCGATCTCGCCCACGGCGGGCGCGTCGTCGGGCGTGTCGGCGTCCGCCGGGTAGTTCTCGAACGCCAGCAGGCTGTCGAACAGGCGGGTCCCCGCCCACTGCTGCACCTGCGCCAGCGACACGAAGTCGAACCGCCGCGACTCCATCTGCTCGGCCTGGAGCCGGCGCAGCCAGTCCACCGCGGTCGCGTCCGGGTCCACCACCACGCGCGCGGGCACGGTGTTGATGAACATGCCGGCGATCGACTCGACGCCGGGCAGCTCGGCCGGGCGGCCCGACACCGTGCTGCCGAACACCACGTCACGCCGGCCGGAGGTGCGGGCCAGCAGCAGTGCCCACGCGCCCTGCACCAGCGTGTTCACCGTCAGGCCGGACGCGCGGGCCACCGCGTCGAGCCGGTCGAGCGGCAGGTCGAGCGCGACCTTCGCGGACGACTCCGCGCGGTGCGCCTGCGCGGGCTCCCGGTCGAACGGCAGCGGCGTCGGCGACTCGACGCCCGCCAGCACGGCGCGCCAGTGCGCCTCGGCGTCGCCCTGGTCCTGCTCCGCGAGCCACGCCAGGTAGTCGCGGAACGGCCGGCGCGGGGTCGGCGCGCCGCCCGCGTACTCCGCCAGCACGTCGCCGAACACCTGCGGGGTGCTCCAGCCGTCCAGGATCAGGTGGTGCGAGGTCCACAGCACGTCGACCTCGGTGTCGGACACCCGCCCGATCACCACCCGCATCAGCGTCGGCGCGGCCAGGTCCAGCCCGGCCGCGGCGTCGGCGGCGACCAGCTCGTCGGTCACGTCCGCGTAGGTCACCGGCAGCCGCACGCCGCGCCGCACGACCTGCACGGGCTCGTCCAGGCCCTCCCAGGCGACGCCGGACCGCAGCACCGGCGTGCGGTCCACCACCCGCTGCCACGCCTCGCCGAGCCGGCGCGGGTCGGTCACGTTCGACAGCCGCACCCGCATCTGGTTGAGGTACGCCGTGCCGTCGTCGACGAGGTCGTGGAACAGCATCCCCGCCTGGAGCGGGGTGAGCGGGTAGACGTCCTCCACGTCCGGGTCGGCGATCCGGTCGACCTGCTCCTGGGTCAGCCGCGCCAGCGGGAAGTCCGACGGGGTGCGGCCCCACGCGCCGGGCCGGGCGCAGAACTCGGCGATGCCGCGCAGCGCGTCGAGCATCCGGTCGGCCAGCGCCCGCACCGCGGCCTCGTCGTGCGCGGAGGTGGAGAACTCCCACTCCACCACCAGCTCGCCGCCGGACACCGCGGCGGTGATGTCGAGCAGGTGCGGTCGCACGAAGTCGTCCGGCACCTCGCGGCCCGACGCGGCCTCGGTGACCGAGCCGTCCCACTGGCCCAGGTAGTTGAAGCACACCCGGGGCAGCGACCCGGTCAGGCCCCGGTCGTCGTACCGCAGGGCCTCGTAGCTCAGGCCCTTGTCGGGCACGGCGCGCAACTGCTCCTTCACCGCCTTCAGCGCGGTGTCCCAGTCGCCGGCCGGGAGTGCGAGCGCCACCGGGAACTGCGCGGTGAACCAGCCGACCGTGCGCGAGAGGTCCACGCCGTCGAACAGCTCCTCGCGGCCGTGGCCCTCCAGCGCCACCAGCGCACGCCCGTCGAACGCCGACGCCAACGCGGTCAGCAGCACGTCGTTGACCTGCGTCCGGTACGCCTCGGGCACCTCGCGCAGCAGCGCGTCGGTCTCGGCGCGGCCGAGGCGGACGGTGACGCTGCGCGCCGTGTCCGCCCGCGTCGGCACGGGCTCCTCGACCGGCACGTCCGCCCAGTGCGGCAGGGCCGCGTCGAACCCGCCGGCGCGGACGTGCCGGTCCAGCCGCCGCGCCCAGTCGGCGAACGCCGTGGTCTTCGGGCCGAGCGCGCCGCCCGCCAGCAGGGTCTCCAGGTCGGAGACGATGATCCGCCACGACACCGCGTCCACCACGAGGTGGTGCGCGGTCAGGAACAGCCGCCCGTCGGGCAGCAGCACCGCGCGCAGCATCGGCCCGTGGCGCGGGTCCAGGCCCGCCCGCGCGCGTTCCGCCTCGGTGCGCAGGTCGTCGGCGCCGATCCGGAAGACATCCGCGTGCTCGGCCTCGGCGACCTCCTGCCGCCACGTGCCGTCCACCAGGGTGAACCGGGTGCGCAACGCGTCGTGGTGGGCCACGACGGCGTGCACGGCGTCCCGGACCGCGGCCGGCGGCACGTCGCCCGGTTCCACGACCACCGACATGGTGAAGTGCGCCAGCGGTCCGTGCTCGGTGAAGAACCAGCGCTGGATCGGGGTGAGCGGCACCGGACCGGTGACGACCTCGTGCACCCGCCCGACGTCCTCGGTGACCGCGAGCGCCAGGTCCTCGACGGTCTGCCGCAGGAAGATGTCCTTGGACGTCAGGCCCAGCCCGGCCTGCCGGGCGCGGGACACCACCTGCATGGACAGGATCGAGTCGCCGCCCAGCGCGAAGAAGTTGTCGTGCGCGCCGACCCGCTCCACGCCCAGCACCTCGGCCCACACCTCGGCCAGCCGGGCCGCGACGCCCGCGCTGGGCGCGACGTAGTCGGCGCGGTCGGCGAACTCCGGCGCGGGCAGGGCGCGGCGGTCCACCTTGCCGCTGGGCGTCAGCGGCAGCCCGTCGAGGGCGACGAACGCCGAGGGGACCATGTGGTCGGGCAGCCGTTCCTTCAGCCACGGCCCGAGGTCGGACGCCGGGCCGACGGTGTAGGCGACCAACCGCGGGTGGCCGTGGTGCTCGCGCACCGCCACCGCGGCCTGCGCCACGTCCGGGTGGGCCAGCAGCGCGGCCTCCACCTCGCCCAGCTCGATCCGGAACCCGCGGATCTTGACCTGGTCGTCCGTGCGGCCGAGGTACTCCAGGCCGTCGGGGGTCCACCGGACCCGGTCGCCCGTGCGGTACATGCGCGAGCCCGGCTCGCCGAACGGGTCGGCCAGGAAGCGGGACGCGGTCAGACCGGGTCGGTCGAGGTACCCGCGCGCCACCTGCGCGCCGGCGATGTACAGCTCGCCGGGCACCCCGGTGGGCACCGGCCGGAGGTCGTCGTCCAGCACCCGGGCGACCAGGTTCGCCAACGGCGCGCCGATGACCGGCCGGTCGCCGACCACGCGGCAGGAGACCGCGTCCACGGTGGTCTCGGTGGGGCCGTAGAAGTTGTGCACCGCGGTGTCCACCCCGGCCAGCTCCCGCCACAGCGGTCCGGGCAGCGCCTCGCCGCCCAGCATCAGCACCCGGGGCCGGTGCTCGCCGGCGAGCAGGCCGGCGGGGATGAGCTGCTGCGCGTACGACGGCGTGAGGTCGAGGAAGTCGATCCGGTGCCGCCGCACGTAGTCCACCAGCGCGGCGGGCTCCAGGCGCACGTCGTCGGTGAGCAGGTGCAGCTCGTGGCCCGCGGCCATGAGCACCGGGCCCTCCCACGAGGTGTCGAACGAGAACACCGCCGACAGCGCGACCCGCAGGTGCTCCCGGGCGAAGTCCGTGACGTGGTTGTGCAGCAGGTTCACCAGCTGCCGGTGCTCCACCACGACGCCCTTGGGCGTGCCGGTGGAACCCGACGTGTAGATGACGTACGCGGCGTGGTCGGGCCGCACCGCGACGCCGGGGTCGGTGGCAGGGAGCCCGGCCAACTCCGGCCACGACTCCAGCACCAGCGCGGGCCGCGCGTCGCGGAGCAGGAAGTCCACCCGCTCGCGCGGCAGGCCCCGGTCGACGGGCAGGTAGACCGCGCCCGCCTTGTGCACGCCGAGGATGGCCACCACGGCGTCCGCCGTCCTGGGCAGCATCACCGCCACCACCCGCTCGGGTCCCGCGCCGCGCTCCACCAGCCAGTGCGCGAGCCGGTTGGCCCGCGCGTCCAGCTCGGCGAACGTCAACCGCTCGTCGCCGCACACCAGCGCGGTCGCGTCCGGCGTCCGCGCGGCCTGCGCGGCGAACACGGCGGGGAACGTGGTGTCCGGGACGTCCAGCGCGCGACCCCGGCCGTCGGGCTCGTCGCCCAGCAGCAGCGGCACCGCCGACAGCGGCCGGGCCGGGTCGGCGACGACGCCCGCCAGCAGCGCGAGCAGGTGCCCGACCACCCGGTCCACCGAGGACGCGTCGAACAGGTCGGTGCTGTACTCGACCGCGCCGCGCAGCACGCCGTCGGAGGCGTCGAACTCGAACGTCAGGTCGCACGTGGACGTGAGCTGGGGCAGCCGCACCGGGCTCAGCTCCAGCCCCGGCAGCCGGGGCGGTTCGCCGCTCGCGTTCTGCAGCAGCACCATCACGTCGAACAGCGGGTTGCGGCTCGGGTCGCGTTCCGGCCGCACCGCGTCCACCACGCGCTCGAACGGCACGTCCTGGTGGGCGAACGCCTCCCGCGCGGTCACGCGCACCCGCGCCAGCAAATCCTCGAACGACCCGTCCAGGTCCACGGTGGACCGCAGCACGACGGTGTTGACGAACAGGCCGACGACGTCGTCCAGCTCGGCCCGGCCGCGGCCGGAGACCGCCGTGCCCACCGCGATGTCGTCCTGCCCGCTGTACCGCGCGAGCAGCGCCTGGCAGGCGGCGACCAGCGCGGTGAACACCGTGTCGCCGCGCTCGCGCACCAGCACGCCCAGCGCGTCCGCCACGTCGTCGGGCACGGTGAACTCGCGCACCGCGCCCGCCGTGCCGCGCACCGCCGCCCGGGGCCGGTCGGTGGGCAGCTCCAGCGGCGGCACCCCGGCCAGCTGCCCGGCCCAGTAGTCCACCGGCGGGTCCTGCCGCCACGCCGCGTAGTCCACGTACTGCACCGCCGGCGGCGCCGGCGCCTCGCCCGCGTACAGCGCCTCCAGGTCGCGCATCAGCACGCCCGTCGACCAGCCGTCGGTCACGATGTGGTGCACCGCCAGCGCGAACACGTGCTCGTCCTCGGCGACCCGCACCAGCCGCACCCGCAGCAGCGGGCCCCGCTCCAGGTCGAACGGCGTGCCGGCCTCCTCGCGCAGCACCGCCTCCCACGGGGCGTCCTCGACCTCCAGCGGCACCGGGAACGGCTCGTGCAGCACCTGCACGCCGTCGGCGAAGGTGGTGCGCAGCGACTCGTGCCGCGCGACCAGGCCGTCCAGCGCCCGCCGCAGCGCCGCCACGTCCAGCGGTCCCCGCACCCGCCACGCCGCGAGCGTCACGTACTCCGTGCTGCCGGGCTCGAACCGGTCCAGGAACCACAGCCGCCGCTGCGCGGGGGTCTGCGGGTGGACGCCATCGCGCGGGATCACCGGGATGGCGTCCACCACCTGCTCGCCGGAGATCGCGGTCGCGAGTCCGGACACCGTGGGGTTCTCGAACAGCGCGCGGGGCGAGAGCTGCACGCCGAACCGCTCGCGCAGCCGCGAGGTCACCCGCATGCTGATGATCGAGTCGCCGCCGAGGGTGAAGAAGTCGTCGTGCGCGCCGACCCGGTCCACGCCCAGCACGTCGGCCCAGACGTCGGCCACGGCGCGCTCGGCGTCGGTGCGCGGCGCGACGTACTCGCGCTCGCGGGTCGGCTCCGGGTCGGGCAGCGCCCGCCGGTCCACCTTCCCGTTGCGGCTCAGCGGCAGCTCGTCCAGCAGCACGAACGCCGCCGGCACCATGTAGTCGGGCAGCTCGCGCCGGGCCATCCCGGCCAGCTCCGCCACGTCGGGCCGCCCGGAGCCCGCGACCACGTAGGCGACGAGCCGCTTCACGCCCTGCGCGTCCTGGCGGGGCGCCACCACGACCTCGGCGACCGCCGGGTGCGCGGCCAGCACGGTCTCGATCTCGCCCAGCTCGACCCGGAAGCCGCGGATCTTCACCTGCTCGTCGGCCCGGCCGACGAACGCCAGCTCGCCGCCCGCCGTCCAGCGCACCAGGTCGCCCGTGCGGTACATGCGCCCGCCCGACCCGCCGAACGGGTCGGCCACGAACCGCTGCGCGGTCAGGCCCGGCCGGTCGAGGTACCCGCGCGCCAGGCCCTCGCCCGCGAGGAACAGCTCGCCGACGACGCCGGGCGGCACGGGCCGCAGGTCGCCGTCCAGCACGTACGCGCGCATGCCGTCCAGCGGCGTGCCGATCGGCACCGGGTCCGGCACCTCCTCGACCGCGGTGAACACCCGTCGGGTGGCGTAGGTGGTGGTCTCGGTGGGGCCGTAGACGTCCACGACGGCCGTGCCGGGGCAGGCGGCCAGCACCCGCCGCACCGCCGCGGCGGGCACCACGTCGCCGCCGGTCCACACCTCGCGCAGGCCCGCCAGGCAGTCCGGCGCGTCCTGCGCCAGCGCCCGGAACAGGCCCGCGGTCAGGAACACGGCGGTGACCCCGCCCTCGGCGACCGCCCGGCGCAGCACCTCCGCGTCCACGTCCACCGGCGGCGCCACCACGACCGCGCCACCGCGCAGCAGCGGTACCCACACCTCGTAGGTGGAGGCGTCGAACGCCGTGGGGGAGTGCATCAGGACGCGCTCGTGGCCGCGGTCGAACGAGCGGTCGAGCGCCAGGCCGACCACGTCCCGCTGCCGCACCGCGACGCCCTTCGGCGTGCCGGTCGAGCCGGAGGTGTGCACGACGTAGGCCAGGTGGTCCGGGTGCGCCACGACGCCGGGGTCGGTGTCGGGCTCGTCGGGCACGACGTCGAGCGGCACCACGACCCCGTCGTGGACCTCCCGCGCCGTGTCCACCCAGCCGGCGTCGGCCAGCAGCACGGCGGCCGAGGTGTCGGCGAGCAGCAGCCGGAGCCGGTCGCGCGGGGCCCGGACGTCCAGCGGCACGTACGCGCCACCCGCCTTGACCACCGCGAGCAGGCCCACGACCAGGTCCACCGAGCGGGCGGCCAGCAGGGCGACCCGCTCGTCGGGCCCGACGCCCAGCCGCACCAGGTGGTGCGCCAGCCGGTTGGCCCGCGCGTCCAGCGCGGCGTAGTCCAGCACGACGTCGCCGGACACCACTGCGGCGGCGTGCGGCGTGCTGCGGACCTGTGCGGCGAACGCGGCCGCGATGCCCGCGGCCGTCCCGCCCGCGCCGGTGTCGTTCCAGTCCACCAGGACCGCGCGCAGCTCCTCGTCGGTGGCCATCGGCAGCGCCCGCACCGGCCGCTCGGCGTCCTCGGCGAGCCCGCGCAGCAGCACCCCGAGGTGCGTGGCGAGCCGGCGCGCGGTGCCCTCGTCGAACAGCTCGGCGTCGTACAGCAGCCGCGCGGCGAGGTGGTCGGTCAGGTGCGCGACCAGCGTGAGCGCGAAGTTCGTGCCCTCCTCGGCGTCCACGTCGCGCACCCGCACGCCCGTGGTCTCGGTGACCTCGCTGAGCGGGTAGTTCTCGAACACCACGGCGCTGTCGAACAGCGGGCCGCCCACCCACTGCCGCACCTGCGCCAGCGACACGTAGTCGAACCGCCGCGACTCGCTCTGCCCGGCCTGGAGGTCGCGCAACCACTGCGCCGCGGGCATGTCGCCGTCCACCACCACCCTGGTGGGCACGGTGTTGATCAACATGCCGATCATCGACTCGACGCCCGGCAGCTCCGCGGGCCGGCCGGACACCGTGCTGCCGAACACCACGTCCTGCTCGCCCGAGTGCCGGGACAGCAGCAACGCCCACAGGCCCTGCACCACCGTGTTGACCGTCAGCCCGTGCCGCCGGGCGGTGTCGCGCAGCGCCGCGGACTCACCGGGGGTCAGCGCGAGCCGGACCACCTCGGTCCGCCGCGTGCCGTGCTCCCCGGTCGGCAGCCGGTCGAACGGCAGCGGCGTCGCACCGTCCACACCGGACAGCACCGAGCGCCAGTGCGCCTCCGCCTCGGCCGGGTCCTGCTCGGCCAGCCAGCCCAGGTAGTCGCGGAACGGCCGGCGGGCGGGCAGGTCGGGCGCGTCGCCCGCGGTGATCGCGCGGTACTGCTCCAGCACCTCGGCGAACACCTGCGCGGTGCTCCAGCCGTCCAGCAGCACGTGGTGCGAGGTCCACACGACCTCGACCCGGTCGCCCGCCAGCGGCGTGACGCCCACCCGCAGCAGCGGCGCGGCCGTCAGGTCGAACCGGTCGGACACCTCCTCGGCGCGGGTCACGGGCAGCTCGACGCGCCGGTGCACCACCTGCACGGGCCGGTCCACCTGCTCCCACACCACGCTGGTGCGCAGCACGGGCGTGCGGTCCACGACGCGTTGCCACGCCCGCGCCAGCGCCGCCGAGTCGGTCACGCCGTCGAGCACCAGCCGCGTCCGGTCCACGTACGCGCCGGGCTCCACCAGGCTGTGGAACACCATGCCGGCCTGGAGCGGGGTGAGCGGGTAGACGTCCTCGACGTCCGGGCCGGCGATCCGGTCGACCTGCTCCTGGGTGAGCCGCGCCAGCGGGAAGTCGCTCGGCGTGCGCCCGCCGACGCCCGGCCGGGCGCAGTGCGCCACGATCGCGCGCAGGTGGTCGAGCACCCGCTCGGCCAGCCGCCGCACGGTCGCCCCGTCGTGCAGGTTCGCCGAGTAGTGCCAGGTCAGCTCCAGCTCGCCGCCCTCGACCAGGCCGGTGACCTCCAGCAGGTGGTCGCGGGTCGCGTCGGGGTCCACGTCCGCGCCGACACCGCGCCGCGCCCGGTAGAAACCGCCGTCGGCCACGTCGAACCGGCCGTGGTAGTTGAACGAGAGGTCGGGCAGCCGGTGGCCGCCCGGCTGCCCGAGCGCGCCGTGGCTCAGGCCGCGGTGCGGCACCGCGCGCAGCGACTCCTTGACCGCCTTCAACGTCCGGTCCCAGTCCTCGTGCGTCGGCAGCACCACCGGGAACTGGGTGGTGAACCAGCCGACCGTGTGGGACAGGTCCACGCCGGGCAGCAGCTCCTCGCGGCCGTGGCCCTCCAGCGCCACGCTCACCGCGTCCCGCCCCGTCCACTCGGCCAGCGCCCGGCCCAACGCGCTCAGCAGCACGTCGTTGACCTGGGTGCGGTAGACCGGCGGCACGGCGGTCAGCAGCGCGTCGGTGGTCGGCTTGTCCAGCCGCACCGACACCTCGCGGGTCGAGCCCGCGGTGTTCGCGCCGTCCCGGTCCACCGGCAGCGACCCCGGCTCGGGCAGCGACTCCCAGTACGACCGGGCGTCCTCCAGCGCGCCGGACCGGACGTGCTCGTCCAGCAGGTGCGCCCACTGCGTGAACGGCGTGCCCACGGGCTCCGGCGGCAGACCCCGGTAGGCCTGTTCCAGGTCGGCGAGCAGCACGCGCCACGACACGCCGTCCATCACCAGGTGGTGCACGACCAGCAGCAGCTCCGGCCGCTCGCCGGGGAGGAACACCGCCCGCAGCAGCGGCCCGGCGGTCACGTCCAGGCCCCGCTGCGCCTCGCGGGCGACGGTCTCGGCGTCGGCGTCGCGCTCGACCCGGAACACCTCGCCCGCCTCGGCCGCGACCTCCTGCACCCACCGCCCGTCGACCTGGCGGAACCGCAGCCGCAACGCGTCGTGGTGGCCGACCGCGGTCCGCACGGCGGCCCCCAGCGCCTCGGCGTCCACGCCCGGCTCCAGCTCGACCAGCAAGGTCATGGTGTAGTGCGGCATCGGGCCGTGCTCGGCGAAGAACCAGCGCTGGATCGGGGTCAGCGGCGCGGGCCCGGTGAACACCCGCTCCGGTTCGGCCTCGGTCGCGGTGGAGACCACCAGGGCCAGCTCGGCGATCGTCTGGTGGCGGAACACGTCCCGGGAGGTCAGGCGCAGCCCGGCCTGCCGGGCGCGGGACACGAGCTGGATGGACAGGATCGAGTCGCCGCCGACCGCGAAGAAGTTGTCGTCGACGCCGATGCGCTCCACGCCGAGCACCTCGGCCCAGAGCCGGGCCAGCTCGGCCTCGACCGGGGTGCGGGGCGCGACGAACTCGCCGTCGGCCACCACCTCCGGCGCGGGGAGCGCCGCCTTGTCCAGCTTGCCGTTGGGGGTGAGCGGGATGCGGTCGAGCACGACGAACGCCGACGGCACCTGGTACTCCGGCAGCGACGGGCGCAGGTGCGCGCGCAGGTCCGCCGGCCCGTCGGTCACCACGTAGGCGACCAGCCGGGTGTGGCCCTGGTCGGCGCGGGCGACGACGACCGCTTCGCGCACGGCCGGGTGGGTGAGGATCGCGGCCTCGACCTCGCCGGGCTCGATGCGGTACCCGCGGATCTTGACCTGGTCGTCCGCGCGCCCGAGGTATTCGAGCACCGGGGACCGCTGGTCGGTTCCGCCGGTGTGCGCCTGGTCGGCTCGGTCGGTGTGAGCCTGGTCGGTTCCGCCGGTGTGAGCCTGGTCGGCTCGGCCGGTGTGCGCCTGGTCGTGCGCTTGGCCGGCCCCGTCCACGGGAACCCACCGCACCCGGTCGCCGGTGCGGTACATCCGCGTCCCCGGCTCGCCGTACGGGTCGGGCAGGAACCGCTGCGCGGTCAGCCCCGGCCGGCCGAGGTAACCGCGCGCCACCTGCGCGCCGGCGATGAACAGCTCGCCCGGCACCCCCACCGGCACCGGCCGCAGGTCCTCGTCCAGCACCCGGACCGCCAGGTTCGCCACCGGGCGGCCGATCACCGGCCGCTCGCCGAACACCGGCGTGGTCACCGCGTCGACCGTGGCCTCGGTGGGGCCGTAGAAGTTGTACGCCCGCACGTCCGGCCGCGCCGCCAGCTCCCGCCACAGCGCCGCGCCCAGCGCCTCGCCGCCCAGCGACAGCACCTCCGGCACGTGCCCGCCCGCCAACAAGCCCGCCGGCAGCAACTGCTGCACGTACGTCGGCGTCACGTCCATGAAGTCGATCCGGTGCCGCCGCACGTACGCCACCAGCGCGTCCGGGTCCAGCCGCACCTCGTCCGTGATCACGTGCAGCTCGTGCCCGTCCGCCATCAGCAGCGGGCCTTCCCAGGACGTGTCGAACGAGAACACCGCGGTCAACGCCACCCGCATGCGCCCGCGGACGAAGTCGGTGACGTGGTTGTGGAAGAGGTTCACCAGTTGCCGGTGCTCGACCACCACGCCCTTGGGCAGGCCCGTGGACCCGGAGGTGTAGATCACGTACGCGGCGTGGTCCGGGCCGAACGGCACCTCCGGCCTGGTCGCCGGGTACGCCGAGGTGTCCACCGGCCCGTCGAGGACCACCACCGCGCCCGAGTCGCCGAGCAGGTGCTCCCGGCGCGCCGGCGGCAGGCCGGGGTCGACGGGCAGGTACACCCCGCCCGCCTTCATGATGCCCAGGATGCCCACGACCGACTCCACGCCGCGCGGCAGCGACAGCGCCACCACCTGCTCGGGCCGGACACCGCTCGCCACCAGGTGGTGCGCGAGCCGGTTGGCCCGCGCGTCCAGCTCGGCGAACGTCAACCGCTCGTCGCCGCACACCAGCGCGGTCGCGTCGGGCGTGCGCCGGGCCTGGGCCTCGAACAGCCCGGGGAACGTGGTCGGGGGCACCTCCAGCACGCGGCCCCGGCCGTCCGGCTCGTCGCCGAGCAGCAGCGGCACCTCGACCACCGGCCGGTGCGGGTCGGCCGTGACGCCCGCCAGCAGCACCAGCAGGTGCCGCGCCATCCGCTCGATCGTGCCCGCGTCGAACAGCTCGGTGCTGTACTCGACCAGGCCGTGGATGCCGTCGGCGGTGCGGGTGAAGTCGATGCTCAGGTCGAAGATCGACCGGTCCCGGCCGAGGGGGTGGTCCTCGACCACGAGGCCGGGCAGCCGGGGCAGCGCGCCGCCGGTGTCCTGCAACGCCACCATCACGTCGAACAGCGGCGACCGGCTCGGGTCGCGGGTCGCGCCGACCGCCTCCACCACCCGGTCGAACGGCACGTCGTCGTGCGCCAGCGCGTCCAGCGTGGTGCGGTTGACCTCCGCCAGGAACTCGGTGAACGACCGCGACAGGTCCACAGTGGACCGCAGCACGACGGTGCCGACCAGGAAGCCGACCAGCCCGGCCAGCTCCGGGCGGTTGCGCCCGCTGGTCACGGTGCCGATCGCGATGTCGTCCTGCCCGGAGTAGCGGGCCAGCAGGAGCTGGCACGCGGCGGTCAGCGTGGTGAACAGGGTGGTCTCGTTGACCCGTGACAGCTCGACCAGGTCGTCCGCGAGCCGGGCGGGCACCAGGAACTCGTGCGTGGCCCCCGCCGAGGAGCGCTCCGCGGGCCGGGGCCGGTCGGTGGGCAGCTCCAGCGGCACGACGCCGCGGAGCCGGTCGACCCAGAAGCCGGTGTCCACCGGCCGTCCCCGCTGCCAGACGGCGTAGTCGGCGTACTGCAACGCGGGCGGGTCCAGCTCCTCGCCGCGGTACAGCGCGCCCAGCTCGTCGGCCAGCACGCCGAGCGACCAGCCGTCCACCACGATGTGGTGCGAGGCCAGCAGCAGCACGTGCACGTCGGCGGACTCGGTGCGCAGCGCGGCCCGGAACAGCGGCCCCTGCCGCAGGTCGAACGGCCGGTCCAGCTCCGCTTGCAGGTCGTCGACCTCGACCAGGTCGAGGTCGACGTGGTCGTGCACCACCTGCACCGGGAGGCCGTCGACCTGGTCGAACGTGGTGCGCAGCGACTCGTGCCTGGCCACCAGCCCGCGCACCGCGTCGGTCAGCCGGGCCACGTCGAGCGGACCGGTGAGGCGGAACGCGACGGCGCTGGTGTACTCGGTGCTCTCGGGCTGGAACTGGTTGAGGAACCACAGCCGCTGCTGGCCCGCCGACAGCGGCAGCGGCCGGTCGCGCGGCGCGGGCGGGATCACGTCGGCGCGGGGCGCGGCGCGACCGGCGAGCCGGTCCCGCAGCCGTGCGCGCAGGTGCTCCGGCAGCGCGGAGATCCGGTCGTGCTTGGAGGTGGTCATGTCCGGTCACGCCTCCGTGTCGGCAACGAGAGCTTCGAGGTCCGCGAGCACCAGGTCCTCGACCAGGTCGGCCAGGGCGGAGACGGTGCGGGCGGTGAGGACGTCGCGCGGGGAGAGGTCGACGCCGAACGCCGCCTTGGTCCGGGACGTGATGTGCAAACTGCGGATCGAGTCGCCGCCCAGGGCGAAGAAGCCGTCCTCGACGCCGACCCGCTCGACGCCCAGCACGTCGGCCCAGATCGCGGCGATGGCCTCTTCGGTCTCGGTGCGCGGCGCCACGTACTCGCCGGACGTGACCGCGTCGCGCTCGGGCGCGGGGAGCGCGACGCGGTCCAGCTTGCCGTTCGCGGTCAACGGCATGCTCTCCAGTGCGACGAACGCCGCCGGGACCATGTGGTCGGGCAGGACCCTGGCCGTGTGGTCGCGCAGCTCCGAGGCCGTAGTCGGCTTGTCCGGCACGAAGTACGCGACCAGGCGGTGTTCGTTCGCCAGTACAACGACCTCGGCGACGGCGGGATGCGCCCTCACGGCGGCTTCCACCTCGCCGAGTTCGATCCGGAACCCGCGGACCTTCACCTGTTGGTCCGCTCGGCCCAGGTAGTGCAGCCGTCCGTCGGACCACCGGGCCAGGTCGCCGGTGCGGTACATCCGCGAGCCGGGCGGCCCGAACGGGTTGGCGGGGAACCGGGAGGCGGTCAGGCCCGGCCGGTTGAGGTAGCCGCGCGCCACCCCCGGCCCGGCCACGTACATCTCGCCGGGCACCCCGGCCGGGACCGGTTTCAGGTCCTCGTCCAGCACGTAGACCCGCAGGTCGGGGATGGGCACGCCGATCGAGCCGTCCGCGGGCGTCCACGTGACGTGCACGGTGGTCTCGGTGATCCCGTACATGTTGACCAGCTGTCCACGGCCGCGCCACGCGTCGAGCTTGCGCACGTCCAGGGCCTCGCCGCCGAAGATCACGTACCGGACGGACGGCAGCTCGGGGTCCTCGGCCAGCAGCGGGTAGAACGCCGACGGCGTCTGGTTCAGCACGGTCACGCCCTCGTCGGCGACCAGGCGGGCGAACTCGCGCGGCGACCGGGACACCTCGTAGGGCACGACGACGAGCCGCCCGCCGTGCAGCAGCGGACCCCACAGCTCCCACACGGAGAAGTCGAAGGCGTAACTGTGAAAAAGCGTCCACACGTCGTCCGGCCCGAAGCCGAACCAGTGGTCGGTCCGGCTGAACAGCCGGACCACGTTGGCGTGCGGGATGACCACGCCCTTCGGTTTGCCCGTCGAGCCGGAGGTGTAGATCACGTACGCGGCGTTGTCCGGCCCCACCGGCGCGCCGGGGTCGGTGTCGGGGTAGGCCGAGAGGTCCGGCAGCCGGTCCAGCGTGTGCACGGGCCGCGCGTCCTCGATCATGTGCGCGAGGCGTTCCGCCGGATAGGAGGCGTCCAGCGGCAGGTACGCCGCGCCCGACTTGAGCACGCCGAGCACCGCCACCACCAGGTCGACCGACCGGGGGAACCGCAACGCCACCAACGACTCCGGCCCCGCGCCCGCGGCGATCAGGTGGTGCGCCAGCCGGTTGGCCCGCCGGTCCAGCTCCCGGTAGGTCAGGCTTGTGCCTTCGCAGGTCACCGCGACCGCGTCGGGGGTGCGCGCGGCCTGCGCGGCGAACAGCGACCCGATGGTGCCCTCGACCGGCTCGCCGGCGGACGTGCCGTTCCAGTCGACCAGCACCTCCCGCAGGTCGGCGTCGGACAGCCACGGCACGTCGGCCACCGGCCGGTCCGGGTCCGCGACCAGGCCCACCAGCAGCGCGCGCAGCCGTCGGCCGAGCCGTTCGACGGTGGCCTCGTCGAACATCGCGGGCTCGTAGCCCAGCAGCACGCCGAGCCGTTCGTGGGGGTAGACGGTGGCGCTGAGCGGGAAGCTCGTGGTTTCCACGGCGGACAGCTCGCGCAGCCCCATGCCCCCGTGCCCGGACAGGGCGGCGAGGTCGGCCGGGTAGTTCTCGAACACCACCACGCTGTCGAACAGGGCGGTGCCGCGCTCGACCGCGCTCCACGCCTGCACGTCGGTCAGCGGCACGTGCTCGAACCGCCGCGACTCGGCCTGGGCGTCCTGCAACGCGCGCAGCCAGTCCGCGACCGGCGCCGCGCCGTCGACCCGGACCCGCACCGGCAGCGTGTTGATGAAGATGCCGGTGATCTCGTCCACGCCCGGCAGGTCGGCCGGGCGGCCGGAGACCGTCGCGCCGAAGCACACGTCGCGCCGGCCGCTGGACCGGGCCAGCAGCAGCGCCCACGCGCCCTGCACGACCGCGCTCGGCGTGAGGCGGTGCCGGCGGGCGAACTCGTACAGCGCGTCGGACTCGGCCGCGGTCAGCTCCACCGGCAGGCGGCGCGACGACGTGCCGTGCTCGCCCGGCCGGTCGGCGGGCAGCGGCGTGGGCGAGTCGAAGTCGCCGAGCACGCCGCGCCAGTGCGCCTCCGCCGCGGCCTCGTCCTGCCCGGCCAGCCAGGCCACGTAGTCGCGGAACGGGCGGCGCGGCGCCGGCTCGCCCGCGCCGAGGACGTCCGACAGGACGTGGAAGACGCTCCAGCCGTCGAGCAGCACGTGGTGGAACGTCCACAGCACCTGGACGCTGGTGGGGGACAGGCGGGCGATCGCGACCCGCATCAGCGGCGGCCGCGCGAGGTCGATGCCGCGCGCCCGGTCCTCGGCCAGCAGGTCCCGCAGCCGGTCGGCGCGGGCCGTCGCGTCGAGGTCGGTCCAGTCCAGGATCGTGACGGGCAGCCGGACGTGCTCGTGCACCACCTGCAACGGCTCGCGCACGCCCTCCCACAGCACGCTGCTGCGCAGCACCGGCGTCCGGTCGACCACCCGCTGCCAGGACTCGGCGAACGCCGCCGGATCGGTGACGCCGTCCACCACGAACGTCGTCTGCTGGAAGTACACGCCCCGGTCGCCCAGGCCGTGGAACACCATGCCCGCCTGCATCGGGGTGAGCGGGTAGGCGTCCTCGCCGGTGATGCGGTCCACCTCGGCCTGGGTGAGCCGCGCCAGCGGGAAGTCCGACGGCGTGCGGCCGCCCGCGCCGGGCTCGGCGCAGTGCGCCAGGATGCCGCGCAGCGCGGCGGCGAACCCGTTCCCGAGGTGCGTGATCGTCTCCCGGTCGTGGGTGTGCTCGCTGTAGGAGAACGTGAACTCCAGCCGGTCGCCGCGCACCTGGCCCACCACGTCGAGCAGGTGGGGCCGGGGGGCGCGCGGGTCCGCGGACAGCTCCAGCTCGCGCTGGTCCTCGGCGAACCGGCCGAGGTAGTTGAACGAGACCCGCGGGTCGCAGGCGGGCGCGGTGCGGGCCAGGTGGCGCAGCGCGCCGTACCCGATGCCGCGGCCGGGCACCGCCCGCAGCTGCTCCTTCACCGATTTGAGCGCGGCGCCCCAACCGCCCTCGTCGGGCAGGTCGAGCGCGACCGGGAAGACCGTGGTGAACCAGCCGACCGTGCGGGACAGGTCCACGTCGTCGAACAGCTCCTCGCGGCCGTGGCCCTCCAGGTCCACCAGCACGCGGGAGCGGCCGGTCCAGTCGGCCAGCACCCGGCCCAGCGCGGTCAGCAGCACGTCGTTGACCTGCGTGCGGTACACGCCCGGCACGTCGCGCAGCAGCGCGGCGGTCTCCTCGGCGGTGAGCCGCACGGTGACGTCGCGCTGCGAGCCGACCGTGTTGGGGCCGTGCCGGTCCACCGGCAGGTCGGTCGGCGTGGCGGCCACCGCGGTCCAGTGGTCCAGCTCGGCGTCGAAGCCGTGCGCGGCGTGCTCGGCGAGCCGGGTCGCCCAGTCGCGGAACGACGTCGTCTTGCGCCCGAGGTCGACGGCCTGGCCGGCGCGGGCCTGGCGGTAGGCGGTGGTCAGGTCCTCGACCAGCACGCGCCACGACACGCCGTCGACCACGAGGTGGTGCGCGGTCAGCCGGACCGACCGGGCGTCGAGCACCTCGGCCCGCAGCAGCGGTCCGCGGGTGAGGTCGAAGCCGGTCGGTGCCAGCGGGTCGGCGTCCGTGACCGGCTCGACCACCTGGCGGTCGCCCTGGAACCGGGTGCGCAGCGCGTCGTGGTGCTCGAGCAGCGCGGCCAGGGCGGTGCGCAGGGCCGGCACGTCCAGCTCGCCGTCCGCGCCGAGGTCGGCGACGACGGACTGGTCGAAGTGCTCGGGCCGCACCGCGTGGCTGTCGAGGAACCACCGCTGGATCGGGGTGAGCGGCGCGTCGCCGGTGACCACGCCCTGGTCCGCGGCGGGCGGCAGGTCGCGGGTCACGTGCGGCGCGATGGCCGCGATGGTCTGGTGGGCGAAGATGTCCCGCGAGGTCAGCACCAGGCCCGCGCGCCGGGCGCGGGTGACCACCTGGATGCCCAGGATCGAGTCGCCGCCCAGGGCGAAGAAGTTGTCCCGCACGCCGACGCGGGTCGCGCCGAGCACGTCGGCGAACACTTCCGCCAGCACCGCCTCGACGGGCGTGCGCGGGGCCACGTACCGGGTCTCGAGGCGCTCGTCCGGGGGCGCGGGCAGCGCGTCGCGGTCGAGGTGGTCGAGGCCGACGAACGTCGTGGGCACGGCGTGCGCGGGCAGCACCTGGCCGAGGAACCCCTGGAGCGCCGCGGGGCTGATCGGCGGCGTCACGTACGCGACCAGCCGCCGGTCGGCCGGCACCACGACCGCGTCGGTCACCTCGTGGTGCCGCCGGACCGCCCGTTCCACCTCGGCGAGGTCCACCCGGTAGCCCCGGACGCGGACCGTGTCGTCGGGCGGGAAGTCCAGCTCGACCAGGCCGCGCAGCGGGCGGTCCGGGTCCTCCACGACCAGGCGCAGCAGCGCTTCCAGGTCCGCGCCCAGGGCGTCGATCGTGGCGGCGTCGAACAGGTCGGTGTTGTACTCCAGGGTCAGCGCCAGGTCGTCGCCGCGCGGCCAGAACTCCACCACCAGGTCGAACCGGGCGACCGGTCGGGGCAGGTCGTGCTCGACCGCGGTCAGGTCGCCGAACCGCGCGTCGCGCAGCAGCGGCTGGTGCAGCGCCACGACGGCCTGCACGAGCGGCGTGCGGCTCGGGTCCGGGTCGGGCCGCAGCTCCTCCACGACCCGGTCGAACGGCACGTCGTCGTGCGCGAACGCCTCCAGCGTCGTGTCGCGGACCTGGTCGAGGAACGCGGTGAACGGCAGGTCGGGGTCCACCCAGGAGCGCAGCACGAGCGTGCGGACGAAGAAGCCGACGGCCCGTTCCAGGTCGGCGCGGTCGCGCCCGGAGCTGACCGTGCCGACGGCGATGTCCCGCTGCCGGGCCCGCGCGGACAGCAGCACCTGCACGGCGGCGGTCAGCGTCATGAACAGGGTGGCGTCGTGCGCGCGGCCCACGCCCGCGAGCCGGCGGACGAGGTCGGCGGGCAGCGCGCGGCGCAGCACCGCGCCCGCCGTGGTGCGCAGCGGCGGCCGGGGGCGGTCGGTGGGCAGGTCCAGCGCCTCGACGCCGTCGAGCCGGTCGCGCCAGTACGCCACGTCGCCGACGGGTCGGGCCCGGTCCCAGGCGGTGAAGTCCGGGTACTGCACGGCGGGCTCGGCCGGCCGGTCGCCCGCGTACAGCCCGGCCAGCTCCTCCAGCAGCACCTGCACCGACCAGCCGTCGGTCACGATGTGGTGCTGCACCAGCACCAGCAGGTGCTCGTCGCGGCCGAGCGGGGCGAGCACGGCCCGGGTCAGCGGCCCGCGCCGCAGGTCGAACGGCTCGTCCAGGCCGAGGTCGGCGGTGGTCGGGCGGTCGGTCAGCACGCGCAGCGGGATCGTGCCGTGCGCCGCGACGACCTGCACCGGCTCGTCGCCCACCACGTCGAACGTGGTGCGCAGCGCGTCGTGGCGGTCGGCGAGCGCGTCGAGCGCCGCGGCCAGCCGCGGGACGTCCAGGGGGCCGGTGAGCCGGATCCCGACCGCGGTGTTCTGCTCGGCCGTGCCGTCCAGGGAGAACAGCCGGCGCTGCGCCGACGACAGCGGCAGCGGCGACACCCGCGGCACGCGCGGGATCGGCGTGGCGTCCGGGCGGCCCTCCGCCGGCCCGTCCAGGTGCCCGGCGAGCGCGGCGACCGTGCGGTGGTCGAACAGGGCCCGCACCGGCAGCCCGCCCAGCCGCGACAGCGCCCGCACGGCCAGGATCGAGTCGCCGCCCAGGGCGAAGAAGTCGTCGTGCGCGCCCACGTTGGGCACGCCGAGCACGTCCGACCACACGGCGGCGACCCGGCGCTCGCCGTCGGTGCGCGGCTCGACGAAGCCCTCCGGCACGTCCCCGATGACCGGCTCCGGCAGCGCGTCGCGGTCCAGCTTGCCGTTGGGCGTCAGTGGGAACGCTCCCAACGCGACGAACGCGGACGGCACCAGGTAGTCGGGCAGTCTCGCCGCCAGCGCGGCCCGCAACCGCGCCACGTCGTCGGCCAGGGCCGGCTCGCCGACGACGTAGGCCACCAGCCGCTTCGGCTCGCCGCGCGCGACCACGACGGCGTGCTCGACGCCCGGCTGCTCGCGCAGCAACGCCTCGATCTCGCCGGGCTCGACCCGGAAGCCGCGGATCTTGACCTGGTGGTCGGCACGGCCGACGAACTCCAACTGCCCGTCGGGGCGGGTGCGGACCACGTCGCCGGTCCGGTACATGCGCGCGCCGGGCTCGCCGAACGGGTCGGCCAGGAACCGCTGCGCGGTCAGGCCCGGCCGGCCCAGGTAGCCCCGCGCCAGGCCGAGGCCCGTCACGTACAGCTCGCCCTCGGCGGCCGGGCGCAGCTCGTCGTCCAGCACCCGCACCTCGGTGCCCGGGATGGGTCTGCCGATGGGCGGCGTGCCGCCGGGCGTCAGCGGCTCGCTCCACGAGGTGACCACAGTGGACTCGGTCGGCCCGTAGGCGTTGATCATGCGACGGCCGGGCGCCCACTTCGCCACCAGGTCGGGCGGGCACGCGTCACCGCCGACGACCAGCGTGCGGAACGCGGGCAGCTCCACGTCCGGCACGGTGGCCAGCGCCACCGGCGGGATGAGCGCGTGCGTGACGCCGAAGTCCGCGATCACCCCGGCGAGCTGCTCGCCGAGCAGCGGGCCGGGCGGCGGCACCACGAGCGCCGCGCCGGCGGGCAGGGCCATGCACAGCTCCAGCACCGAGGCGTCGAAGCTGGGGGAGGAGAACTGGAGCACCCGGTCGCCGGGGCGCACGTCGAAGTGCCCGACCTCGGCGGCGGAGAACGCGGGCAGCCCCCGGTGCGGCACCACCACGCCCTTGGGCCGGCCCGTCGAGCCGGACGTGTAGATGACGTAGGCCGGGTCGTCCGGCCGGATCGTGACCTCCGGCGCCGTGGCCGGCTGCCCCGCGAGGTCGGGCAGGCCGTCGAGCACGAGCAGCGGGTCGGCGTCGTCCACCATGAACGCGATCCGGTCGGCCGGGTAGGCCGGGTCGATCGGCAGGTACGCGGCCCCCGATTTCAGCACCCCGAGCCGCGCCACCACGTTGTCCACCGACCGCGGCATGGCCACCGCCACCACCCGTTCGCGGCCCGCGCCCTTGGCGATCAGCAGGTGCGCGAGCCGATTCGCGCGGCGGTCCAGCTCCCGGTAGTCGACCACGCCCTCCGCGGATATCACCGCGGGTGCGTCGGGGGTGCGCAGCGACTGCTCGGCGATCAATTCCGGCAGTGTGCGGGCATGCGTCATCGCGAGGGGTGCCTTTCTGGCTCAAGGGCGCGCGTTACCCATTGCGCGAAGAGTTAGAGTCAAACGTGAATTTCAGTGCATTGTCGCCACGTGCTTGCGGGCCAGCCGGCCGCCGATCTGGATCCAGCGGATGCCACCGTCGTCGGGGTCCCGCAGGAATCGCCCGGTCTGGTTGGTGTCGCCGGTGTCGGAATCACGCATGGCGAACACCAGGCCGTCGAACAGCGACAGGTCGGCGAACGGCTCGCCGTCCACCGTGAGCGCCAGGCGTTCCCGGTCCACGGCCCGCACCGCGTACTCGACGTCGCCGTTGCGGAAGCGGCCGGTGCAGTCCGGCGGGGGCGCGATGGGGCGGCTCAGGCCGCGCAGGCCGTCGTAGTCGGCCACCGGCAGACCGGCGTCGGCCAGCTCGCCGACCAGCTCGCGCCACAGCGCGAAGCCCGTGCTGCCGTTCGTGGTCAGCGCGACCGCGGTCCCGTCGGCCGGGTTGATCCGCAGGTGGCAGGACGTGCCGTCGGCGGTGCCGTCGTGACCGACCCAGCGCACGCCGTCGCGCTGGAACAGCGCCAGGCCGAGGCCCCAGCCGTCGGCCATGCCGAACGGCTCGGCGTGCCGGACCGGCTCGCGCATCAGCGCCAGGTCGTCCGGCGCGACGAGGTGCGGCGTGCCGCCCGCGAGCATCCGGCCCAGCCGGACGAGGTCGGACGCGCTGGCGGCGAGGGCGCCCGCGGGCGCGTCGACCGGGGCCAGCGACTGCGCCACCGGGACCGCCCGGCCCGTGCCGGCGTTGACCGCGTGCCCGCTGACCACCTCGGGGTCCGGGCCGGTGGTGAACCGGGCGCGGATCCCGAGCGGCCGCAACAGGACCGCCTCGACCGCTTCCGCCCACGTCATCCCGGTCGTCACCTCGATCAGGTGGCCGACCAGGTCGTAGCCGATGTTGGAGTAGGAGAAGCCCGCGCCGGGCTCGTGCAGCGGGTGCAGCTCGCGCAGGGCCTGCCGGACGTGGTGGCGCAGCGACGTGGTGCGCACGTCCTCCGGGTTCGACGGCAGGCCGCCGGTGTGGCTGAGCAGGTGGCGCAGCGTCAGCTCGTCGGCGACGCCGGGCAGGTGGTCCGACAGCGGGGCGTCCAGCTCCAGGTCGCCGTCCGAGACCAGGGCCATCGCCACGGTCGCGGTGAACGTCTTGGTGATCGAGCCGATCGGCACGGCGGCGTCCGGTGGCAGGCCGACTTCGTGCGTCCACGTCCGCCCGCCGTGGTGCACGGCGAGCTGCGCTCCGGGTACCGCGTGCGCGCGGGCCAGCGCCGCTAATCGCGCGGCGATGCGTTGGGTGTCCATGCCTGATCCCTCTGAGAATGAGCCACAGTGAATGAGTAACAGGGCTGCGGACCCTACGTTGACGGTCGGCGCTTGATCGTCGCGACCGCCGAACGGAGCATTCTTCGAATGCTCGAACCCTATTTTGCGGGGATCGCGACGACGTGTCAGAAGACACACTTCGGGGATTCACTCGAACGGCCGGTTTGGACCGTCTCGTCTCGTAAATAAGCCCTGTACGCGAGGGTTATTCGCAGTCGGGTGGCAACGTGCTCCGAGGGGCGCGAGGATGTCCGTCGGGGGCGCGAAATGTACTTCCTGCGCCGTTCAGACGGATTTCTTGTGATGTTTCGCGAAGACCGTAACCAAAGGGCTTTCGGGTCGTTTGGCGTTACCCGGCCGTAGGCGGGGTCCGGTGCGTCGTCCGCCGGCGGGGCCGTGCGGCGCGCGGGCCTTCAGGAAGTACAGGGCACACTCCGGCGCGTGGCAAGCCCCCGGCCGCCGCACGCCCGGCCTCGGCGCGCACCCGGGCCGAGCCGGCAGGGGTGTCGGGGGCGGCTCGGCCCGGGTGGGCGACGGTGGGCACGGGTGTCGGCGGCAATGGCCGCGGGTGTGGGTGTGGGCGCGGGCGGCAGTGGCCGCGGGTGTGGGTGTGCGCGGCGGTGGGCGCGGGTGTCGCGGCGGTGGGCGCGGCGTCGGCACCTCGGGCGCGGATGTCGGAAGCGGTGCCGGCTTGGACGCGGGTGGGCTGCGGTCCGGGTGTCGGCAGGCGGCGGAGGGGCGGCGGAGGCGGCTTGGGCGCGGGTCAGTCCCGCTGCACCTCGTGGTGCAGCGACTCCATCCGCGCGTCCAGCTCGGCCGCGATGGCGGCGGTCGCGGTCAGCTCCTCGACGAAGCCGGCGGGCACCTGGTCGTCGTACTTGTAGTACAGCTTGTGCTCCAGGGTGGCCCAGAAGTCCATCGCGATGGTCCGCAGCTGCACCTCGACCTTCACGTGCTCCACCCGGTCGGACAGGAAGACCGGGATGCGCACGATCAGGTGCAGGCTGCGGTAGCCGTTCGGCTTCGGCGCGGCGATGTAGTCCTTGGTCCGCAGGATCTCGACGTCGTTCTGCCGGGCCAGCATGTCGCGCACCCGGTACACATCGGACACGAACGGGCACACCACGCGCACGCCCGCCACGTCGTCCAGGTGCTCCGCGGCGAGCGACAGGTCCGCCGGGAGCCCCTTGCGCCGCAGCTTGTCGAGGATCGCGTCGGGCCGCTTCACCCGGTGCGTGACGTGCTCGATCGGGTCGTGCCGGTGCACGAGGTCGAACTCCTCGCTGAGGATGCGCAGCTTCGTCAGGAGTTCGTCCACCGCGAACTTGTAGACCACGAGGGACCGCCGCAGCAGGTCATCCGCGACGCCGATGTCCATGATCCCACGATACCGGGACGTCGGTGGGCTAGGATGCCGGTCGTGAACACCCACTGGCACGTGGTCCTCCCGCCGCCGTGCGCCTGACCGGGCGCACTCGCTGACGCACACCTCCACGCCTGCCTGATCGCGCAGTGCGCCCGTTCGCGCCCTCTTCTCTTCTCGCGAACGGAGACCCAGTGTCGACCCTTGCCGTTGTCCCGGCACGCCCTCGTTCCACCCGCGGACCGCTGCCGATCCTGGCCGCGTGCGTCCTGTGGGGCACGACGGGCACCGCCAGTTCGTTCGCACCCGCCTCCGCGCCGGCCTCGGCCGTCGGCGCGGCGGGCCTCGTGCTCGGCGGGTGCCTGCTCTTCCTGACCGCGCGCGGCACGCGCGCCGTGCTGCGGACCGCCGACCGGCGGTTGCTGCTGCTCGGCGCGCTCACCGTGGCGGGCTACGCGCTCGCGTTCTACCCGGCCGTCGAGCGCACCGGTGTGGCCGTGGCCACCACCGTGGCGCTGGCCACCGCGCCGATCGTGCTCGGCCTGCGCTCCCGGCCGGCGGTCACCTCGACCGCCGTGGTCGGCTGCGCGGTGCTCGTGCTCGGCGGCGGCGACGCCCACGTCGACCTCGTCGGCGTGGCGTTGGCGCTGGTCGCGGGCCTGTCGTACGCGGCGTACTCGGTGATCTGCGCGCACCTCATCGGGCTCGGGCACCCGTCCCGGGCGGTGGTGGGCGTGGTGTTCGGCGGCGCGGCGGTGCTCGCGCTGCCGGTGGTGCTGCTGCTCGGCGTCGGGTGGGTGGCGAGCCCGTCCGGGCTGGCGGTGACCGCGCACCTGGCGGTGTTCACCACGTTCGCCGCGTACCTGCTGTTCGGCCACGGGCTGCGGCACACCGGCGCGGCGGCGGCGACCACGCTGACGCTCGCGGAGCCCGCCGTGGCGGCGGTGCTGGGGGTGGTCGTGCTGCACGAACGCCTGCCGCTCGTGTCGTGGGGCGGGATGCTCGTGCTGGGGTTCGCCCTGGTGGCGCTCGCCCGGCGGTGACCTGACGGGCCGGCGCCCGCGATCGGCGGGCGCCGGCCCCGGTCGTCAGTTCTCCAACGTCAGCTGCCACTCCTGGCTGCTGCCCGCCCGGGGCTCCTGGATGTCGACCCGCGGCGGGAAGATCAGCAGGGGGGACCGGTCGAGCCGCAACCCGCTGCCGACGACCGAGGTGATGAACATGCGGTCGGGCGTCGAGCCGGGGTGGATGGCCCACGAGTGCGGGTACGGGGTGGCGACGACGGGCCGGTGGTGCTTCGGTTCCTTCTCGCCGAGCCCCAGGTACAGGCCGCTGCCCACGTTCCGGACGATCTGGGTGGTCCGGCTGTCCCGGACGATCTCCCACCGCTGGTAGTCGCGGTCGTGGTGGAACGGCCCCATCAGGACCGTCGGCGACCCCTCCAGGCGCGAGATGTGGGACAGCAGGCCCTTCTGCTCGCCGTTGAACGCGATGCGGTACACGCCGTCCGGGACCACCAGGGCGGTCGTGGCCACGGCGGAGGGCGCGACGGTCAGCGCCGTCACCGCGCCCATCGCGGCGACCCACACGCCCATCACCCTGGCGGCACGTCGGAGCATCATCATCAGCGGATCCCTTCCCTGAGGTGCGTCTCGCGGGAGCGAGAACCCCTCAGGCATACCGCCATTCGGCCGCGCTGATAGCCTGCCGAACGGTGGTAGTACCCGCTCGGATGAGGGACGTGCCGGGAACGCCGGTCAGTCGGGCCGGTGCGCCCCGCCGCCCAGGCCGTAGAGGATGCGCTGGATGACCTCGGGATCGACGTCCGGCTCGTCGCCCAGCTTCTCGGCGGCGGGGGAGCGGCGCGGCTCCCGACGCGGCAGCGGCACGGCGGAGGCGTTCATGCCCGACGGCAGGGCCAGCTCGCACCAGGCCAGGTGCCCGCCCGCGGTGAGGTCCACCAGGCCCGCGCGGGTGCCGGCCAGCTCCGGCGGCAGCGCGACGCGGTTGCCCTCGACCTCGACCACCAGGTAGGTGCCGGTCAGGCGGAGGCGGACGAGCAGGAAGCCGGGGGCGCGCCGGTCGGCCACCTCGACCGCCGCCCCGACGAGCCGGCGGGCCGTCTGCGCGGCCTCGTCCTGCATCGCCCGCAGGCGCCACTCGCCGAGCGAGAAGCGCACGAACATGTCCGCGACGTTCACCGCGGTGGGCAGCGCGACGAGTCGAAGGTCGTCGACCTGTTCGGTCTGGCCGTTCACACCGATCCTCCTCGCCTGCTTCCGGCGCGTGCTGCGCCAGATGGTGCCATGAGTTCGTCCATCGTCACCCACGTGGTCTACGTCCGTGAGCGGACTGTGTCCGCATTGAGTTCTACAACTTCAGTGTTGATCGAAAGAGAACTCTGGTTTACACGACTCGCTACGGACCTACTACGGGTGGGGGCGGTGGGCGGTTCATCCGGGGTTGCGGCGGCGACCGGAAACTACCGAACGACGCGGCGAAAGGGAATGAGGGGTCACGTTCGCCCGGACGAGTTACCCGAGGCACGCAGCGTAGGTGGGTGGCGTGGCGGCCGATGGCGGACGGTGACCTGCGTTGACCGGTGGTGGTGGGTGGGTGACGAGGTGAGGGGTCGGTTGCGGGTGGCACGGCCAAGGGGGTGGTTGCGGGTGGCGTGACGGAGGGGGCGGGTGGCGTGACGGAGGAGGCGGCGAGTGGCATGGCGCGGGGTGGCGGTCGGGTGCGAACGCGGGCGAGCCGAGACGGTCGGCGGGTCCCGGCGGACGCGCCGCGGGTCCGGCGGAACCTGGCGATCGCGCGTGAACGCCGGCGAAGCCGGTGGAGCGGCAGCGCGAAGGCCCGGTGGAGCGGCAGCGCGAAGGCCCGCCGGAGCGCCGGCGGGCCTTCGGTGGTTCCGTCCGCGGGTGGGGTCAGCCCTCCTGCTTGACGGCCTCGATCTCCAGCAGGATGGTGATCTTGTCGCCGACGACCGCGCCCGCCGCGCCGCCGGTCACGCCGAACTCGCGGCGGTTGATCTCGGTGGAGGCGGAGAAGCCCGCCACCTTCGCGCCCTCGAACCCGTCGCCGAAGCCGTTCAGCTCCAGCTCCAGGGTCACGGCCTTGGTCACGCCGTGCAGCGACAGCTCGCCGTCGACGAGGAAGCCCTCGCCGTGGGCGCGCACGCCGGTGGAGGTGAAGGTCAGCTCCGGGAACTTCTCGACGTCCAGGAAGTCCTCGCCCTTGACGTGGGCGTCCCGCTGCTCGTTGCGGGTGTCGATCGAGGCGGCGTCGATCTTGGCCGTGACCGTGGACTCCAGCGGGTTCTCGGCGGTCACGATCGTGCCCTCGAACGTGCCGAAGTGGCCCCGCACCTTGGAGACGCCGAGGTGGCGGACCACGAACGAGATGTCCGAGTGCACCGGGTCGATCGCCCACGTGCCCGCGAGGTAGCCGGGGATCTGCACAGTCTGCGAGGTCATGGAGTGGTCCTTCTGGGTTGGTCTGGTTGAACTCTCAACAGAACATAGCGCATCCTGGTTGAAGGTTCAACAACGGTCGTATGATGGGAGCATGAGCGACGTGCGGTGGTTGAGCGCCGAAGAGCAGCAGGTGTGGCGTGCCTTCATGACCGCCGTGACGAAGTTCACCGAACACCTCGACCGGCAGTTGCAGCGGGACTCCGGGATGCCCATGGCCTACTACGAGATCCTGGTCGCGCTGTCCGAGGCCCCGGACCGGGCGTTGCGGATGAGTGAGTTGGCGTCGGTGTGCCACTCGTCACGGTCCAGACTCTCCCATGCCGTGGCCCGGCTGGAGAAAGAGGGTTGGGTCGAGCGGCGGGCGTGCGCGTCGGACCGGCGCGGCTCGATCGCGGCCCTGACCGACACCGGGTTCGCCGTCCTGGCGGCGGCTGCCGAGGGGCACGTGACGGCGGTGCGGGAGCACCTGTTCGACGTGTTGACGCCGGAGCAGTTGCGGTCGCTGGCCGAGATCAGCCGGGCGGTGGACGCGGGGCTGACGTCGGAGTGCGCGAAGGTGCAGCGCGAGGAGTTCGCGGACCTGTAGGGGTTGGGCCGTCTGCGAGGGCGTTCCCAAGATCAGAAAAGATCAACAGCGTCCTCGCCGGACGGGCAGATCAGCAGGATGGACAACCCCGTCCGGATGTTCCGTTGGGTGGTGGGGCCGGTGTCCGTGTCATCCCGCCGACCTCCACAAGGGCAACCACGCGTGTCAAGGGGGCCGTTCCAGCCTCGGGTGCGGTAGGGCCGGGAGTGCCCCCTTGACACGCGTGGTTGGGCGTTGCCAGGTCGGCGGGATGACACGGCCCCCTCCTTGGGGAGGAAGAGCCCTTGCACGGGTGGTGGCTGGTGTGCCCCTCGTTGGCCGGTCGGAACATCCCACCTCCGGGGGAGGGATGGTCCGAAGTGGACGCGGACGGCGGAATCGGGGTGAGCCGACCGGAGCAGGGGCGCGGGTTGTGCCGGAATCGTCACACGAGCCCGTTAGCATCCGGCGGGTGGGAGCCAAGCTGGGCAGGATCGCGCGTCGGGCGATCGGCGCGGGCCGGCGTGAGTCGGCCAGTGTCAGCGCCGCCGCGTTAGGGCTTTTGCTACTGGTCGGCGCCGCGCTGGGCGACGGCATCTCGCGCACCGCCGTCGAGGTCTCCGACGGCCTGACGTGGCTCAACGACGACCAGCGCGGCGAGGTCGTGCAGGTCAACCCCAGTTCCGGCAAGCCGCAGACCCGCCTCCAGGTCAGCGGCGCGGACGCGCAGTTGGAGATCGCGCAGTCCGACGACAAGCTGATCGTGCTCGACCGCCGCACCGGTCAGATCACCGTGATCGACCTCGCCACGCTGCTCTCGTCCGGTCGCAGGCAGGCGCCTCCCGGGCCGTCGGCGAAGGTGCTCATCGTGCTCGACCGGGTCTTCGTGGTCGACCGCGCGGCGGGGTCGATCCACAACGCCGACCCGGTGACGTTGGCCGACATCGGGTCGCCGTGGCTCGCGGGGCAGCCGTTGGCGGACGTGGTGGCAGACGACCACGGCGTGGTGTGGGCGGTGGACCACGGCGGGAACCTGCACGCGTTGGAGTGGTCCGACGACGACCTGGAGTTCCTGGAGCGGTCCAACAAGGCGGTGTCCGGGGCGGGTCCGCGCACGGCGCTGGTGCCGCACGAGCGGGGCGTGACGCTGCTCGGGTTGGAGGGCGGCGTGGTGGTGCGCGACGGCACCGGGCGCGACCTCACCACGAGCACGGCGTCGTTCGCGGGCGAGGTGCTGGCCGCGCAGACGAGCCCGACGGGCCTGGTGCCGGCGTCGGTGCCGGACGCGTCGGCGGTGGTGCTGGTGACCGGTGACGAGGTGGTCCGGGTCGACATGGGGCAGTTCACGTGCCCCAGGCCGGGCCGTCCGGCGGTGTTCCGCGAACGGGTGTACGTGCCGTGCCGGGGTTCGGGCAAGGTCGTGGTGTTGGACCGGTCCGGCCGGCGTGGCGGGGACGACGTGCGCACCGGTGGTCCGGGCGATCCGGCGCTGGTGTTCGACGACGGCAAGTTGTTCATCAACACGCCGGGCGCGGCCGAGGGCGTGATCGTGGACTCCGACGGGCGCACCCGCAGCGTGGTGGTCCGCAGTCCCGAGCTGCCGGTGCTGGACCCGGAGCGGCCGCCGATGCCGAGCGTGCCGAGCCCGCCGCCGCCGCGTCCCGACCCGCCGGCGCGGGACAACCGGGGTCACGGCCAGGACACCCAGCCGCGCGGTGAGGAGACGACCACCGCGCCGGTGACGACGACGACCCCGAGCGCCGGTGTGTCGGGCACGGCTCCGGGCCGGCCCGCGGGTGTGACGGTGTCGCAGCGCGGCAACAACGGCACGTCGGTGGTCGTGGCGGTCGGCTGGAGCGCGGCGGACGACGGCGGCGAGCCGGTCACGGGGTACGTGGTGACGGGGACCGGCGGGTTCTCGGGCGGCACCCGGGAGACGCGGGTCGCGGGCACGTCGGCGGAACTGGTGCTGCCGTGCGCGGGCACTTCGTTCTGCGCGAGCGGGAAGCTGGACGTCGCGGTGGCGGCCTACAACAGGTTCGGCACGGGAGCGGCGGCGACGGCGTCGTGGACGGTTCGCCCGGCGGCGGGTCCGACGATCACGAACCCGCCGGTGGTCACGACGACGACCACGGCCGCGCCGCCACCGCCACCGCCGCCGCCCCCTCCGACGACGACAACGACGACGACCCCTCCGCCGCCCCCTCCGCCACCGCCGTTGCCCGGCGCGGGTGCCGTGGTGATCAGCACGGTCGGCGTGGGCGCGCACAAGTACGAGAGGAAGGTGACCACGGCCCCGCCGGCGGACTGGGCGAGCCACAGCGGCACGTGCGAGGTGGTCAACAAGACCTACGGGAGCAGTGTGCCGATCGCGTGCTCGGGCGGCACGGTGACGATCGACGTCGACCTCGGCACGAACTCGATCGTCGTGCGGGCGCACGGGCCGGCGGGGTCGGTGGACTCGGCGGCGCGTTCGGTGCTCGTGCGCGAGCCGGTCGAGGAGTGCGGTGGGAGGATCTGCAAGCCGAACAGTCTGCCCGCGTCGGAGAGCAACCAGCTCGTCGGCGGCGGGATCGGGTTGCTGGCGACGGCGTGGCTGCTGACCCTGCGCAACCGGCGGATGCGGCGCGACGGGTCGGAGTAGCCGGCTGACCGGCGGTGTGGACGGGTGACGGGTCGGCGAGCACGAGGGGTTGGAAGTGACGACTGCGGCGGTTCCGGCGATCGGCGAGGACGAGATCGCGGCGTTCCGCGCCCTGCACGAACGGCTCGGCGACGCGGTCGAGTCCGCGGTGCGGGGCAAGCGGGACGTGGTCGACCTCGTGCTGGTCGCGATGTTCGCGGGTGGGCACGTGCTGCTGGAGGACGTGCCGGGCACGGGCAAGACCACGCTGGCGCGTGCGGTGGCGGGCGCGTTGGGCGGGGTGTCGCGGCGGGTGCAGTTCACGCCCGACCTGCTGCCGTCCGACGTCACGGGCACGTCGGTGTACGACCCGCAGACCGGGCAGGTGAAGTTCCGGCCTGGTCCGGTGTTCGCGAACGTCGTGCTGGCCGACGAGATCAACCGGGCCGCGGCGAAGACGCAGTCGGCGCTGCTGGAGGTCATGGAGGAGCGGACGGTCACGGTGGACGGCGTCGCGCACGCCGTGCCCGCGCCGTTCCTCGTGGTGGCCACGCAGAACCCGATCGACCTGGACGGCACGTACCGGTTGCCGGAGGCGCAGTTGGACCGGTTCATGCTGCGCACGTCGATCGGCTACCCGGCGGTGGAGCACGAGATCGACGTGCTGCGGCCGGGCAGCGGCGCGGGCCAGGTCGGCGCGGTGCCGACGGTGAGCAACCCGCACGTGGTGGCGGAGCAGGGTCGTCGGCTGGCGACGCTGCACGTGGCCGACCCGTTGCTGCGCTACATCAGCGACATCGGGGTGGCCTCGCGGGAGGACGGCCGGTTGCGGTTGGGCGCGAGCACGCGTGGTCTGCGCGCGTTGGTGCGGTGCGCGCAGGTGTACGCGGCCGCGCAGGGCCGGCACTTCGTGGTGCCGGGTGACGTGCAGGCGTTGGCCGTGCCGGTGTTGGCGCACCGGTTGGTGCTCACGCGCGAGGCGCAGTTGGCGGGGACCACGACCGCGGACGTGCTGGCGGACGTCCTGGCGGGCGTGGCGGTGCCGCGGCCGGCCGCGCGGTGACCCGGGTGCGGCTGACCGCGCGCGGGACGGGCGCGGTGGTCCTGGGCGGGGTGCTGGCGGTGTTCGGGTTGTGGTGGCGTTATCCGGGTGTGGCGGGGCTGGGCATCGCGTTGCTGGCGCTCGTGTCGGTCGGTGTGGTGTCGGTGCTGTCGCGGGCCAAGGTCGCGCCGAAGCGCACGGTGCGGCCGCGGACCGTGCAGCGGTTGGGCGCGTGCACGGGCGTGGTGGAGCTGACGGGCACCAGCAAGCGGTTCCCGGTGGTGTTCGACGCGACCGACCAGGTGGCGGGCGAGGTGGTGGCGGTGGACCTGCCGCTGCTCGCGCCGGGTCGGCGGGTGAAGGTGGAGTACCCGATCCCGACGCACACCCGCGGTCTGCTGCGGGTGGGTCCGCTGACGTTGAGCCGGCGCGGGCCGGCGGGCCTGGCGCACGCCCGGACGGTGGTGGGCGACGTGGTGGAGGTGCGCGTGGTGCCGCGGGTGCTGCCGGTGCGCGGGCTGCCGGGCGGGGTGCGGCGCGGGCACGTCGGCGCGGACGAGCGGGTGGAGCGCGGCGGCACGGACCTGGTGGGGCTGCGCGAGTACGTGCCCGGTGACGACCTGCGCCGACTGCACTGGGCGACGTCGGCGCGGACCGGGACGTTGATGGTCCGGGAGGACGCCGACCCGGCGCGCCCGCACCTGGCCGTGGTGCTGGACGACCACGCGGAGTCCTACGCCGGGGCCGAGGACTTCGAGGACGCGGTGGAGGTGGCGGCGTCCCTGGTGACGGTGGCGATCGCGGAGGGGCACCCGGTGCGGCTGGTGTCGTCGTCGGGCGCGGTGGACGTGGAGCTGCCGGCGGGCGCGGTGGACGCCGACGCGTCCGCGGTGCTGGCGGCGCTGGCCGACCTGAAGGCCGCCGACGTGACCCCGGCGGGACGTCCGCTGCCGGTGCGGGACCTGGACGTGGTCGCGGTGGTGTGCGGGGCGCGGGCGGAGTTGTCCGAGTTGACGCTGGAGGCGGGTCGGGCGTCCGCGGGGGTCGTGCTGGCGGTGGACCCGGCGCCGGCGCGGCCGGTCTCGGCGGTCGGTTCGGTGCTCGTGCTGCGCCACCCGAAGGCCGAGGGGTTGCTGGACGCCTGGAACACGGCGGTGTCGCGGTGAGCGCGGTGGTGCCGGCGTGAGGGCGCGGGTGAGCTGGTCGGCGTTGCTGGTGGTGGTGGCGGCGCTGCACCTGGGCTCGGGTTGGCAGGGGTACGCGGCGTCGCTGGCGTTCGCGGGCGCGGTGGTGGTGGCGTTCGGGTGCCTGCCGCTGCTGCGGTGGCGGCGGCTGCCGGCCGGGCTGGTGGCGTTCTCGTTGGCGGTGCTGGCGCTGGTCGGCGGCTACTGGGTGGCGCGGGACACGGCGGTCGACGGCCTGGACCCGGCCGGGGTGCTGCTGGACCTGGTGCCGCGGCTGCTGACCGCGGCCCGGCCCGCGCCCGTGACGCCCGAGCTGCTGACGCCGGGCGTGCTGCTGGTGTTCGGGGTGTCGTTGGTCGTGGTCACGGCGGTGGCGCGGCGTGGTCGGTCGCTGCTCGCGCCGGTGGCCGGCGCGGCGGTGCTCTACACGTGCACGGCGCTGCTGACGGCGGGGCGGGCCGACCGGTTCGGCGTGGTCGCGGTGGTGCTGGTCGTGCTGGTGGCGGTCGGGTGGCTGCTGGTGGACCGGCTGGAGGTCGGCGGGCGGCTGCTGCTGGGGTTGCCGGCCGTGCCGGTGGCCGTGGTGGCGGCGTTGGCGGTGGTGCTGCCGTCCGGTGACGCGTTCGAGCCGCGCGAGCTGGTGGAGCCGCCGGTGCGCGACCTGGGGGTGGCGAGCCCGCTGCCGCAGTTGGCGTCGTGGGCGAACCTGGGCGACGTCGAGCTGTTCCGGGTGCGGGGGCCGGAGCGGGCGGTGCGGCTGGTGGCGTTGTCGGACTTCTCGGGCGCGGCGTGGCGGGCGGCGTCGCTGTACGGGCCGATCGGGGCCGTGGCCGAGCCGGACCTGCCGCCGGGTGCGCGGGTCGACGAGGTCGAGGTGGAGATCACCGTGGGCGAGCTGGGCGGGCGGTGGCTGCCGACGGTGGGGCGGCCCACGGCGGTGTCGTTGGACGGCGCGGTGGTCGACCCGGACTCGGGGTCGTTGGTGCTGCCGGACGAGCTGACGCCGGGGTTGTCGTACCGGGTGCGCGGTGTGCTGGACGTGCCCGACGACACGGACCTGCTGGACGCCACCGTGCCCGCCGACGCCGGTCGGTACCTGGACCTGCCGGGGTTGCCGTACTCGCTGGCGGAGTACGCGCGGCAGGTCGTGCGGAACGCGCGGACGCCGTACGAGCGGGCCGTGGCGATCGAGCAGGTGGTGAAGCAGGACCGGAGGCCGGACGCGCAGGCGCCGGTCGGGTCGTCCTACGCGCGGCTGGAGCGGTTCCTGTTCGGCGGCCCCGGCGAGCCGGGGGCGAACGCGGGGACGGCGGAGCAGTTCGCGTCGGCGTTCGCCGTGCTGGGCCGGGCGGTCGGGTTGCCGACGCGGGTCGTGGTCGGCTTCCAGCCCGCGGCGGGCGAGGAGCGGGTGGTGCGGGGCAGCGACGCGACCGCGTGGCCGGAGGTGTACTTCTCGGGGTGGGGCTGGGTGCCGTTCGACCCGGTGGCGGGCGTGGCGTCGGGCGGGTCGAGCGCGGCGCGGAAGCGCGAGGTGCTGGACCGGTTGGCGTCGGTGACGGCCACGGCGACGAGCACCCCGCTGTCCGCCCCGCCGCCGTTGGTGACGCCGTCCGGGCCGGTGGCGGCCGAGGGGACGTCGGCCGGGTCGCGGAGGTGGATCGGGTACGCGGTGCTGGGCGGCGTGCCGGTGGTGGTGCTGCTGACGTCGGGGTTGGCGCGGCTGGTGCGGCGGAGGCGGTTGCGGGCCGCCGGCGCGACCGGCGCGTGGGCCTACGTGCTGGACGGGCTGTTGTTGGCGGGGCGCACGCCGTCGCCGGACCGGACCGCGCCGGACATCGCCGCGGACCTCGGTTCGCAACCGGCGGCGGAACTGGCCCGACTGGCCGACCACGCCGCCTTCGCCCCGCCCCGACCGGCCGGTCGGCCGGCGCCGGTCGGGGTCGGTGATCCCGGGGCCTCGGCCGGTTCCGGGTCGGCCGGTGGTGCGCGGGTGTCCGCGGGGCCTGGGCGCGGGGGTTCCGCCGGTGGTGCGTGGGTGTCCGACGAGCCCGGGCGCGGGGGTTCCGCCGGTGGTGCGTGGGTGTCCGACGAGCCCGGGCACGGGGGTTCCGCCGGTGGTGCGTGGGTGTCCGACGGACCCGGGCGCGGCGGTGCCGACGGTCGTGCGCGGGTCGGGCACGCGGCCGGTGGGGTGGGGATGCCCGCCGCGCGAGCCCGGGCCGTCGGCGAGGCGTGGACCCCGGCCGGCGCGCGGTCCCCGGCGGTGCGGGCGGGCGGCGTTCCGGCGGGTCCGGGCGAGCCCGGCAGGTCGGCGTGGCGGTTGGCGAAGCAGGTCCGGAGCGGTCTGCGGCACGGGGTGCCGTGGTACCGCCGGGTGTTCTGGGCGGTGGACCCCCGGCCCCTGTGGCGGCGTTAGCCGTTGCGCACGGCGCACGTGCGGGCCGATGCGCCGCGTTGCGTCGCCGGGTCCTCCAGCCCGATCGCGAGCACCTGGAAGCAGTACTGCGGAGCCCTCGGCTCCAGGCCCTCCAGCACGTGCGACGTCACGCCGGCCACCACCGTCACCAGCGGCTTGGCGGTGGAGCCGGTCACGTCCACCACGACGAACTGGGCGTTGCCGTCGCTCGGGTCGGTCCAGAACAGCTCGATCCGGTCGCCGTCGTCCTCCAACCGCTTGAGCACCGGCGTGAACCTCGGGTCGCCGCCCTCCGGCAGGTTCGCCGTGGTGGTCGTCGTGGTCACCTCGGTCGTCGTCACGGTCGTGGTGCCGGGGGACGCCACCCGGTCCGACCGCCCCGGCAGGTTCACCGCCACCCCGACCACCACGCCCGCGAACACCGCGCCCACCGCGGCGAGCTTCCAGCCCCGGCGGGACCGGCGCGGCGGCGGCTCCGGCAGCTCCACCGGCGGCGGCGGGGGCGGTGGCGGTGGCGGGCGGTGGTCGGTGTGGTGGCGGACGGTCAGGTCGGCCAGGTCCTCGGTCCACGTCCGCACCGGCTCGGCCTCGCTCGGGGCGGGTTCCGGCGGTGTCTCGCGGACCGGCCGGGGGCCGAAGTCGGGCAGCTCGGTCGGGCCGTCCGGGTAGTGCTCGGGCACCTGCCGCCGCACCGCCACCGTGTGCTCGGGGTCCACTGTGGACTGCGGTGCCCCGGTCGGCACCGCCGCCAGCGCCGCCCGCAACGACGCCGCGTCCGGGAACCGGTCCTCGCGGGCCTTGCGCAGGCACCGCAGGATGATCGCCACCAGCTCGGCCGGCACGTCGCGCCGCAGCAGCGACCGGGGCTGCGCCTCGCGGACCCGGCCGAGGTAGGCGAGCATGGTGTCCTCGCCGGGGTTGGCCGACGCGAACGGCGGTTGGCCGTCCAGCAGGGTGAACAGCGTCGAGCCCAGCGACCACAGGTCGTCGGCCGCCGCGGGCGGGTTGCCGTCCACCATCTGCGGCGCGGCGTGGCGGTAGCTCACCATCCCCAACGACGCCGTGTGCGCGGCGTCCGCGCCCCGCGCGATGCCGAAGTCGGCCAGCACGTACGACGTGGGCAGCACGAGGATGTTCTGCGGCTTCACGTCCCGGTGCAGGATGCCCTGGCCGTGCGCGAACGCCAGCGCGTCGGCCACCGCGACGCCGGCCGCGACGACCTCGTGCACCGGCAGCGGCCCGTGCCGGTGGAGGCGGTCGTGCAGCGACCCGAGGTCGTAGTACTCCATCACGATGCACGGCCGGCCCGCGATCACGCCGGTGTCCAGCACCGTGACGATGTGCGGGTGCTGGCGGCCCAGGCGGACGGTGATCTCCAGCTCGCGGCGGAACCGGCTGACCGTGTCGGGGTCGGTGACGTCCAGGACCTTCACCGCCACGTCGCGGCCCAGCCCGTCCTGGGTGGCCCGGTAGACCGTGCCCTCCCCGCCGTGCGCGACGAGCCGGAAGTCGCTGTAGCCGGGCAGCGCCACGGCCGGCGTCGCACCGCTCCGGCCGGGCGGGGGCGCCCAGGCCAGCAGGTCGTCGGCGGGGTCCACGACCGGGATCGTATCGGGCCGGCCCGGTGTCGCCGCACGCCTCCGAACGGGCGCGGCGCGGTGCGCCGGAACGGCCCACCGCCGCCGGTTCCGTCCGAAGTGGACCACCGTGACCGGCCGTTGCGGGGTCCCCGACCGGGTGGGCTCGACGTGCGGGCCGGGGCCGGGCGTCGGATGGTGGGTGCGTGTGCAGGCGTCGGCGGTGGAGGGACTTGCGATGAGTGGCCCGATCGTGGTCGGTGTGGACGGCTCGGAGTCGGCGTTGACCGCCGTCCGGTGGGCGGCGGAGGAGGCGGTCCGGGTCCGGGTGCCCCTCGAACTCGTGCACGCCTACGCGCTGCCCGTCCACGCCTACCCGGAGATGGTGATGACCGGCCCGGAGGTGCAGGAGGCGTTCGAGGAGCAGGGCCGGCAGTGGCTGGAGCAGGCGGCCGCGTCGGTGCGCGACCTGGTGCCCGACCCGAAGACGTCGATCGTCGCGCGCCAGCCCTCCGCCGCGATGGTCGACGCCTCGCGCGACGCCCGGCTCGTCGTGCTCGGCTCGCAGGGCCTCGGCGGGTTCTCGGGCCTGGTCGTGGGATCCGTGGCGGTCGCGGTCGCCACGCACGGGGAGTGCCCCGTGGTCGTGGTCCGCGGCGAGGCCCGGACCGGCGGTCCGGTCGTGGTCGGCGTGGACGGCTCGCCCGCCGCCGAGGAGGCGATCGACTTCGCGTTCCAGGCGGCGTCCATGCGCGGCACGTCGCTGGTCGCGCTGCTGGCCTGGACGGCGCTGTTCGCCGAGGCCCCCTACGCCGACCGGTTGCGGGTCGACTGGGACGACGTGGCCGAGCAGCAGCGGCAGCTGCTCGCGCAACGCCTGGCGGGCCGGCTGGAGGACTACCCGGACGTCGCGGTGGACCGGCGGGTGGTCCGCGAACGCCCGGCCAAGGCCCTGCTCGACGCCGCCCGCGAGGCGCAGCTCCTGGTCGTGGGCAGCCGCGGCCGGGGCGGGTTCGCCGGCCTGCTCCTCGGCTCCACCAGTCAGGCCATGGTCTACCACTCGCCGTGCCCGGTGGCCGTCGTCCGACCGACGGGCTCGCGCACCTGACCGCGCCGGCACCGTGCCGCCGGAGGCGATCTTGGGGCATGATCGGCACCCCACGGGTCGGTGACGGTATCCGACGGCGGCGCAGAGGAGCGGGATGGTCGCGGTGCTGGGCGGTCTGCGCGCGAATCGGGACCTGGCGGTGCTGGTCGGCGGCGCCGGGCTGGCCGGCCTGGGCGCGCAGCTCACGCTGGTCGGGTTCACCACCGGGCTGGCCGGGTCGGGGCCGTTCGCGGTCGCCGGGCTGTTCGTGACCGCCGCGTTCGGCGCGGTGCTCGGCGCGCCCCTCGGCGGGTGGGCGGTCGAGCGGGTCCGCAACCACCTGCTGCTGTCCGTGTCGGTGTTCGCCCAGGTGCTGCTGCTGGTGGGCCTGCTGTTCGGGCACGAGCGGCTGCCCGTGCTGTACGGGTTGACGGCGCTGCTCGGCGTGGCCGGCGGCGTGGTGCGGACGTGCGCCTCCGCGCTGATCCCCCTCACCGGGGGCGACGACCAGGACGGCCAGGCCCGGCTGTCGTCCGCGCAGAACACCGGCGCGGTGGCGGGCATCGTGCTCGGCGGCGTGATCGCGGTCGGGCCCGGCGTCGAGGTCGCCGTCATGTTCGACGCGGTGACCGCGTTCGCGCACCTCGCGCTCGTGGTGCTGGCGCTGCGGGTGGACCGCGACCCCCGGCGCGACGACACCGCCGCCGCCGGGCCGGGCGGCCAGTGGAGCGGCTGGGTGCTCCTGCGCAGCGACCGGCTGCTGCTCGGCCGCGTGGTGGCGCAGACCGTCGTCGGCGTCGCGGTGGCCGTCGCGCTGGTCAACGAGGTGTTCCTGGTCCTCGGGCCGCTCGGCGGCAACGGGTTCACCTACAGCGCGGTGCTCGCGTGCTGGACCGCGGGCCTGCTGCTCGGCGCGCGGTTCGGTCGCCGCTTCGCCACCGCGCGGGCGCTGGTCACCGCGTTCGTGGCGGTCAACCTGGTCATGGCGGTGTCGCTGGCCGCGCCCTCCCTGGTGCCGCACGTGGTCGTCAACGCGCTGGCGTGGCTGGTCGCGGGCGGGTGCGGCGCGGTGCAGCACGCCACGCTGACCGGGCTGGTGGAGCTGCGCACGTCGGAGGCCGTGCGGGGACGGGTGCTGGCCACCGCCGGCGCGGTCACGGCCTGCTCCGGCACGGTCGGCATCCTGGTCGCGGGCGCGGTCGTCGCCGCCGCGGGCCCGCTCTCGGCGCTGACCGTCGCGAGCGGGTTGACGCTGGTCGCCGCGCTGCTGGCGGGGTGGTCGGTGCTGCGCCGCGACCACCGGCGCGAGTCGGTCGTGGCGGCCGACCTGGAGCCGGCCGAGCCCGCGCAGGACGACGAGCCGGTTCGGGACCGGGTGGTCGCCGGTTCCGGGCGGTGGACCCCGCGCGGTCGGTAGCCCGGCCCTCTCGGCCAGTCCGAGCAGGTCGGCGAGTCGGCCACGTCTCCGGGCCCAACGTGCTCGTCACGCCGCACGGGGCGCAGGGGCGCGAGCTGCGGCGGCTGGGGTTCGCGGTGGCGGAGGTCGGCCGGTTCGTGCGCGGTCTGCCGCTGGTGGGCCGCGTCGAGCCGGAACGCCTGTCGCGCATCGCGTGGCGGCGTTCGCGGGAACGGGAGGGGCGGGGATGGACGGGTGGCGGTTCGCGGTCAGCACGCTCGGCGCGCCCGGTGCGCCGGTGCGGGACACCGCGCGCGTGGCGGCCTCGCACGGGTGTCACGGGCTGGAGGTCCGCGTGCACCCCGACGAGGAGGTGCGCGTCGGCCTGCCGCCCGACCGCGCCGCGCGGGTGCGGGCCGAGGTCGCCGACGCCGGTCTGGAGGTGGCCTGCCTCGCCGGGTACGCGAAGGTGTGCGGGCCGGGGCCGGTGGTGGACGAGCTGCGCGCGTTGGTGGAGTTGGCGGTGCTGCTCGGGGCTCCCGCGGTCCGGGTGTTCCCCGGCGGTGACGGCACGCGGGACGGCGGAGCGGCGGCGGTCGAGCGCATCGGCGCGGTGCTGCCCGACCTGCGGGCCGCGGGCGTCCGGCTGCTGGTGGAGACGCACGACTCCCACCCGACCGGCGCGGCGGCGCGGCGCCTGGTCGAGCCGTTCGCCGAGCCGGAGCGGGTGGCGGTGCTGTGGGACGCGGTGCACCCCTGGCGCGCGGGCGAACCGCCGGCCCGGACCCGCGAGGTGCTGGGGGAGTACCTGGGGTACTTCCAGGTGAAGGACGTGACCGCCGCCGACCCGACGCCGGTGCCGCCGGGCGAGGGCGACGTGCCGCTGGCCGAGTGCGGGCGGCTGCTGGCCGACTGGTCGGGCTGGGTGTCGCTGGAGTGGGAACGCGCCTGGTACCCCGACACGGCTCCCCTGCCCGTGCCGCTGCGGGCCGCCGCCGACTGGTACGCCCGGTGGCGGCCGGGGGAGCGGTGACCCCCGCGCCGACCGGTGCGCGGGGCCGACCGGTGGCGCGGTGGTGGGTTCAGGTGGCGGGGAACGTGGTGGCGATGCGTTCGCCGAGGCGTTCCAGCAGCGGTTCGGCGCGGGTCAGGCACACGGACACGTCCGGTTCCAGGTCGGTCAGCGCGAACGCGCCGGCGAAGCCCGCGGCGGCCAGTTCGGCGCGGTCCAGGGCGCAGCTCCCGGTCGCGGCGACCGCGGTCACCCCCACCCGCCGCGCCGCCGCCGCGACCCCCACCGGGGCCTTGCCCCGCAGCGTCTGGCGGTCCAACCGCCCCTCCCCGGTCACCACCAACCGCGCACCGGGCAGCCGGTCCGCCAGCCCGGTGAGCCCCAGCACGAGGTCGATGCCGGGCCGCACCGAGGCCCCGAGCGCCAGCAGCGCGAACCCCGCACCGCCCGCCGCGCCCGCGCCCGGCACGGTCGCGGCCCCGGCGTCCAGCAGGTCCGCCCACCGGGCGAGGTCCGCGTCCAGCGCGGCGACGAGGGCCGCGTCCGCGCCCTTCTGCGGCCCGTACACCGCCGCCGCGCCGTGCGGACCCGTCAGCGGGTTGTCCACGTCGGTCGCCACCACCAGCTCGACTTCCGCCAACCGGGGGTGCAGACCGGTCCGGTCCACCGCGCGGACCGCCGGCGGCGATGTCATGGCCTCCACCACGTTCCCGTCCCCGTCGAGCAGCCGGGCGCCGAGACCCGCGAGCAGGCCGGCGCCGCCGTCGGTGGTGGCGCTGCCGCCCAGCCCGACCACGACCGCGGTGCAGCCCGCGTCCAGCGCCGCGGCGATCACCAGGCCCGTGCCGAACGTGGACGCGGCCGCCGCGCGCTCCGGCGTGACCGGCACGTCCGCGACCCGGCCCAGCCCCGACGTCTCGGCCAGCTCCACCACCGCGACCCCGTCGCGGACGGCGTAGCGCGCGAGCACCGGGCGGCCCAGGGCGTCGACCGACGCCACCGGCACGGCGGTGAAACCGGCCGTCAGCACGGCGTCGAGCGTGCCCTCGCCGCCGTCCGCGACCGGGTGCTCGTGCACGGTCGCCCCGTGCCGGCGCAACCCCCGGGCGACGGCGGCCGTGGCGAGCCGCGCGGACAGCGAACCCTTGAACGAGTCCAGCGCCACGACGACGTGGCCGGGTGCGGGGTGCGTCACCGCACCATGGAAAACGTTTTCCTCGTTTCCTGTCAAGCGCTTGGCGAACCGGTCACGCGGGTGCCGCGTCGCCGCAGAGGAACGCGTACAGGTCGTCACCGGTCGGCACCGGCAGCGCGTCGTCGTGCCGCACCACCCACAGGCACGCGTTGTCGGCCATCCCGTACCGCTCGAAGTCCTCGCCCTGCGCCAGCACCACGAGGCGGTCGCGGACCCGCCACACGGCGTGGTGCCACGCCTCGTCGTGCCGGCCGACGGCGTGCGGCTCGCCGAGCCGCGCGGTCAGCCGCGCCACCGCCTCGTCGTGCCGGGCGTCGAACTCGGCCCGGCCGGCGAGCGCGTCGCCCGACCACGGCGCGCCGCACGCGGACAACAGGTCCTCCACGTCCGGGTCGTCGGGGTCGGACTCGTCGACGTACGTGGCGAAGGGGAGGAAGAAGCCGACCACCTCGTCCGGGTCGAACCGCACGGCCACGCCGACCCACCGGTGCTCGTCCACGGCGAAGCGGTACTCGTGCGCGCCGTACACCTCCTCCGCCACCGACCGCCCGCGCGGCGACGGCCACCCGGCCGCCGACCACGCCCCGTCCAACTCCGCCCGCCCCCACGACGAACCCGCCAACGCCAGGAAGCCGTCGACCACCCGGTCGTCCGGCGCGAGCCACACCAATGCCATGCGACAGAACATAAACGCCGCCGCGATCACCCCACTGCCGCACTGCTCACGTGGACACATCCGGTGCACGCCGTGCAATTCCCTTGTACCGACTGTGATCTTCCGGTAGCGATGGGTACATGACTGCGGATGCGTACACGCTCGATCCGACCGGTCGCGACATCCACGCCGAGGCGGCCGCGTTACGCGCGCTGGGGCCCGTGGCGCGGGTCGAGCTGCCGGGCGGCGTCAAGGCATGGTCGATCGGCGGGCAGGAGCTGCTGCGCCGGCTGCTGAGCGATCACCGGGTGTCGAAGGACGCGCGCCGGCACTGGCCCGCGCTGGCCGACATCCCGGAGGACTGGCCGCTGTACCTGTGGGTCACGTCGCACAACATGTTCACCGCCTACGGGGCCCAGCACCGCAGGCTGAGGTCGTTGATCTCCAAGGTGTTCACCGCCCGCCGGGCCGAGTCGCTGCGCCCGCAGGTCGAGCGGATCACGGCCGACCTGGTCGAACGGCTCGCCGCCGGACCCGACCGGACCGACCTGCGCGCCGGCTTCGCCTACCCGCTGCCGATCGAGGTGATCTGCCGGTTGATGGGCCTGCCCGAAAACCTGCGCCCCGACCTGCGCCGGATCGTGGACAGCCTGTTCGCCACCACGACCACGCCCGAGGAGGCGATCGCCAACCAGCGTCGGCTCTACGAGGTCCTCGACGAGCTGGTCGCCCTCAAGCGCGCCGACCCCGGCGACGACCTGACCAGCGGCCTGATCGCGGCCCGCGAGGAGGACGGGGCCCGCCTCAGCGAGGAGGAACTGCTCGACACGCTCATCCTGATGATCGCCGCCGGCCACGAGACCACCGTCAACCTCCTCGACCACGCCGTCATCGCCCTGCTCACGCACCCCGACCAGCTGCGGCTGGTGCTGGCCGGCGAACGGCGCTGGGCCGACGTGGTCGAGGAGACGTTGCGGTGGCAGGCCCCGGTGGCGCACCTGCCGCTGCGCTACGCCGTCGAGGACATCGAGGTCGGCGGCACGACGATCCGCCGCGGCGAGGCGATCCTGGCCGGGTACGCCGCCGCGGGCCGCGACCCGGCGCACCACGGCCCCACGGCCGCCGAGTTCGACATCACCCGCGCGGACAAGACCCACCTGTCGTTCGGCCACGGCGTGCACTTCTGCCTCGGCGCACCGCTGGCGCGCATCGAGGCGGAGGTGGCGCTGCCCGCGTTGTTCGGGCGGTTCCCGGACCTCGCGCTCGCCGTGCCCGTCGAGGAGTTGGACCACGTGCCGTCGTTCATCTCCAACGGCCACCGCTCCCTGCCGGTCGTGCTGCGGCACGCCTAGCGGAGCCCGCGGTAGGCGGCCAGCACGACGCCCAGGCCCCGGTTGTCGCCCACCGTGCCCTGGCCGAGCATCTGGTTCATCACGTACGCGACGGCGAGCCGGGCGTCGAGGTCGATCACCACGACCGAACCGCCCCAGCCGCCCCACGAGCACGTCCGTCCCTCGACCCGGTAGCCGAGCCCGTACCGGATCGGCACGCCCAGGTACCGGTCCACGCCCCGGAACTGCTCCTCCAGCACCCGGCGGCACCCGGCCTCGGACAGCAGCCGCACCCCGCCGACCGCGCCGCCGGACGCCAGCACCGCCTGCACCCGCGCCACCGACCGCGCGTTGCCGTGCCCGCCCGCCGACGGGATCTCCGCGCGCCGCCACGCCGGGACGTTCGCGTCCTCGGCCACCACCGGCGGGTTGGGCTCCTCGCCGGGCATGGCCGGCGCGGGCCGGCGGACCGCGCCGGGTGGCGGGATCACCGCCGCCACCCGGTGGTCGTGCTCCACCGGCAGGCCGATGTGGAAGTCCGCGCCCAGCGGCCCGGCCACCTCCTCGGCGAAGAACGCGCCCAGCCGGCGACCGGTGACCCGGCGGACCACCTCGCCGACCAGGAACCCCTGCGTCAACGGGTGGTAGCAGCCGACCTCGCCCGGCGCCCAGCGGGCGGGCTGCGCGGCCAGCCGGGCGGCGGCGTCGTCCGGGTCGAACAGGTCGGGCAGGGTGATCGGCTCGTGCCACGTGGGCAGGCCGGCGGTGTGGCCGAGCACGTGCCGCACCCGCACGCCCGCCTTGCCCGCGGCGGCGAACTCCGGCCAGTACTCGGCGACCGGCGCGTCCAGGTCCAGCACGCCCCGGTCGGCGAGCACCAGCACGCACAACGCCGCCATCGTCTTGGTGGTGGACCAGACGTTGACGATGGTGTCGCGTTCCCACGGCGTGGTGCGGGCCGCGTCGGCGTGCCCGCCCCAGAGGTCCACGACCGGTTCGCCGTCCAGGTACACCGCGACCGACGCGCCCACGTCCGCCCGGTCGAGCGTCGCCGCGAACACGTCGCGCACCGCCCGGAACCGCTCGTCGCAGGTGCCACGGATCTCCGCCACCCCCGGAACGTAACGCCGCCCGGCCCCGCCCGGCGACCGCGATCGTGCCGCGTTCCCCCCGCCGCTGCGGTGGTCCGCGCCGACCGGGACGCCGCGGGTGCGCTGTTCGGCCCAACCTCCCCCGGCCGGCGCGCCGTCCGCCCGAGATCGACTTATCGTCGGTGCCATGAGCCCTTCAGGCGATGCCTTCTCCCGCCGCCGCTTCCTCGGGGCGTCGGCCGTCGCGTGGTTGCCCGTCGGCGTGGTCACGGCGGGCGAGGCCGCGGCCGACCCGCCGCCCTCGTTCCCGCCGGGCATCGACCTGTACCGCCAGGCGTACCGGAACTGGGCGGGGGAGATCCGGACCGACGACCTGTGGACGTGCGCCCCGCGCACCCCGGAGGACGTGGTCGTGCTCGCCAACTGGGCACGCGGCCGGGGTTTCTCCCTGCGGCCGCGCGGTTTCCGGCACGGCTGGGCGCCGCTCACCGTCACCGCGACCACCACCGGCGCGGACCGCGTGGTGCTGGTCGACACCACCCGGCACCTCACCGCCATGACCCTGTTGCCCGACGCGGTGCGGGTGCAGACCGGCGCGTCGATGGACGACCTGTTGGCGTTCCTGGAGGACGCGGGCCTCGGCGTGACCAACACCCCCGCGCCAGGCGACCTGACCGTGGGCGGCGTGCTGGCGATCAACGGCCACGGCACGTCCGTGCCGGCGGTCGGCGAGACCCGCCCGCCCGGCCACACCTACGGCTCGCTGAGCAACCTGATCCTCTCGTTGACCGCCGTGGTCTGGGACGGCGGCGCGTACCGGCTGCGCACGTTCGAGCGCGACGACCCCGGGTGCGCCGCCCTGCTGACCCACGTCGGCCGGGCGTTCCTGACCGAGGTCACGTTGCGGGTGGGCGCGAACCCGAACCTGCGCTGCGTGAGCCGGGTGGACATCCCGGCGAGCGAGCTGTTCGCGCCGCCGGGCAGCGGCGCGACCCGCACGTTCGCGAGCTTCCTCGACGAGACGGGCCGCGTGGAGGCGATCTGGTTCGCCTTCACCGACCGGCCCTGGCTCAAGACGTGGAGCGTCGCGCCGACCAAGCCGGCGACCTCCCGCCACGTCGTCACGCCGTACAACTACGTGTTCTCCGACAACGTGCCCAAACCCGTGTCCGACCTCGCCGACCTGCTCGTCACCGGCGCGTGGGCGCTGACCCCGACGTTCGGCCAGGTGCAGTACACCACCGCCGCCACCGGCCTGACCACCACCCTCACCACCGACCTGTGGGGCGCGTCGAAGAACCTGCTGCTGTACGTCAAGCCGACCACCCTGCGGGAGACCGCGAACGGGTACGCGGTGCTGACCAGCCGCGCCGAGGTGCAACGCGTGGTCAGCGACTTCGCCGCGCACTACGGAACCCTCCTGGACGCCTACCGGGACCGCGGCCTCTACCCCGTGACCGGCCAGGTGGAGATCCGCGTCGGCGGACTGGACGACCCGTCGCACGTCGGCGTGCCCGGCGCGCAGACCCCGGCCCTGTCCGCCGTCCGGCCGCGCGAGGACCACCCCGAGTGGGACGTCGCGGTGTGGTTCGACGTGCTGACCTTCCCGACCGCGCCCGGCGCGGCGGCGTTCTACCGGGAGCTGGAGCAGTTCTTCTTCACCCACTACACCGGCGCGTACGCGACCACGCGCGCCGAGTGGTCGAAGGGCTGGGCCTACACCGACCAGGCCGCGTGGTCCGACCGAACCGTCCTGACCTCGACCGTGCCCGACAGCTACCGCCAGGGCCCGAACCCGAGCTGGGACGCCGCGCTGGCCACGCTGAACGCCCACGACCCGCACCGGGTGTTCAGCAACCCGTTCCTGGACGTGCTGCTGCCCTGACGACACCTCGCGGCGAACGGCGCGCCCTCCTCGACGCGCCCGCAGGAGCACGCGCCCGTGCCGCCCGCCGGGTCCTGGACGGACGTGGCGGGCGGCATCGGGCCGGCGCGTGGCCGTCACCGGGTGGTCGTCAGGGGCTTTCGCAGGTCAGCACGAGCGTCGCGGGCGTTCCGGCGGCCAGGAAGCCGAACTTCGCCGTGCCGTTGGGCGGCAGGGTGCCGTTCCAGTTCAGGTTCTTCACCGTCACCGCCGACCCGGTGACGCTGAGCGCGCCGTTCCACACCTGGTTGACCGTCTGCCCGGCCACCGCGGTCCAGCGGATCGTCCAGCCCCTCACCCCGGAGGTCCCGGCGACGACCGTGACCTCGCCTTCGAACCCGCCGGGCCAGGAGTTGACCGTGCGATAGGTCGCCGAACAGGCACCGGCCGGGGCGGTGGTGGTCGTCGTCGTGGGGTTCGTCCCCTTGTACTGCGCGACGACCTTGGCCAGGTCGGTCCCCTTGCCCCTCATGTACGCCCGGTTGACCCAGGCGGTGAAGGCCGCCTGGGTGGCCGCCGACGACGTGCCGGACCAGAGCTCCTCCTTGTCCTGGTCGAAGTAGTTGACCAGTTTCAGGTCCGGGTAGCGCCCGGAGTCCAGGGCGGCGGACAGGTCGTCGATCCACCGCGCCTTGTCGCCGCCGTCCTCGCTGGACGCGATCTCGGCGATCATCACCGGGCGCTTCGGCGCGATGGCGCGGGCCTTGGCGTAGGGGCTGAGGTACGCGGCCTCGAAGCTCGTCCAGTGGTTGCCGGCAGGGTCCCAGGACGGGGCCAGGCCCCAGTTGTAGCCGTCGATGGCCACCCAGTCGACGTAGTCGTCACCGGGGTAGGCCCGCGCCGGGTCGTTGACGGGGCTGTCGGGCGTGGAGCCGTTGTTGAAGCACCACACCCACTGCACGTTCGTCGCCCCCGCGGCGACCACCAGGTCGTGGACGCGCCGGTAGGCGGCGACGTACAGGGCGGGGTCGCCGCCGTTGTTGACGATGCCCCACGGGTACCAGTCGCCGTTGAACTCGTGCCCCCAGCGCACCATGATCGGCGCGCCGACCGACGCGAACTCCGCGCCGCGCGCCCGGATGTAGGCGTCCCACTTCCCGTCGACGATGTCCCGGAGGTGGATTTGGGCCGGGTCGGCCACGCCCAGGGCGGTGTTCCACGGCTCCCAGGTGTAGTGGGTCATGATCCCCTGGCTCCACAGGGTCCGCGCCGCGGCGGCGTCGAAGGCGCGGCCGGTGGCCCAGCTGTCGAACCACTGGACGCTCGCCGGGGCGACCCCGTAGCGGCTGACCGTCCCCGAGGGCACCTCGGTGGGGCCGGTCTCGCGGAACACCCCGAGGTACTTGGTCGACGTGTCCGCGGCGGCGCTGCCGGTGTCGACGGCCCAGGCCATCCCCAGCAGGAGGCCCGCGGCGACGAGCGCGGTGGCCGTTCGGAAGCGCCCTGACATGGATCTGCGTGACATGGTGTCCCCTCCGTAGTCCTGGGTTGGGAGCGCTCCCAGCGTCTCTACCGGCTGTGACGTACGGCACGAGGCGGTCTTCACACCATGGCGCACGCAGCCGCGCACGTCAACGTTCTCTCCGGGGAGAGAAATTTTCGCAGTCCCGCCTCGGAGGGCCGGACGACGTCACGGCATACGCTGTCGTCGTGGACGACACGACGGTGCGCAAGCGCGGTGAGGTCGGGGTTTCGCACATCGCCGCGCTGGCCGGCGTGTCGGCCTCCACGGTGTCGAAGGTGATCCACGGGCGGACCGGCGTCTCCACCGGGACGCGGCGGCGGATCGAGGAGCTGATCCGCGAGCACGGGTACCGGAAGGTCGAGAAGGCCGAGGCCGTGCCCATCGTGGAGGTGGTGTTCCAGGCGCTCGACAGCCCGTGGGCACTGGAGATCGTGCGCGGCATCGAGCACGCCGTGCGGCCGCACGGGCTGGCCGTGACGCTGACCGAGATGGACGGCGCCCACACCCCGGAGAGCGCGTGGGCGCGCCAAATGCTCGCCCGCCGGCCGGTCGGCGTGATCGCCGTGTCGGCGGTGTTCACCGAGCACCAGCTGGCCCAGCTCGACAGCCGCGGCATCCCGCTCGTCGCCCTGGACCCGACCGGCGAGCCCAGCCACCCGATCGCGTCGGTGGGGGCCGCGAACTGGAACGGCGGCCTGGTCGCCACCCGTCACCTGATCGCGCTGGGCCACCGCCGCATCGGCATGGTGCGCGGTCCCGACGACCTGCTGTGCTGCCGCGCCCGCCTGGACGGCTACCGCGCCGCGTTGGACGAGGGCGGCATCCCGCACGACCCGGACCTGGTCCGCACGGCCCCGCTGTACTTCGACGGCGGCAAGGACGCGGCCGCCGGGCTGCTGAGCCTGCCGGACCGGCCGACCGCGATCTTCGCGTCGAACGACCTCCAGGCGCTGGGCGCCTACCACGCCGCCAGCGCCGCCGGCCTGGCGATCCCGCGCGACCTGAGCGTTATCGGGTTCGACGACCTGCCCATGACCCAGTGGTCGGACCCGCCGCTGACCACGGTCCACCAGCCGCTGGCGCAGATGGGGGCCACGGCCGCCGGCTTCGTGCTGGCGCTCGCCGAGGGGCGGGCCATCGAGCACGACCGCCTGGAACTGCCGACGAAGCTGGTCGTCCGGGGCAGCACCGCCGCGCCGCCGACCCCGACCGGCTGAACCGGGTCCCGCGCCGTAACAGCAGGTGCCCGGGCAGCGAACCTGCTGGTATCCAGCTGTGGACGGAGCACGCGATGGACGGTGACGGCGAGCCGGCCGGCGACCGGGGCCGCGGTGTGCTGGAGGGCGCCTTCCGGCTGCTCGACGTGCTGTCGCGCGCCCCGGCCGGCGCCGGGCTCTCCGAGGTGAGCCGGGACGCGGGGCTGCCGAAGGCCTCCGCCTACCGCCTGCTGGAGCAGCTGGTCGACCTGGCCGCCGTGCAGCGGGACGACCGCCGCTACTTCGTCGGGCCGCACCTGGCGCGGCTCGGTGGCGCCTGGCAGCCGCACCCCGTGCTGGAGCGGGCCGCGCGGGAGCCGGTCCGGCTGCTGTCGGCGTGGGGATCGAGCGCCGCCCTGGTGACGGTGCTGCGCGAGAACCGCGTCCGGGCGGTGTCCGCGACGCGGGGCGCGGTCACGGAGATCCCCCGGATCCGGCCGTACGACGAGTTCCCCGTCCGGAGCGCGGCCGGTCGGTTGCTGCTGCTCGGCAGCCGGGCTGCGGACGGCCCCCCACCCCCGGGGTTCGGCGAGGAGGAGTGGCGGTCCGCGGCCAGGGAGTTCCGCCGGACCTCGGTCGTGGTCGACCACCAGGACGTCCTGCCGGGCGTGTGCTGCGTGGCGGCGCCGGTCCGCGGTCCGGCCGGCGAGGTGGTCGCGGCGGTCAGCGCGCTCGTCGTCAAGCCGGTCCTGCCCGCCGGGCTGACCGAGCTGGTCGTGCGGGCGGCACGGGACATCACGCGCAACCTCGGGTTGGCCACGTCGGTTCGCTGAGCGAACCGCCCGCTTCCCCGGCCGCGAGTCGGCGGCGGAGACTCCGGCGACGTTCGTCCGCACAGCCGAACGCGGACGTCCTTCGAGGGGAGTCGACATGAGCCAATGGCTGCAGGGGACACCGGGGGAGGGCGGCGTTCCGGTCATGCCCGGCACCTCGCCCACGTCGTGGTACACCACGCCGGAGAACGTCCAGCACATCGCGTACGTGGGCACGGATCAGAAGATCCACGAGTGCTTCTTCTTCATCGGCGGCGAGAACAAGTGGTTCCACAGCACTCCCAGCGAGGGCGGTGTTCCGGTCATGCCGGGGACGTCGCCCACGTCGTGGTACACGACGCCCGAGAACGTCCAGCACATCGCGTATGTGGGCACGGATCAGAAGGTGCACGAGTGCTTCTTCTTCATCGGCGGGGAGAACAAGTGGTTCTTCAACACACCGAGTGAGGGTGGTGTGCCGGTGATGCCGGGGACGTCGCCTACGTCGTGGTACACGACGCCGGAGAACGTCCAGCACATCGCGTATGTGGGCACGGATCAGAAGGTCCACGAGTGTTTCTACTTCATCGGCGGCGAGAACAAGTGGTTCCTGGGCACGCCCAGCGAAGGGGGACCGCTTGTCATGCCCGGGACGTCCCCGACCTCGTGGTACACGACTCCCGAGAACGTGCAGCACGTCGCGTACGTCGGTACGGATCAGAAGGTCCACGAGTGTTTCTACTTCATCGGCGGTGAGAACAGGTGGTTCCTGGGCACGCCGAGCGAGGGTGGTGTTCCGGTGATGCCGGGGACGTCTCCGACGTCGTGGTACACGACTCCCGAGAACGTCCAGCACGTCGCCTATGTCGGTACGGATCAGAAGATCCACGAGTGCTTCTTCTTCATCGGCGGTGAGAACAAGTGGTTCCTCGGCACCCCCAGTGAGGGCGCACCGCTTGTCATGGCCGGTACATCGCCCACGTCGTGGTACACGACCCCGGAGAACGTGCAGCACATCGCCTACGTGGGCACCGACCAGAAGATCCACGAGAGCTTCTTCTTCATCGGCGGCGACAACCGCTGGCTCCAGAACACCCCCAGCGAGGGCGCTGTGGCCGTCGCGCCGGGGACGTCGCCGACGTCGTGGTACACCACGCCGGAGAACGTGCAGCACATCGGGTACGTGGGCACGGATCGGAAGATCCACGAGAGCTTCTTCTTCATCTCACCCCCGATGCCGGCCCGGTTGCAGTTCCGGCTGCGGTACTTCCGCGAGTTGGAGTCGACCGACGACGTGGGTGGCGACACCGTGTGGATCGGCGGCGTGGGCCTGGACTCCGCCGCCGTCACCGTCGGGCCGGACCACCGCCCGACCGCCGGCCCCGTCACGGCCCCGCGGGTCGGCGACGTGTCCGACGACCGGGTCCGGGACGGCTGGCGCACCTCCCCGCACGTGCTCCTCGACTTCGACCTCCGCCGGAACGGCGACTGGCCCAGGTCCTTCACCGCCACCCTGCTGATCGTCGAGGAGGACGCGGGCGACGTGGCCGAGTCCTTCGCGAAACTCGGCTCCGTCGTGGTGGACGAGGTCAGGAGCGCCGCGGTGTCCGCCGCGCAGAAGGCCGCCGGCGCGTTGGTCGGCGCCGTCGTGGGCAGCGCCGTCCCCGGCGTCGGCACGGTGGTGGGAGCGGCCGTCGGCGCGCTCGCCGGGGCGGTCTTCGACGCCATCGTCGACGAGATCAAGGCCGGCCTGGCGAACGACGTGTTCACCCCGATCCCCCTGACCCTGACCGTCCCGGACCCCAGGCTGATCCGACAGCACCGGGACATCGGCGAGGTCCGCACCCTGACCGTGCGGGAGAACGGGGCGCACTACGAGATCGACTACGACTGGCACCTGGTCGAGTAGCACCCCGCACCTCGAAGGCGCTGCCCGATCACTGGACCGTCGACCCGCTCGGACCACCACGGCCGGGCCGCCGGCACCCCGTTCGCCGAACGGGGTGCCGGCGAGGCGTCGGCTCCGGCATGCCTCCGCGACGTCCCCACGCCGCCGCTGATCGGGGCGGAGCCGTCGCTCGTGCGGCACCGCGGCGGCCGGGCGCTGGAGCTGGGTCCCGCCAAGCAGCGGTGCGTGCTGGCGGCGCTGGCGGTGGACGCGCCCCGGCTGGTGACCGCCGACCGGCTGGTCGAGCGGGTCTGGGGGACGGACCTCCCGCGCCGGGCGTGCGGCGGACGCCCTGGCGCACTACCGGCGGGTGCGGGAACGACTGGCCGAGGAGCTGGGCGCCGATCCCGGCGCGGCGTTGCGGCGGGTGCACGCCGGCATCCTGCGGACCGTGCCGGAGGACGGGCACGGTCCGTCCTACCTGCCGTACCGGACGCCGGACTTCGTCGGGCGCGACCGCGAACTCGCCGAGGTGCTCGGCGCCCTCCGCGGCGGGGCCGCGGTCCTGGTGCACGGCATGGCCGGGGTCGGCAAGACCGCCCTGGTGATCCGCGCCTGCCACGACGCCGCGGCCGACTTCCCGGACGGGCGGGTGTTCGTCGACCTGCACGGCTACTCGCCGGGACAGGACCCGCTGCGGCCCGCCGCCGCGCTGGCGGCCCTGCTGGCGCAGGTGGACGTGCCGCCGGCGCAGCATCCGGACAGCCTCGACGGGCGCGCCGCGCTGTGGCGGGCGCGGACGGCCGGGCGCAGGTTCCTCGTCCTGCTCGACAACGTCGCGAGCGCCGACCAGCTGCGGCCGCCGCCCGGTGGTCGAGCCGGCGTTGGAGCGGCAGCGGCACGAGCACGCGTGGCGCATCGCCGACCACACCGCACGCCACCTGCGCGCGCGAGGCCACCGCGACGACTTCCTCGCCGTGGCGCGAGCGGGACTGGAGGCCGCGCGAGCGGTCGGCGATCCGCCCGCGCTGGTGCGGAACCTGGACAACCTCGCCAACGCCCACTGGGAGTGCGGCGACCTGGAGCAGGCCATGGCCACGGCCCGGGACTGGTTGCGGCTGGCGACGACCACGGGTGACCCGGTCGCCCGCGCCGCGTCGCTGTCGCGCATCGGCACCCTGCACGGCATGTTCGGCGACTACACTCCCCGCCTGAACCGCTCGCGGGCGGGGACGAGCCGCGTCACGCCGTCCCGACCGCCGCCGGACCCGTCGCCACCGGGCCTTCCCCGGTCGCGCGGTGGAAGACCGCGAGCAGGGCGAACCAGACCAGGATCAGGATGCCTGCCGGGCGCAGGAACGACTCCGGGAGCACGGTCCCCACGAAGGAGTACGCGGCGAGCCAGGTCCCCGTGACCACGCCGACCACGCGGACCGGCCACGCCCGGCTGACCAGGGAGGCGGCCACGATCCAGACGCCGGCGAGGACGTGCCCGCCGAGCCGGACCGCCCAGGCGGTGTCGTGCTCGACGTCGTTGATCATCAGGATGCCGGCGAGCACGTCCAGCGCCACCCACCCGTAGCCGGCCGCCCTGGCCCACGGCGCCGCGTCCAGGCGTGGGACGAGGAAGAGGATGGAGAGGTGGAAGAAGACCCCCAGGTACTCACCCCACACCACGTCCGGGTCCACGAAGAAGGCGATGACGGCCGGGAGGAAGAGCACGAGCGGGAGGAGTGCCACGGCGCGGAAGCCGGCGCAGTGCCTTCGGGTGTCGGGCATCGGGGAAGTCCTCACGTGTGAGCTGCCTTGTAGGGTCGAACCGTAGAAGGGAGGTGTTGACATGTCAACACCTGGTCCGGCGGAGTCGACCGAGCTGTGGCTGGTGTGGAAGCGCGCGTACGAGACGGTCCGCGCCGCGGTCGTCGCCGACGTGACCGCGGCGTCCGGCCTGTCCGAGGCGGAGCTGAGCGTGTTGGTGTGCCTGCACGAATCGGGCGGCGTCCTGCGCCAGAACGCCCTCGCCGCAGCCCTCGGCTGGGACCGGACCCGGCTCTCGCACCTCCTGACCAGGATGGAGAAACGCGACTACGTGGCACGGGACAAGGTCGCGAACGGGGTCGAGGTCACCCTGCGGCCGACGGGCCGGCGCACGGTCGACGCGTCGGTGCCCGCCCTGGACGCCGCGACCCGTCGTCACCTGGTGGACCGCCTCGACCCGCGCGACGCGAAGGCGCTCAAGGACATCGTCGGGCGACTGGTGTCCGGCGGGGGCAACCCGTGACCGCCCGGCGTCGAACGTGCTGATCGGGCCGGCCGGGTCGCACCGCGACGGCTGCCGGCCCGTGCGGTGGGCGCGGGAGCCCGGCGGCACTGGCGGTCCAAGTGTCGGTGTGCGATCATTGCGCACACCGACGGATCTCTTGCGGCGGCGGTGAAAGCGGTCGGCCGGCCGGGTGAAACCACGTGCGGGACCCACTGTCCACATGGTGGACCGCGCCGCAGGTGGCGGAACGGCGCCGTTCTCGCAGGAAACAGCCCGTTCCAGGTGGCGTAATCGGGTCGTTACCCGACACCTCGGCGGCAGACCGCAGACTGTGCCGCGTGAGCAGCCCGCGACCGGCCCCGTCCGAGCGACGCCTGCGCGCCGACCGGGCGCGGCAGGCCGCCGACGTCATCCGCCAACTCGTCGTCCAGCGCGCGTTCCCCGACGGCGTGCTGCCCGACGAGCGCTTCCTCGCCGCCGAGTTCTGCGCCTCCCGCAACGGCATCCGCGAAGCGCTCGACCTGCTGCGCGAGGAAGGGCTCATCGAACGCGTGCCGGGCGTCGGCACGGTCGTGGTGGCGGAGAAGTACGCGCACGGCCTCAACCACCTCATGGGACTGGCCGAGACCCTGCGCGAGCACGGCGAGGTCGGCAACGACGTGCGGGCCGCCGGCCTGATCCGACCGCCCGGCCCGGTGGCGCAGCGGCTGCGCCTCGCCGAGGGGGAGCAGGTCGTCTACATCGAACGGTTGCGACGGCTCAACGGGTTGCCGCTCTCGCTCGACCTCACCTACCTCCCGCGCGACGTCGGCGAGCCGCTGCTGGAGCAGGACCTGGAGAACCGCGACATCTTCTCCCTCATCGAGCGCACCAGCGGCCGACGCCTCGGCGCCGCCGCGGTGACGCTGGAGGCCGTCAACGCCGACCTGCACGCGTCCGCGGTGCTGGAGGTGCCGCAGGGCGCGGCGCTGTTGGTCGTGGAACGCCTGAGCCACTTCGCCGACGGCCGCCCGGTCGACCTGGAGTACATCAGGATGCGCGGCGACCGGCTCACCATGCGCGCCGAACTGGTGCGCGGCCCGCGGGAGGCGCGGTGAACGTCGCACCGCGGTTCCGGCTGCACGTCGACCTGCGCCGCCAGGCCAGCGCCATCTGTCGCTGACCCCGCGCCGAAACCCGAGCTGCGCCCACCCCGGGCGGAGCCGTCCCGTCACGCCCATTTCCAGGAGAACCGCTGTGGCTCTGGTGAACAACCGCGCCGACGTGCCGGTGACCATCGACCAGTCGCTGTGCATCGAGGGCTGCCGGCTGTGCGTGGACATCTGCCCGCTGGACTCGCTCGCGATCAACCCCGACACCGGCAAGGCGTTCATGCACGTCGACGAGTGCTGGTACTGCGGGCCGTGCGCCGCGCGCTGCCCCACGGGCGCCGTCCAGGTCAACATGCCCTACCTGCTGCGCTGACACCGTTGCGGGCGAAAGGAAGAACGATGTTCAGGCGAATCCTCGGCGTCGCGTTCGTGGCCGCGGCGGTGTCCTCCTGCGCCGCCGGCGCGGCGTCCGCGGACGTGGTGCCGGTCGTGGTCGGCTACCAGTCCAAGACCATCAACACCGTCACGGCGGGCACCCTCCTGCGCGAGCAGGGCCACTTCGAGCGCAGGCTCGCCGACCTCGGCGCGCGCACCGGCAAGAGGTACGAGGTCACCTGGCAGGACTACGACACCGGCGCGCCCATCACCGCGCAGATGCTGGCCGGGAAGATCGACATCGGCTCCATGGGCGACTTCCCGTTGCTCATCAACGGATCCCGCGCGCAGCAGTTCGGCGACGACGGCACCCGCATGGTGTCGGTCACCGGCTACAACGCCCGCGGCGCGCTGAACATGGTCGTCGTCCCGCCGGACTCCACCGCGACCACCCTGCGGGACCTCGCCGGGCAGCGGGTGTCGGCGAGCGTCGGCTCCGCCGGGCACGGCACGCTCGTGCGCGCGCTGGGCGACATCGAGGTGACCGTCGAGAACCAGCAACCCTCCGTCGGCGCGTCCGCGTTGCAGGCGGGCAACGTCGCCGCGCTGTCCCAGTTCGTCGCCTGGCCGGGCCAACTGGTGTTCGCGAAGCAGGCCAAGCTGCTCTACGACGGCGCGGCGCTCGACCTGCCGACGTTGCACGGCGTCGTGGTGCGCAACCGGTTCGCGCGCGAGCAGCCCGAGGTGCTCGCGGAGTTCCTGCGCGCCCAGGCCGACTCCACCCGCGACCTGCACGCGGACCCGCTGGCCGCGGCGCAGGTCGTGGCGAAGGCGACCGGCCTGCCGGTCGAGGTCGTGTACCTCTACAACGGGCCCAACGGCATCGCCACGTTCGACCTGGGCCTCAAGCCGCTGCTGCGCGACGCGTTGAAGCAGGACGTGCCGCTGCTGAAGTCGATCGGCGACATCGAGGAGCTCGACGTCGACCGGTTCATCGACGACGGCCCGCTCCGGGCCGCGGTCGGGGAGGGCGCCGCCGACACCGCCAACCCGGCGCGGATCACCGGCACGGACACCGCGTGCGGCGTGGAGGTGACCGACCCGGCGACCGCGAGCGAGGTGTGGTTCGAGGGCGAGGAGACCACCCACCCGGCCGCCACCCCGACCTGCCTGCTCAAGCTGATCAACCAGAGCGGCAAGAAGGTCCGCGTGGCCTACGTGCCCGACGCGGGGACCGGCACCCGGTGGTTCGCCGACCACGCGCACTGGGTCCGCGCGGACGACGGCACCCTGCGGCCGTACACGACGAAGGCCGCCGCCGGCCCCGGCGCGCTGGACTACGCGCAGGCCCTCGCCGCGGCGGGCACGCCGTGAGCGGGCGGTGGGCGTTGCGGATCGGCTCGTTGGCCGCCGGGCTGCTGCTGTGGCAGGTGCTGACCGCGACCGGGACGACCGCGTGGCTGCGGTTCGACCGGCTGCCGACCGTCGTGGAGGTGGCGGAGCGGCTGGTCGAGCAGGCCGGCGCCGCCGAGTTCTACACCGACCTCACCGCGAGCCTGGGCCGCATCGCCGCCGGGTTCCTGCTCGCCGCCGCGCTGGGCACCACGCTCGGGATCGTGGTGGCGCGGTCGAAGGTGCTCGGCGACGTGTTGCAGCCGTTGCTGGAGGTGGTGCGGCCGATCCCCGCGATCGCGCTGGTGCCCATCGCGATCCTGCTGTTCCCCACCGACGAGCAGGGCATCGTCTTCATCACCTTCGTGGCCGCGTTCTTCCCGATCCTGGTGAGCACGCGGCACGCGGTGCGGGCGCTGCCGACCATGTGGGAGGACGCCGTCCGCACGATGGGCGGCGACCGGCGGCACGTCCTGCTCAACGTCGTGCTGCCGGGCACCCTGCCCGGCGTGTTCGGCGGCCTGTCGGTCGGCATGGGCGTGTCGTGGATCTGCGTCATCTCCGCCGAGATGATCTCCGGCCGGTACGGCGTCGGCTACCGCACCTGGCAGGCATACACGATCGTGGACTACCCCGGCGTCATCGTCGGCATGGTCACGATCGGCCTGCTCGGCTGGGTGACGTCCGCCGCGGTGGAGCTGGCGGGCCGCCGCGCCACCCGGTGGCTGCCGCGGGAGGCGACGGCGTGAGCGTCCTGGTGGAGGGGCTGACCGTGCGCTTCGGCGACGCGGTCGTGCTGAGGGACTTCGACCTCGCCGTGCGCACCGGCGAGCTGCTGGTCGTGGCCGGGCCGTCGGGCTGCGGCAAGTCGACGTTGCTGCGCGCGGTCGCGGGCCTGGTCCCGGCCGCGGCGGGCCGGGTGGTCGTGGACGGGCAGGTGGTGCGCGGCACGTCCCGGGACCGGGCGATGGTGTTCCAGGAGGACGGGTTGCTGCCCTGGCGCACGGCGCAGCGCAACGTCGAGCTGCCCCTCGCCCTGCAAGGGGTGGACCGGGCGCGGCGGCGGGCCGCGGCCAGGCGCTGGCTGGACCGCGTCGGCCTGGCGGGCTTCGAGCGGCACCTGCCGCGCGAGCTGTCGGGCGGGATGCGGCAGCGCGTGCAGCTGGCCCGCACGCTGGCCCAACGACCGAAGGTGGTGCTGATGGACGAGCCGTTCGCCGCCCTGGACGCGCAGACCAGGGCCGACATGCAGGAGTTGGTGGTGGAGGTGTTGCGCGAAGCGGGCGCGACCACGGTGTTCGTCACGCACGACGTGGACGAGGCCGTGCGGCTGGGGGACCGGGTCGTGGTGCTCGGCACGGGCGAGGTCGACGTGCGGCGCGAGGCGATCCTGGCGGCGGTGAGGTCGTGATGGAGATCCCGGACCTCCGCGAGCGCACGCACCTGTCGTGCGACGTGCTCGTGGTCGGCGGCGGCACCGCGGGCTCCATGGCCGCCATCACCGCCGCCGAGCACGGCAAGGACGTGCTGCTGCTGGAGAAGGCGCACGTGCGGCACTCCGGCGCGCTGGCGATGGGCATGGACGGCGTCAACAACGCCGTCATCCCCGGCAAGGCCACCCCGGAGGACTACGTCGCCGAGATCACCAAGGCCAACGACGGCATCGTCGACCAGCGCACGGTCATGCAGACCGCCACCCGCGGCTTCGCCATGGTGCAACGGCTGGAGCGGTACGGGGTGAAGTTCGAGAAGGACTCCTACGGCGACTACCACGTGCGCCAGGTCCACCGCTCGGGCAGCTACGTGCTGCCCATGCCGGAGGGCAAGGACGTCAAGAAGGTGCTGTACCGGGTGATGCGCGAACGCCGGATGCGGGAACGCATCCGCATCGAGAACCGCGTGATGCCGGTCCGGGTCCTGGTGTCGGACGGCCGCGCGGTCGGCGTGGCCGGGTTCAACACCCGCACCGGGGAGTTCGTCACCGTCTCGGCCGGCGCGGTCGTCCTCGCCACCGGCGCGGCGGGGCGGCTCGGCCTGCCCGCCAGCGGCTACCTCTACGGCACCTACGAGAACCCCACCAACGCGGGCGACGGCCACTCGATGGCCTACCACGCGGGCGCGGAGCTGTCCGGCATCGAGTGCTTCCAGGTCAACCCGCTGATCAAGGACTACAACGGCCCGGCGTGCGCGTACGTCGGCAACCCGTTCGGCGCCTACCAGGTCAACCGGCTCGGCGAGCGGTTCGTGGACTGCGACTACTGGTCCGGGCAGATGATGGCCGAGGTGGCGCGGGAGATCGCCTCGCCGCGCGGGCCGGTCTACCTCAAGGTCACGCACCTGCCGGAGGAGTCGATCTCGGCGCTGGAGGGCATCCTGCACACCACCGAGCGGCCCACGCGCGGCACGTTCCACGCGAACCGCGGGCACGACTACCGCACGCACGACATCGAGATGCACATCTCGGAGATCGGGCTGTGCGGCGGGCACTCGGCGTCCGGCGTGTGGGTCGACGAGCACGGCGCCACGACCGTGCCCGGCCTGTACGCGGCGGGCGACCTGGCCTGCGTGCCGCACAACTACATGATCGGCGCGTTCGTGTTCGGCGACCTCGCGGGCGCGCACGCGGCGTCGCACGGCGTGCCGCCGGGGCCCCTGCCCGAGGACCAGGTCGCCGCCGCCCACGAGCTGGTCTACCGGCCGTTGCGCAACCCCGACGGCCCGCCGCAGCACCAGGTCGAGTACAAGCTGCGGCGGTTCGTCAACGACTACGTGGCGCCGCCGAAGACCGAGGCCAGGCTGGAGATCGCGCGGGAGGCGTTCGCGCGCATGGAGGGCGAGATCGCGGCGATGGGCGGGACGACGCCGCACGAGCTGATGCGGTGCGCGGAGGTGACGTTCATCCGCGACTGCGCGGAGATGGCCGCCGCGTCCTCCCTGATGCGCACGGAGAGCCGGTGGGGTCTCTACCACGACCGGCTCGACACGCCCGACCGCGACGACGAGAAGTGGTTCCACCACCTCAACCTGCGCAAGAACGAGGCGGGGGAGATGGAGTTCGTGAAGCGGCCGGTGCACCCGTACCTGGTGCCGGTGGACGGGCTGGAGCACCGGGCGGGCGAGGTCGAGGAGCTGGGGACGCTGTCGGTGCGCGCGGCCTCCGTCACGAGCGCCCGGGCGGGCGGCGGGGTGGCGGCGTCCGGCCGGGTGCTGGAGCTGGTGGCGCTGACCGAGGAGCAGCCGGGGTTGGCGCGGTTCGAGGAGTACCTGGTCGACCCGGACCCGGCGGTGCGGCGGGCCGCGGTGGCGGCGTTGACCGAGGTCGTGCCGGAGGGGTTCGAGTTCGCCCTGGTGCGGGCCATGTCCGACGAGGAGGAGGCGGTCCGCGCGGCGGCCGCGGCCGGGTTGCGGGAGTTGGTCGAGGTCGTGCCGCGTGGCGACGCGTTGCGGCGGGCGTTGGAGGGGTCGCCGGCGCGGTCGGTGGCCCTGGAGGTGTTGTGGGCGCTCAAGCTCGGCACCGCCGAGGTGTACGCGGCGGCGTCGTCCGACGCCGACCCCGAGGTGCGCTCGGCGGCGTTGCGCGGCCTGGTGTCCCTGCGGGAGCTGCGGCTGGTCGAGTCGCTGGCCGGCGATCCCCGGCGCGAGCTGCGGGTGGAGGTGGCCAAGGGGCTGGGCAGCCTGGGTGATCCGGCCGCGGCGGCGACGTTGGGCGTGCTCGCCGCCGACCCGGACCCGTTGGTGCGTGCGGCGGCGCTGGAGGCGGCGGGGCGGATCGGCCGGCCCGCCGCGCTCCAGCCGGCGGCCCGGGCGGCGGCGACCGATCCGGCCTGGCAGGTCCGCGTGGGCGCGGCCTGGGCGCTGGACGAGCCGGACGCCGTGCTGCCCCTGCTGGCCGACGGGGACAGCGACGTGCGCAAGGCGGCGGTGCGTGCCCTGGCCGAGTGGGTCGAGCTGCCCGCCGTGCGCTCCGGGCTCGCCGCGGCGGCGACGGACAACGACGCCGACGTGCGGGCCTACGCGCGCCGAGCCTTGGACGAGGTGAGCCGGCCCCCGGGGAACCGCTGAACAGCACGGTAGCGATGCCCGGCACGGTGGGGCGGCTGTCGTTTGCACGGCCCGCCGACCAGGACCTGCTCACCGTGGGCGGCGCGCCGAGCGGCCCGGCAGGGGAGCGGGCGACGCCCACCGCCGGGCGGGCTTGCCGCCGCGTGGCCCGGTCCGGCGGTCACGTCGCAGGTCCCCGTCCGCCGGCGCGGCACCGCACCGCGGCCGTACGGGATCACCGGCGCGGACGCACTCCGGTAGCGCGCCTGACGCGAACCTCCGGGCGCGGGCCGCCGCCGTGAGGTTCCCCGCACCCGCTCTCGACCGATCCGCGAGCCACCCGGCGTGCGAGCCGACCCGCCGTCCCTCCGTGACGGCGGCGGAGCGAGGTTCGGCCGAACGATGTGAACGATCACATCTCCTGTCGGTACCGCCGGCGACGGCTCGATCCGAGAATGTGAGCGTGAACATCCCGCCGCCGCACGGCCGATCGACGAGGACGGGAGAGCACGGGTGCGACACATTCGATCACGACGGGCGCGGTGGGCGGGGGCGGTGTCGGCCGCGCTGACGGTGGCGGCCACCACCCTCGTCCCGGGAACGGGGAGTCCCGCCGTGGCCTGGGACAACGGGGTCGCCTCGACCCCGCCGCTGGGGTGGAACAGCTACGACTCGTTCAACTGGAACGTGACCGAGGCGCAGGTCAAGGCCAACGCCGACTACATGCGGGACAACCTCAGGCAGCACGGCTGGCAGTACATCGTCATCGACTGGGCCTGGTACTACCCCGGCCGGGGCACGGGCAGCCCGAACCAGAGCGCCGACTTCCAGCCCCGGCTGCGCACCGACGCCAACGGCCTGCTGCTGCCCGACACCACCCGGTTCCCCTCCGCCGCGGGCACGAACGGGTTCAAGCCGCTGGCCGACTACGTCCACACCGCCGGGCTGAAGTTCGGCGTGCACCTGATGCGGGGCATCCCGCGCCAGGTGGTGGCGGACAACCTCCCGGTGCCCGGCACGAACTGCCGGGCGAACGAGATCGACAACACCACGACCGCGGCGTGGCTGAACCTGAACTGGGGCCTGGACATGGCCAACCCGTGCGCCCAGGCGTACCTGGACGCCCAGTTCAGGCTGCTGGCCTCGTGGGGCGTGGACTACGTCAAGGTGGACGACATCGCCGCGCCCACCTACCGGCAGGCCGAGATCGAGGGCTACCGGCTGGCGATCCAGCGCAGCGGTCGGCCGATGGTGCTCAGCCTGTCGCCCGGACCGACGTCGACCGCCAACGGCTCGCACGTGGCGGCCAACGCGCACATGTGGCGGGTCGTGAACGACCTGTGGGACAACTGGGCGGCGTTGGACGCCCTGTTCGAGCGGCTGCACGCGTGGACGCCCCACCGCGCGGTGGGCGCGTGGCCGGACCCGGACATGATCCCGATCGGGCGGCTGTCCCAGCAGGGGCCGGTCGGGTCGCCGCGCTACTCCAACCTGACCGCCGACGAGCAGCGCACGCTGATGACCCTGTGGTCGATCACCCGGTCGCCGATGATGTGGGGCGGTGACCTGACGCAGAACCGGGCGTCGGAGCTGGCGCTGATGAACAACGCCGCCGTGCTGGCCGTGGACCAGCACAGCCGGAACAACCGGCAGCTCTACAGCGGCACGGGCACGGTGTGGACCGCCGACGCGCCCAGCGGCGCCGACAAGTACGTCGCGCTGTTCAACCGGGGTGGCGGCACGGCGAACGTCTCGGTGCCGCTCGCGGACCTCGGGATGAGTTCCGCGACGGTCACCGACCTGTGGTCGGGCGCGAGCCTCGGCACGGTCAGCGGCAGCCTGTCCCGCCCGCTGCCCTCGCACGGTTCCGGGCTGTACCGGCTCACCCCGCAGGGCACCACGCCGACGCCGACCGACCAGACGCTGACCGCGCGGCACAGCGGCAAGCTCGCCGACGTGTTCAACGCCTCGACGGCCGACGGCGCGGACGTGGTGCAGTGGGGCGCCAACGGCCAGGCCAACCAGCGCTGGCGGTTCCGCGAGGTGGGTGGCGGCTACTACAACGTGGTCAACGTGGGCAGCGGGAAGTGCCTGGACGTGTACGGCGGCGACGCGGCCACCGGTGACGGTGTCCGCGTGGTCCAGTGGACGTGTGGATCCGGCGCGAACCAGCGGTGGCGGTCCGAGGACGCCGGCGGCGGGTACGTGCGGCTGATCGCCCAGCACAGCGGCAAGTGCCTGGACGTGCTCAACGCCGGGACCAGCGACGGCGCGAGGCTCGTGCAGTGGACCTGCGGTGGTGGCGCCAACCAGCAGTGGCAGCGCAGGAACGCGTAGAGGTCCCGGGGCGCGGTGAGCCCGAGCGTCCCGTCGGTGTGCCGCACCGCCGGTCCGTCGTCATCGCCGCGCCCCGACCGCACGGTTCCCGCGCGGTCGGGGCAGGTGGGTCCGGTTCCGGCGCGCGGTCGTGTGGGCGTTCTTGACCGGCTCCTCACTGCTTTACTATGTTACTAGGAAAGCAGTAAGGAGCAACCGTGTTCGCATTCCGGCTCGACAGCCACTCCGGCGTGCCGCCGTACCTGCAACTCGTCCAGCAGGTACGCCAGGCGGTGCTGCTGGGCTTCCTCCAACCCGGTGACCGCCTCCCGCTCATCCGCGAGGTGGTCGAGGACCTGGCGATCAATCCGAACACCGTCGCCAAGGCGTACCGGCAGATGGAACAGGAGGGCCTGGTCACCGGCCGGCCCGGCCAGGGGACCTTCGTCAACGAACAGCAGTCGGCCGCGATACCGGCGTCGACGTACACGTCCCTGCGCCGCGGCCTGGCGACCTGGCTGCGCCGCGCCTACGCGGCCGGCCTCGACGAGCAGGCCGTCACCGCGCTGTTCACTTCCGTCCACCAGGACACGAGGAACGAGGGCGTGGCGTGACGGCGACCGGGTTCGCGCTGCGCACCGACGGCGTGGGCAAGCGGTACCGGAAGGGCTGGGCGTTGCGCGACTGCACCCTGGACCTGCCGGCGGGCGGCGTGATCGCCCTGGTCGGGCCGAACGGCGCGGGCAAGACCACGCTGCTGCGCCTGGTCGTCGGGTTGCTGGCGCCGAGCACCGGCACGGTGGAGGTGCTCGGCCACGACGTCACCGCGAGCACCCCGCACACCCTGTCCCGGATCGGGTTCCTGGCCCAGGACCACCCGCTGTACAAGCGCTTCACCGTCGCGGAGATGCTGCGCTTCGGCCGGGCCTGCAACCTGCGGTTCGACCAGGGGCTCGCGGAGCGCCGGCTGACGAAGCTCGGCATCCCGCTCGACCGCCGGGCCGGCACGCTCTCCGGCGGCCAGCAGGCCCAGGTCGCCCTGGCCCTGGCCCTGGCGAAGCGGCCGGACCTGCTCGTCCTGGACGAGCCGGTGGCCAGCCTCGACCCGTTGGCCCGGCACGAGTTCCTGCAGGTCCTCATGGGCGCGGTGGCCGAGGGCGGCGTGACCGTCCTGTTTTCCTCCCACGTCGTGCACGAGCTGGAACGCGTCTGCGACCACCTGGTGGTGCTCAACCAGGGCCGCGTCACGCTCGCCGGTGACATCGACACCCTCCTCGCCGAGCACCGGCTGCTCGTCGGTCCGCGCACGGCCACCGACCTCGACCGGGCCGGCCCCGTCGTGGAGGCCGTCCACAGCGACCGGCACACGACCCTGCTGGTGCGCGACGGCGCGATCCCGGCCGCGCCCGGGTGGCAGGCCCGGCCCGTCGCGCTGGAGGAGCTGGTGCTGGCCTACCTGCGCCGGCCGGCCGGATCGGACACCGCGATCACCTCGGTGGGTGCGGCATGACGTGGTTGATCTGGCGCCAGCACCGGACCGAGGTCTGCGTGGTGGGTCTGCTCATCGGCGTCTTCGGCGTCGCCCTGCTCGTGCTCGGCGCGCAGGCCCACGACCTGTTCCCCGGCGGTCCCGCCGCGTGTGCGGGCGACGCCGGGCTCAACGAGACCTGCGCGGCTTCCTTCCGCCGGCTCGACGAGGAGTACGGGTTCGTCGAGAACCTTTTGGCGGCCTTCTACCTGGTCCCCCTCGTCATCGGCGCGTTCCTCGGCGCGCCGCTGCTCGCGCGGGAACTGGAGGACGGCACCTGGCAGCTCGCGTGGACGCAGGCCGTGCCGCGGATGCGCTGGCTGGCGGCCAAGCTCGCGGCGCTGGCCGGCGTCACGGTCGTCCTCACCGGGATGTTCACCGCGGTGCTCACCTGGTTCCGGCAGCCGTTCGACGCGTGGGAAGGGCGGTTTCAGTACGACGCCTTCGACCTGGAGGGACTCGTCCCGGTGGCGTACGCGCTGTTCGCGTTCGGCGTTGGCGTCGCCGCCGGGGCGATCCTGCGGCGCAGCCTGCCCGCGTTCGGCGTCGCGTTCGGGGCGTTCCTCGCCGCCCGGATGTCGGTGGCGCTGCTGGCCCGTCCCGCCTACGCCACACCGCTCACCACCGTGGCGCCGGTTCCGGTCGGCGGCTCGGAGGACCTGATGGGCCGCCGGACCGGCGTCACCGACTGGGTGATCGAACGGGGCTACGCGGACGCCACGGGGCGGAGGCTGGGCTCGGCGGAGTACTTCGAGCTGGAGGCCGCCGCCGACCGGGCCGGCACGAACCTCAACCAGTTCCTGCACGGGCGGGGCGTCCAGCAGTTCGGGGTCTACCACCCGGCCGACCGGTTCTGGCCGTTCCAGCTCGTCGAGACGGCCCTGTTCGTCGGCGTCGCGGCGGTCCTGATCGGTGTGGTGGTGTGGCGGGTACGGCACCGCGTGATCTAGGAGCCGGCCGGGGCCCGGATCATGCGGTCGGGTCGGGGCCTTTCGGCGGCGTGCCCCCGGTCGAGTTCCCACCCGACCGGGGGCACCACCCGGGACCATGTCGGCGACCACCGGGGTGTCGATGCCGCCGGGGCACGGGGCGTTGACGCGGTCGACCCGGTCACACTCGGCCGATCAAGACCGATAACCCCTGCGGAGGCGTCCGCCGTGAGGGCGGGCGCCCGGTCCAGGGGGAAGCGCATGCACTCGTCCTCGAGAAGAGGAACCCGATCAACGACGCTGATCGCGCTCGTGGTGGCGGTCGTCGTGGCGGCGCCGGGGGTGGCGCACGCGGCGCCGCCGGCGAACGACGACTTCGACCAGGCCGTCGCGATCACCGCCCTGCCGTTCGCCGCGGACCTCGCCCTCGACGAGGCCACCTCCGCCGCCGACGACCCGGTGTGCTCCACGTCCGACGAGGGCTCGGTGTGGTTCGACTACACCGCGACCTCCGACGCGGTGCTGGAGATCGACCTCGCCGAGAGCGGCTACGGGCACGTCGCGGTCTTCACCGGCACGCGGGGCGCGCTGGCGCGGGTGCCGGGCACCACCTGCGCGAGCAGCTACAGCGATCCGATCCGCGTCGAGGCCGCGGAGGGCACGACCTACCACGTCATGGTGGTCGTGGACCTGTGGCGCGACCCGCTCCGGCTCACCGTCGACGCGGTGGCGCCGCCCGCCAACGACGATTTCGCCGACGCCACCCCGATCTCGGCCGTGCCCGCCACCGCCGAGACCCGGCTCGGCGCGGCCACCGTGGAGCCGGGGGAGCCCCGACCCGGTTGCGAGACGAACCCGGCGACGACGGCGTGGTTCAGGTTCACCGCGCCGCGCACCGAGTCGATCACCATCGACCGCACCAGTTACGACGACGGCACCGCGTTCGCGGTCTACACCGGGGACTCCCTCGGCGCGTTGACCGAGGTGCTGTGCGAGCGCTACGACCGCCGGGCCCTGGCGGTCACGGCCGGGTCGACCTACCACATCCAGGTGAGCAACGCGTTCGCCAGGCCGGGCCCCACCACGCTGGCCCTGGCCGTGGCGCCGCCGCTGAACACCTACTTCGGCCAGTCCAGCGCCGACCCGTCGGTGCTGGACACCGTCACCTTCACCGACCAGAGCTACGACGGCGCGGGCGAGCCGATCACCCGCACCGAGTGGGACTTCGGCGACGGGACCACGGCCGCCGGCCGCCAGGTGGAGCACCGGTTCGCCGCCGACGGGGACTACGTCGTCCGGATGACCGTCACCTCCCGGGACGGCCGCACGGCCACCATGACCCGGACCGTCCCGGTGCGCACGCACGACGTGCGGATCGCCTCGTTCACCGCGCCCACCAGGGGCCGGACGGGGCAGACGAAGTCGATCGAGGTCACGGTCGGCAACACGAGGGCGCCCGAGCAGGCCACCGTCACGCTCTACCGCGGCGGCCCCGGCGGCTTCGCCGAGGTGGCCCGCGCCACCCAGTACGTGCCCGCGCGCCCCGACCGCACGGTGGCGTTCCCGTTCAACTACACGTTCACGCCCGACGACGCCGCGGTCGGGAGGGTCACCTTCCGGGCCGTGGTGACGCTGCCCAGCGGCGTCCGCGACGCGCGGACGATCGACAACGAGGCCGTCGCGCCGGCGACGACCGTGCTGCCCGGCGCCGGCGAGTCCGTCCGATGAGCCACGACACCGAGGGGGACCAGGACATGCGCCGCAACCCGGGACGCGGGCGGTCGGTCGCGGTGGTCGTCGCCGCGATCGCGCTGGCCGCGCTGCTGCCGGGCGTGGCGCACGCCGCGCCGCCGGCGAACGACGACTTCGACCAGGCCGTGGCGATCACCGCGCTGCCGTTCGCGGACGAGGTGAACCTCGGGGAGGCGACCGGGGCGCCGGACGACCCGAACCCCTGCTACCACCTGGAGACCGCGACCGTCTGGTACTCGTTCACCCCGACCGAGGACGTCACGCTGGCCGTCGACTTCGGCGACTCCTGGGTGGAGAGCGCGATCTTCACCGGCTCGCGCGGGGCGTTGCGGCTGGAGCCCGGCACGTGCGAGTCGGGCGGCGGCACCCGGACCAGGCTGGACGCCCGCGCCGGCGTCACCTACCACCTGCTCGTGCGGTCCGTGTCGTGGATGGGCGTCGTCCGGGTGACGGCGGAGGCGATGCCCCCGACCCCCAACGACCACTTCGCGGATCGCAAGGCCATCGACGCCCTGCCGGTCTTCGACCGGTTCCCGCTGGCGACGGCCACGGTCGAGGCGAGGGAGCCGGTCGGCAGCTGCGACCACAACCCCGGTTCGCCGTCGGTCTGGTACACCTACACCCCCGCGGTGACGGAGACGATCGTGCTCGACGCCGACTCGTGGGCCTACCGGCACCTCACCGTGGCCGCGGTCTACACGGGCACCTCCCTGGCCGACCTGACCGAGGTGGCCTGCGCCTCCTCCTACCGGACGCTGTTCCGCGCCGAAGCGGGCCGCACGCTCCAGATCCAGGTCAACGCGGCGGACGCGGGGGCCGACGACGTGTCCTTCGGCCTGAGCCGGGCGAGGGACCTGGAGCCCGGCCTGACCGTCTCGCCGGCGCCGGCGTCGATCCACGAGGACGTCTACTTCGGCAACCGCTCGCACGACCCGGAAGGTGGCGGGACGAGCATCGTGGAACTGGACTTCGGCGACGGCACGGTCCTGGTGAGGCCGACCGCGGGCTACGCCTACCACCGGTACGCCGCCGACGGCGACTACACCGCCCGGCTGACGGTCGAAGGGTGGGGCGGGCGCACCGCCACGACCAAGTCGACCGTCACCGTGCGCACGCACGACGTGGCCGTCACCGGCTTCGCCGCGCCCACCTCGGCCAGGGTCGGGGCGACCAGGACGCTGGAGGTGGAGGTGGCCAACACCCGGTACGACGAAACCGTCGCGGTCACCCTCTACCGGGGCGGCTCGGCGGGCTACCAGGCGATCGGCACGGTGACCAAGCCGGTGCCCGCGCGCCCGGGCCGGATGGTGCGGTTCGCGTTCGACTACACCTTCACCGCCGCGGACCTGGCCGAGGGCAACGTGGTCTTCAAGGCGGTCGCCGAGCCGACGGGCGTGCGCGACGCCGCGCCCACCGACAACACGGTGATCGCACCGGCCACCGTCGTGCTGCCGAAGAAGGGGTGACGCCCCCGCCGCCGTCCAGCCGGCCGAGCAGGTCACGTCCAGCCGTGCGGCACGACCGCGCGCACCGGACACGGCCGGCTGGAGGCGGCTCCGCCGAAGACGAGCCGGTGGTGCCGCACGGCCGCGCTCCGCACCGCGGTCACCGGCGTCGCCACGCCTCCAGGAGTTCCGCCCGGAGTTCGAGCATGTTCAGGGCCAGGGCCGGCTGGATCAGGTGTGGATCATTTCGCGACGACGTGGTCATCTCGTCGCACCCGCGCCGTGCCCACGGCAGACCATCACGAGGTCTGCCCGCTTCCGCCGGTCGGACGCCCGGCAGGACCTCGGCCCACGCCCGATAGCGGGAGGTCGCGTCGGCTGACCGCGTCTTGCCCTGACCCCCGGCGCCGTGCACGAGCAGCACCGACACCGTTCCCCGAACGGGAGTTCTGGTGGCGGTGTCGGCACGACTTCACCCTCAGCCCAACGCGCTGCGTCCGCGGTACTCGCACTGGCGTCGCAGTGATTGCACGGGGGAGTGTTCGACCGAGCCTACGACGATGGAATCGGATTGTTCCTCAAGTGGGGGTTGTGTCGGTAGGAATGCGCCAGGTACTGGCTCCATGCGTGCGGATCGAACTGCTTCGGCTCCGTCTCGTCGAGACGGGCCTTGAGTTCGGGAAGGGTGAGGACGTCGATTCCCGGTGCAACCGAGTCGAGTTCGTCGAGTTCGTCGGGGGTGAGCAGTATCGGCATGGATGTGCACACCACGCCCTGAACTCCGGTCAAGCTGTGCGGTGCGACCAGGCGGTTGGCGAAGGTCGAGATTTTCTCGATGTCGGCATGGAGCTTCTTCGCTGCCTTGATGGTGTCGGCGGCGCGGTTGCGGCGGGTGGAATAGTCGAGGTTGTCGTACCTTTCGGTCATCTGCCAGCTCTTGCAGCTGACGATCAGCAGGTTGCCGTGGTGTGCGCCGGCGGCGTCGAGATCGCTGAACACTCTGCCGTTCAGCTTGAGTGGGCGTGACACCGCAGCGGCCAGCGGCGGACCAGGCCTCCAGCGCGTGCCGTCGATCGCACGCTGAACGGCCTCCTCCCACATCTTCGCCCGCAGGTTGGGCGCGACCCCGCCGCCTGCGGTGCACGCGGCGATCGTGGATTCGAGACGTAGCCAGGTGGTCAGCAGGTCGATGCTGAAGAAATCGTGTCCTACTCGAATCGCTGGCCCGTAATAGCGACCCGATCGTCCTCCGGATATTTCGGTGACCATCGTCACGACATCGGTCTTGCTCGCCCGTGCGGCGCCGGGGAACACGGCGTCACCCCAATCGTTCGCCTCCTTGTGCAACCCGTCTGCATATGCTTCCCACTCCTCTCGTGGTCGGTTGATCAAACCGGTCTGGTGCAACCTTTCCCACAAGGTCGGACGTTCGCCGATGTCCACGAACGCGAGACGCATCACCGCCGCCAGTACCCGTGCCTGCCGGCCCAGTTCATGGGGTAGGTCGGCCCAGGGCAGTCGCATGACGCTCTCATTGAGGACGACCATTACGGGTGCGAACTGCAAGACGTCGGCGAGTTCGCTCGTGCGGAACGTCTCCCGGGTGAAGGGGAGTTCCAGTGCCGACAAAGCTACAAGGGTTCGGTTCAGGTCGATTGCCGCAGGGTTCAGCGGCTCAAGGTAACTCGCGCCCATGCGCGTCAGGAGTCCCTGGTCGCTTGCCCTCAACTGCCTGTCGAACCGGTGGAACGCTGCGGTGAGTCCTTCATCGAGCACGAGTTCGTACCGCTGCTCACCGTCGGGGTGTAGCGCGGCGCCCGCGCTCACGCACCCTGCTGCGGTGCGCAGGTCCTCGTACAGCGCTGAAGTGGTGACGAATCTGATTGTGCGTTTGACTTGTGGCTCGCCCAACAGTCCTGCGGAGTTGCCGCTGTCAAGACGGCGAGTGCTCCGCGCACTCATGCGCTCGGCACAGCCGCGATACCTTGAGTAGTTCCCGCCGCCGCTGCCGAAGATCACCGGTGAGATGTACCTGAGGAGCAGTAGCCACCAGTGACTCGGGAAAGCTTGCGCCTGCTTCAGCAGGTCTGCCTTCACGCGTGCCGACTGACGGGCCAAGTAGTCTGCGGCGTCAGCGCCCGACAATGGTTCGGATATCGCGTCGAGTTGCCGCCGAGATTGCGAATAGAGGTCTCGTCCTACCTGCTCGTAGATTTCCCTGGACATCGTTCGCATCATGGGTAAGATTTGAGCGCGGCTCATCAGGAACGGATCGGGCATGCCGGCATCTTGTCATGATCGCCCAGGTGCCGCGTGATGCGTCCTTGCTCGGGTAGCGGGTCCGGGTGTGGACGGGGTGCACAGCTTCCGAGCAGGTCGAGGGGTTTCACCGTGCCGCTTGCGCCGGCGTGTGCGGTAGTGGATCCGGTCGGGTCGGAGAGCTTCGCCATGAAGTCGGGATCGGTGAGGCTTCCGGACCTGTGGGGTGCCTGTCGCGCCTGGGAAGTCCGGCCTCGAAGGGCCCGGTCACGGCACCCGGGCCTCGGTCCACGCGCGGTCGAGGAGGTCGTTCACGGTTTCCTCGGGGGTCTGGGCGGAGGTGTCGAGCCAGAGGCCGAGGCGTGGGGTGTCGTGGCGCAGGCCGCGGTCGAGCAGGCCGACGGTCCACTCGTCGTAGGCGTTCTTCGCCCGAGCCGCCTCCCGGGCGAGGACGGCTTCGGCGTCCGGGGCGAGCACCACGACCAGCAGCGGCCGATGCCGGATCATCCGCACCACGTCGGCGAGGTGTTCGCCCAGGATGACGTCCTGCGCGACGACGGTGAACCCCTCCCGGGAGTACTCGTCGGCCGCGGTCGCCATCAGCCGGTAACGCAGGCGCAGCTGCCGCACCGCGTCCTCGGACGGCTCGGGAGTCATGTCCGCCCTGCCGTTGACCACCATCCGCCGGAACAGGTCACCGCGCAGGTGCACCGAACGCGGCAGCCGTTCGGCCACCATCTGCGCGACGGTCGACTTCCCGGCCGCCTGGATCCCGGTGATCAGCACGACCGCCTGCTCCCGCACTTCCCGCATTCGATCATGCTACGGGAACCGGCGCAGACCCCGGAGGAACGCCGCGAACGCCGCCGCACCGGAGCGTCCTCACCGCCGATCGGAGTCTCGCGGGACGCGCATTGGAGCCTGCTGTCACCCACGCCGACCGCGCTTCGCCGAGTCCGGCGCCCGTCCCGGCCACCGCATCGCCTCCCGCGGTCCGGCTGGTCTTGCGCCAGGCACAGGTGCGGTTCCTCCCGAAGGGCGGCGATCGGGATCACGACTGCCCGGCCGGGCCGTGGAGCACGAGTGCCGCGGTCCAGTCGCGAACGTCCTCGCGGCGCAGCAGCAGTCCACCGGCGAGCAGGCCGACGCCGAGCAGGAGAGCGACGATGTGGACGTTGATCAACGACATCGCGGTGGTCATGGTGCCGAAGAACAGGCTGACGCCCCTGACCATCATCACGGACAGGTAGCCGCCGCGCCACACGCGATACAGCAGCACACCGGGCAGCGCGACCATCGGTAGCGCCCAGAGGAGCCCGGGAACGGTGTCGGCGGACAGGCAGAGCAGCAGGACGGCGACCGCCGTGGTCAGCGCGTGTGCCGTGATTGCGGCGGTCACCGCCCACGGGCGCGGACGCGGGCCTCGCGGGAGCCCCGGCAGCGCCAGCCCCGCGCGTTCGTACACAACACGCAGCGCCAGGGGGAATGCCGTCTCCACCCAACGGTCGTGTTGGACAACCATGTCGGCGTTGCTGTCGGTGTACAGCTGCGCCAGGTGTGGCGTCCAGTCGGCGTCGAACCAGACGACCGCGCGCACGAAAGCGCGTGCGGCGACCCTGTCCGTCGGTTCCACCTCTTCGTAGTCGGGCAACCCGCGGGGGAAAGCGTCCTGCATGGTCGCCCTGAACGACTCGTACTGCGTGGCCCCGCGCACGATGACCAGCACCAGCCGCTCGGGCTCGTCACGCGCGACCACCTGCTCGACCTCCCAGCGCAAGCCCGGCCCGGAACCACAGGCCAGCAGGACGAGCGCGGCCTGGTCGAGTGCGGCGAGCACCTGGTCCTGCCAGGCGCGGTCGGACGCGTAGTGGCGATCCGCACCCGGGTAAGGGACCGAGTCGGAGGGCGCACCGAGGGCGACCATCCTCCCGAACGGCGCGACCGCCCTGGTGATCTGCATTTCCTCCGTGACCGGATCCGGACCCCACGGAGCCACCGGAATGCCGCTCGACATCCGGGCGAAGCCCTCGTCGTCGATGAACGCCCGCAGGAACAGCACGACGGGCCCGGTCCGCGGCAGGGTTTCGAGCACGGTCGCCAAGTGCCCTTCCCCCCGGCGGACCGCCCAACGCCCGCCGGCCAGCAGCACGGCCATCGCCGCCAGGGCCACCACGGCCTGGGGCCAACTGCGCAGCACGGACACGCTCCCGCGGAAGTACTGACCGCCGGCGGCACCGCTCGCGGCACCCAACCCCAAGGCGGCGTAACCACCGATCCGGAGGGCCTGACCCCACATCCGCCGTTGGCTGATGGCGGCTGCGGGACGCAGGGGCCGATCCGTCACGACGTCCAGGGTATAGAGTCGCCGAACCCGGCTTCACCCGTTCCCGGCAACCGCCGCCGACGGGGTTCGGGCCAGGTCGCGGAGCACTGTGCGACGGGTGTGGTCGTCGGTGGCGTCCGGGGCGACGGTGGTCTCGGCGCAGCCGACGGCGTGCGCCATGTCGCGGCGGGCACGGGTGAAGCCGGTGATCGTGTCGGGTGAGTCGAACAGCCGGGCGACGCGTGGTCTGTCCCAGATCAGGTTGTCGAACGGGCCGAGGAACGCCGCCCGCTCGAGTGGTCGGGTGTGTTCGAGGTCGTCGGGGTGTGCCCAGGCCGGTGCGCTCCACCCGTGCACGGCGACCGGTCGTAGGGCGGTGCTTCGTCGATCCGGCGCGCGGTGGGGCTCGCGGTCCTGGTCGCCAGGGTCGGCTGGTGCGCGTGCGCCCCGGCCTAGTAGGTCGCGGGCCGGAAGCCGGCCCACCCGTGGCCGACTTCCTTGGCCGCGCCGAACGTGCCGTCGCCCGCGCCCCGCCAGAAGAAGAGGGCGTGGTCGCTCGCGCGCACCGCGACCAGGTCGGCGTGGGCGTCACCATCCACGTCCAGCACGTTGAACGGGTCGAAGGCCGCCCACCCCGAGCCGACCTTCCGGCCGGCGGCGAACGTCCCGTTCCCGTTGCCCTCCCAGAACCACAGCTCGCCGTCGCCGTTGGTGGCCCACAGGTCGCCGTCCCCGTCGCCGTCCGCGTCACCGCCACCGAACTCCGGGAACGCCGCCCAGCCCTCGCCGACGAACACCCGCTGGGCGAACCCGCCCGCGCCCCGGCCCGGGTACCAGTACAGCCGCCCACCGTCCCGGCCGACGACGTCGGCGCGGTTGTCGCCGTTGACGTCCACCACCGCGAACCACTCCAGCGTGTTCCAGCCCGCCCCGTCGTTGGCGAGCTTGCTGAACGTGCCGTGGCCCGAGTTGTGCCAGTAGTGCAGCGCGCCCGCCGTGTCGGTCGCCAGGATGTCGGCGAAGCCGTCGGCGTTGGTGTCGCCGACCCCGATCCGGTGGTACGCGGCCGACCACCCCGGCCCGATCTCGCTCGACCCGCCGAACGTGCCGTCCGACCGGCCCGGGTACAGGCGCAGCACGTTGTCGGGATCGACGGCCAGCAGGTCGTCGTAGCGGTCGCCGTTGACGCTCTCGGCGGCGATGGTGCGGGCCGCCGTCCACCACGTGGTCTGCTTGCGCGCCCCCGCCCAGCTGAAGCTGAAGTGGATGTGGTCGGTGTGCGGGTTGTCCCCGTTGTACGCCTGCCACCCGGCGGACGGCTCGTACGCCTTCCAGATCCGACGGTTCCAGATGACGTACATCAGGCCGAAGCGGCGGGCGAGCGCGTGGGTGTTGCCGTACCGGTCGGTGGCCAGCAGCCAGTTCAGCAGGTCGTTGGCCTGCGCCACCTGCGCCGGATCGCCCGCGTTGAACGCGTAGTCGAGCGCACGGCCCTCCTTGTGCTCGCTGGCGCCGCCGACGTCGCAGGCGCGGACGATGCCCATGTCGCCGCGCCCGTACTCGGCCTTGACCAGGTCGCGGAACCCGACGACGCCCGGCTTGGCGACCGGGTCGCACGTGGTCTGCCCCACGTACGAGGCGTAGCGGTCGATCGCCGATCCGAAGACCGGGGTCGGCGGCGCGGCCGACGCGGGGGCCGCGAGCCCGACCGCCGTCAGGACGGCGGTCGCGAGCACAGTCAACGATCTCTTCACCTGGTACTCCTCGTGGTGCGGATCAGGGGTGACTACCGCGGGGCGGACAGCACGGTCGGCGTGCCGAACGCCGTCAGGCCCGGCACGCCGCGCCGGTCGTAGACCACGACGGTGCCGTTCGGCGTGCGGTAGGTGATGGTCCACAGTGGAGTGCTGCCGTTGGCCACCGCGGTCGTGGTCGGGTCGGTGGCCGACGGCAGGTCCGGGGTGTTGACCGGGGACCAGTCGCCGAACACGCCGGAGCCCGGGCTCGTCTCGAAGCTCGCGTGCACGATGCCGTCCGCCGCGCGGGCGACGACGGCGGTGCGGCCCAGCTGGGGGTCGAGGATCCCCGACGGCGCGCCGGCCGCGACGAACGCGCCGACGGCGTCCCACGCGGCCGGGAACACGCCCGTCGCGTCCTGGATCTTCGTGGTGACCGTGCCGTCCTCGGCCGTGGCGAACACGCGCAGCCGGTAGCCGGGGTAGACGACCACCGACGGCGTGCCCCGGCCCGCACCGCCCAGGCTCGTCCACGCCGACACCGTGCCGTCGGTGCGGTACAGCAGGGTGCCGACGCTGCCGTCGGCCACCCGGCCGAACACCTGGACGCCGTCGCGCACCGGGACCGCGGCGGGCGTGCCGGTGAGGTCGACGTCGCCGAGGTTGCGCCACGGCGACCCGTCGTGCAGCCACAGCTTCCCGTCGGTGTCGGCGGCGAACAGGCCGGTGGCGCCACCGGCGAGGGTGACCGCGGCGGGTGCGGCGGCCATCGAGCCGCCGAGCCCGGTCCAGCCGGTCCAGGTGGCGGCGCGGGGCGCGGTCTGGGCGGCCGACCACACGTTCCCGCCGTCGATGTGCTGGGCGAACACGGCCAGCGAGCCGTCGGGCTTGACGCCGAGCGCGGGCCGCCCGGTGAACGCCTCGTTGCCGGAGATCACCGTGTACTGGACGGTGGCGAAGTTGTCCAGGTTCTCCTGGTGGCCGATGACGACCCGGCCGATGTTGTCCACGTACGCGTATTCGAGCGCGCCGACGAGCTGACCGCCGGTGGCGGGCGCCTGCACGACCGTGACCGGGGTGTCGGGCAGCACGGGCACGACGGGCTGCGGTTCGGCGAACCAGCCCTCCAGGTCGACGAAGGCGGTGACGGGGCCGGCGCTGAGGTTGCGCACGCGGATCTTGCCGTCCGTGCCGGGCCTGATGACCGTGGACGAGCGGTGCGAGGAGTTCGCCGCGAACTGGGTCTGCGTCGCGGACGGTTCGGTCGTGCCGGTGGGCCACGCGCGCAGCGTGCCCGCCGCCGTGCCGCCGAGGGCCTCCAGGCTCAGCGCCGCGCCCGCGATGCCGCGGGTGGGCAGGCCGTGGGCGCCGCCCACGGCGATGTCGACGACCGAGCCGGCCGGGATCTGGCCCGCGAACAGTCGTGCGGTGAGCGGTCGCAGGCCCGCGCCCGCGGTGGCCGTCTTCGTCGCGTAGCCCATCAGGTCGATCACCAGGTGCGCGGCGGCGGCGCCCTTGTTGGTGATGGTGACCTTGCCGTCCGCGCCGAGGGTGATGGCGGCGCCGGCGGCGTTGTTGATGCCGTCCTCGTAGTCCATCAGGGGTTGGACGCCGGTCGTGCCGGACGCGCTCGCCTGGAAGTAGCCGCGTGCGGCCGGCGGGCCCAGGGTGATCTGCGCGAACACGGCCGCCGCGCCGACCGGGACCCCGGCCGTGGCGAGGGTGAGGGTCCGGCTGGCGCCGGGCTGGATGGCGCCGAGCGTCGTGCCGAGCCCGATGTTGGTGTTGACCACGCGGCTCGGCGTGACCGGGACGAAGCCGCCGTTCGTCGCGCCGGTGCTGGTGGTGAAGTAGCCGTGCGCCTCCACCAGCAGGTGCGCCGTGCCGGCGTAGTTGAACACCGAGATCCGGCCGTTGGCCCCCGGGCGCACGATCGCGCCGTTGGACAGCGTCTGCGCGGCCATCACGTTGACCATCGACACGCTCGGCCGCGCCGTGCCGTCCGGCCACGCGGTCAGGTAGGTGTTGGCCGTCGGCGAGATGGCCACGATCCTCAGGTACAGGGCGCTGACGCCGGTCGCGGGGATGCCGCCGACCCCCAGCACGGGGAACGTGGTGACGCTGCGCGCCCCGCGCGTGCCGCTGACACCGCCGACACCGCTGCGGGTGTCCAGCACGGACCTCGCGGTGGTGAACGGCACGTAGTCACCGCCCCGGCCCGCCGCGTCGGCGTGGGCGGCGGGCGCTCCCGGCACGACGACCAGCGCCAACACCACGAGCACGGCGGCGAGCACCGCCACCGGCCCTCGTCTCTCCACTGCGGACATCCGTCCCCCTCTGCTGCCGGCGCCGCCGCTCCCGGGCGTCACCACGACGAACTCCTCGGACACCCGATGAGGCACTTCGAGTCCGACACCCCGACACCGACGTCGATCGGGCTGTCGCCGGGCTGCTTGACCGGCGAGCCGATGGACACCCCCGCCTCGTAGGCGAACTCGCGCATGTCGGGCAGGGTGTGGGACGTGCCGACCGCGGGCATGATCCAGTAGCGCTGCGCGGTCGCGGTCCACCCGGCCGACGGGCCGACCGCGAACCCGTTGATCTCCTCCTTGGTCGGCTGGGCCTTGTTCAGCCAGCCGCCACGCAGGCCGATCCCGGCGCCGGGGGTCGAGACACCCGCGCCCATGCCCCAGGACACCTGGCCGTGGCTGGTGACGGTGATGCTGATCGACCGGCTGAACGCCACCGGCAGCGGACCGATCGCCTTGGCCACCGAGGCGTCGAGGGTGACGTAGTCCGGCGCGCTGTCACCGCCCACCAGGCTCAACGGCCCGCTGCCCATCGTCATCCGCCACGCGCAGTTGAACGCGCTCTCGCACGGCAGCGACTGGAACACCGGGATCTCGGCGACCTCCCGGGCCGCCGCCACCGCGCCGACCGCCGGGGCGGCCGAGGCGTCGACGGCGGCCTTCACCAGCTCCCTCGACACCCGCGCCACGCCCGCCGCGTCGCCGCGGAACACGCCCACCACCGCGGCCGGCACGTGGGAGGCGGCCGACACCAGCGGCTTCACCGCGGACATCACGGGTTTCAGCGCGGCGGCGACGATCTTCACCGGCACCTGCTTCGCGGTCCACTCGATGACCGCGCGCGCCTTGCGGGTCACCTCGCGGCGGGCCTTCTCCACCGCCGCCTTGCGCGCCTTCTCCACCCGCCGCGCGGTCTCCTCGGCCCACTCGCGGGCGCGTTCGGCCTTCTCCCCGGCGTCACGGATCATCCGCCTGCCGCGATCCTCGGCGCGTTTGAGCAGCCGCCCGACGCCCCGGCGTGCCCGGTCGAGCCCGTCCTTGGCCCTGGACCACTGCCTGCGGCCCCACGAGCGCGCCTTGTCCCACTGCCGGGAGACCCACTTGCGGGCGCTGTCGTAGGTGCGCTTGCCCCAGTTCCGGACCTTCGCCACGAGCTTCCGGCCCTTGTCCACCAGGCCGGTGACCTGCTTGACGGCGCTCTTGAACAGGCGCTTGCCGAAGTCCTCCAACCGCCGCAGCCCCGAACCGGGCGAGCGGACGAACGAGACCGCCTTCTGCGCGGTGGAGGAGACGAAGTCGCCGACCTTCTTGCAGACGCCGCAGGAGAACTTGGGCCAGTTCCCGTCGGGGTCCTCGTTGCCCAACGGGTCGGCCGCGCCGTAGGTGTACCGGTTGGCCAGCACCGAGTCGCCCTCGGTGTAGTCGACGCGGTCGCGGGACAGGAACGTGCCGCTGTCGGGCGAGTACCAGCGCGCGCCCATGTCGACGTCGCCGGTGTCGGGGTCGGTCCAGTCGCCCTGGAAGCCCAGGTTCCCGGTGTCCCCGGTGGTGGCCAGCACCTTGCCGAACGGGTCGTAGGTGGTGGTGTCGGTCAACCGGGGCAGGGCCAGGTCGGCGGCGAGGAACGCGCCGACCACGTCGCCGTGCTCGTCGCCGAGCGCGATCCGGTCGCCGACGGCCAGCAGGTCGTCCGCGGGACCGCGGGCGTAGCGCTCGACACCGTCGGACACCGGTTCGTCGGACAGCCCGGCGTAGGCGAACCGGCCGTTGCCCCGCTGGACCAGCCGGTCCAGGGCGTCGTAGGCGTAGGTGCGCCCGCCGGCGCGGACGAGCTGGTCGAACGCGTCGAACTCGTAGGTGACCTCGCCACGCGAGGCGAGGGTGCCCCGCGCGGTGTAGGTGTAGGCGCGCTCGCCGTCGTGGAGCAGGCGGTTGCGCGCGTCGAAGGTGGCCGTCCGGCCGCCCGCCCGGACGCGGTTGCCCGAGGCGTCCCAGGCGTAGTCGACGGTGCCCGCCCCGCTGGTCCACGAGACGAGGCGGCCCGCGAGGTCGTACCGGTAGGACTGCTCGCCCGCGGCGGTGGTCTTGCCGATCAGGCGGTCGTTGTCGTCGTAGCGGTAGGTGACGGACGAGACGGTCGCGCCCCCCGTGTTGCGCAGCACGTCGGAGGTGGTGCGGCCCAGTTCGTCGAACCCGTGGGCGCGCACCCGGCCCGCGCCGTAGTCCACGGTGGACAGCCGGCCCGCGACGTCGTAGCCGTAGCGCTGGGTGGTGCCGGTCAGGCCGTCGGTGACGGTGGCCAGGCGGCCGCCCGAGTAGCCGAACGTCGAGGTGCCCGCCGCGTCGGTGCGGGCGGTCGGCCGGCCGTCGGCGTCGTAGGCGAAGTCGGCGCTGCCGGACGGGCCGCGCGCGCTGAGCAGGTTGCCGCGGTCGTCGTAGGTGTAGGTGTTGTCGCCGTCCGGGCCGCCCGCCGCCACCGGCCGGTCCAGCGCGTCGTAAGCGCGGGTCCGGGTCGGTGTCGGCACGGACGCGCCGGACCCGGAACGGGAGGTCGGCCGGCCCGCCGCGTCGTAGACCACCTCGGTCACCACGGCGCCCGGCGCGGTCATCTTCACCAGGTTGCCGTTCGCGTCGTAGGCGGCGGTCCAGGTGCGGTCCGCGAGGGCGGGGTGCGCCGGGGTGGACGGCTCGACCAGGGACTCGACCAGGCCGAGCGCGTTGAACGTGAAGGTCGTCGCGTTGCCGCGGCCGTCGGTGTACCGCGTGCGGCGGCCGGCCGCGTCGTAGCCGAACGACGTGGTGATCGACTCGGTCGCGGACACCGGCTCCACCTGGCGCACCACCCGGTCGTCCGCGTCGTACTCGAACGTCGAGGTCACGCCCATGGCGTCGGTGGACGAGGTGCGGTTGCCCTCCGGGTCGTAGGTGTGCCGCTGGGTGCGGATCACGGACCCGTCGGCCCGCAGGTCGGCCTGCGCCACCAGCCGCCCGGCCGTGTCGTAGGTGCTCTGCGCGGTGCGCCCGGTGCCGTCGGACTGCCGCACGGCCCGGCCGCTCGCGTCGTAGCCCAGGTGCGTGACCACCCCGGCCGGGTCGGTCGTGCGGATCACCCGGCCCACCGGGTCGTAGGCGGTCAACGTGACCGCGCCGCCCGGCGTCCGGGCCCGCACCACGCGCCCGGCGTCGTCGTAGGTGAACCGCGACACCAGGTTGTCCGCCACGGGACGGCGCTCGACCACCGTGGACGTCACCCGCCGGTCGAGGTCGTCGTACGTCGCCTCGGTGCGGCCGCCCAGCGGGTCGGTGCCGGTCAGCTCCTGCCCGGTGCGGGTGTAGGTGTGCCGCCACACGGCGCGGTCCCCGTCGGAGGCCATCGGCCGGTCGACCTCGACCACCCGGCCCAGCTGGTCGTAGGTGTAGCGGACGCTGTTGCCGCGCGGGTCGGTGACCTCCACGACGTTGCCGAGCGCGTCGTACCGCGTCCGAGTGGTCGGCGTGACGGTGTCGGTCGCGCCGGGCGCGCGGTAGCCGGGTTCCGCCTCGGTGACCCGCCTGCCCAGCCGGTCGTGGGTGAACCGCCGCACCAGGCCGACCTCGTCGGCCGACGCCGTCTGGTCGCCGAACGCGTCGTACCCGGTCCGGGAGGTGGGGCGCACGGTGGCGGGCGTGCCGCCGACGGCCTCGGCGGACACCGGGGGAGCGGTCTCCGCGATCTCCCGGCCCAGCTCGTCGTAGGCGGTGTCGGTGGTGAACGCGGCCGGGTCGGCGCCCGGCGCGTTGCCGCGCGGCGAGGTCTCGGAGACCTTGAGGCCGCGCTGGTCGTACCGCGCGGTGGTGACCATGGTCGTGTCGCCCGCGGTGACGGTCTCGCGCACGGCGTTGCCCGCGTCGTCGTAGGCGTAGTCGACGACCTCGGGCGCGGTGGACACCGGCCACGGCACGTTGGACGCCTTGCCCGACCGGCTGACCCGCGTCACGTTGCCCGCCGCGTCGTAGGTGGTGACCGTGGTGAGCGCCAGGCCGTCCGGGTCGTGCACGACGGTGGTCGGGTTGCCCGAGCGGTCGTAGGCCGAGGTCGTGGTGGAGGTGCCGTCGCCGGTCACCGCCCGGACCACGTGGCCCGCCGCGTCGTAGGTGTTCTCCTCCAGCACGTAGTCGCGCGTGCTGCCGTCGGGGTTGTGGAAGCCCTTCAACACCGCCTTGTGCAGGCGGTCGTCGCCGAAGTAGGTGTACTCGACCCGCCTGCCCATCGCGTCGGTCTCGCTCGCCTTGCGGCCGGCGAAGTCGTAGGAGTAGGAGCGCAGGACGAGGTAACCGTCGGTCAGCCCGCCCCCGTCGTCGCCGCGGTAGTCGCGCAGCCGCACCTCGGCGAGCGCGTTGCGCGCGGTGTAGGCGAAGTCGTGGCGGGTGCCCGCGGCGTTCGTGGTGGACACGACGTTGCCGAACCGGTCGTAGTCCCGGGTGGACTCGCCGCCCTCGGCGTCGGTCACCCGGACCGGGCGACCGGACTCGTCGTAGGCGGTGCGGGTGGTGCGGGTGGCGCCGCCGCCGAGCAGGTCGACCTCCTCGACCGCGGTCTGGTTGCCGTCGGCGTCGTAGGCGGTGCTCACCTGTCGCTGGTGCTTCGTGCCGTTCACGGCGTCGGTCGTGGCGGGCTCGGTGACGCGGGTCCGCCGGGACAGGGCGTCGTAGCCGTAGGTCGTGGTGACGCCCGCCGGGAACGTGTCGGACACCTCCCGCTCCGAGGTCAGCCGGCCGAGCACGTCGTAGGAGTAGTGGGTGACCAGCCCGGACGGCGTGGTCAGGCGCGCCAGGTCGCCGTTGGCGTAGTACGCGTACCGGGTGACCTTGCCGCGCGCGTCGGTGGTCGTCAGCGGCAGGCCGGCGGGCACGATCCCGCCGCCGACCGCCGCCTCCGCGCCGTTGGTGTAGGTGTGGCGGACCGTGGCGCCGTCGGGCTCGGTCTGGGTGGCCAGGTCACCGGTCGCGGTGTAGGTGTAGGCGGTGCGGTAGGTCGGGTCGGTCGCGCCGGCGGACCGCGCGTCCCGCGTCTCCGACGGCTGGTCCGCCCGCGGGTCCGCGGCGTCGCCCGCCGGGTAGGCGGTGTGGCTGGTGTGGCACTCGCCGGCGCGACGGCACGTCGTGGTGGACGTGGCGTTGCCGCGCGCGTCGTAGGTCATGGTCACCGCGTCGCCGTTCTCGTTGGTGACCGCGGTCAGGTTGCCCGCGTCGTCGTAGGAGAACGACCGGATGGCCATGCCGTCGACCGGGTGCCGCACGAACACCGGCCCGCCCGCGTCGCCCGGGATCACGGTGCAGAACTTCGGGTCGGCGGGGTCCGGGGCGCTGCACTGCTCGACCGGCTCCGGCTCGGGCGCCGGCTCGTCCTCCTCCCGGGCCTCCAGGCCGAGCGGCGTGCCCGAGCGCAGCAGGTGCCCGGTGACGGCGTCGAACTCGTACAGGCTCGGTCGGTTGCCCGGGTCGAGCACCTGCACGCCGCGCCGCAGGTCGTCGTCACCGCCGTAGACCACGGTGGGGCCGATCTTCCACAAGCCGCCGTCGCGGTCGGTGTAGGTCGTGACGCGGTCCAGGTCCACGTCGTAGGTGGCGTGCGAGGAGACGTTGCCGCTCGGCCGGGTCACGGTCGCCACCAGGTCCGCGGCCGTCGTGCCCTGCCGGTGGTGGGTCGACACGGCGTTCGGGCCGAGCGGGTGCGAGTAGACCGCCACCTCGTCCACCGAGCCGCTGAAGAACCGCCGGCCCGCCGCGCCCCACGCGGGCCACGAGCCGGGCGTGCTCACCTCCGCCGCGCCGACCTGGTTGAACGTCAGCTGCGCGTGGTCCAGCGCCACGCCGGCCGCCGTCGCCACCCGGGCGCCGTCGAGGTAGAGCGTCTGCGTGGCGCCCATGAGCGACAGCACGACGTGGTGCCAGCGGCCGTCGTTCACGGCGCCCGGCGAGGCCAGCGGCGCTATCGTGGTGGCGCCGAAGCCGCCGCGCAGCCTGCCGTCCGTGCCGACGTACAGCACCGGGACGCCGCGGCCCGGCGTGGCGCCGAACGCCTTGTCCTGGTAGCCGAGCAGCGGGCCGCCCGCGCCGGTGACGTTCGCCTTGAACCACAGCTCGACCGCGCCGTCCCGGCTCTTCTTCAGCACTCCCTTCGGCAGGTCGAGCCGGGTGGAGGAGCCGTTGAACGACGCCGCCGTCCCGGTCGTGCCCGCCAACGCGCCCGCCGTGCCCAGCGCCGCGTTCACGTACGCGCCCGCGTCCTCGCCCAGGTTGGCCGACACCTCGCTGCCCGCCGCCGTGCCCTGCGCCTCGCCGAGCCGCCAGTACGACTCCGGCCGCGAGTCCAGCACCGCGCTGCGGTAGTGCGACCCGGTGCTGTAGGCGTACTTCGTGCACCCGCCGCCGGGCGCGCACGCCTGCGTCAACGTGTCCCCGGCGTAGCCGTAGGTCCAGGTGGTGTTCGCGTCGGTGGTGACGGAGGTGATGTGCCCGCCGGTCCACGTGAACCGCAGCGCCCGGCCGGCGGTGTTGCTCTGGCTGTTGGCCACCTGTGCCTTGGCCAACCTGCCGTCCGCGGCGTTGTAGGTGAGCACCACCGACCGGCCCGCGCGATCGGTCGTGCGGCTGAGCAGGCCGGCGGCCGTGAACAGGTGCACCGTGCCCGTGCGGTCCGCGAGCCGCCAGCCGCCCGCCTCCCGGGTGAGGCTCGACACCCGGCCGGGCGGCGGCGCGTAGGAGCCGTCGGGGTCGCGGCCGTACCGGACCGCCTGGCCGTCGGGGAAGGTCACCACGACGTTGCCGCTGCCGTCGTCGTCCGGGACCAGGCGCATGTCGTAGCGGCTGGTCCAGCCCGCGCCGAACACGCCGTCCCGGCGCGGGTCCAGGCTGTTGTAGGTGCGCACCACGTCCAGCTCCGGTCCGACCGTGGCCACCGTCGCGTCCACCGCGACGTTCGACACGCCGCCGGTCAGCGGCTCGAACTCCCGCTCGTCCGACGCCGCCGCCGCCCGCGAGACCAGCTCGGGTTGCGGCACGACGGTGTCCAGCGCGGACCGCGGCGACGCCACCTCGTTGCCCGCGTCCCGCACGACCACCCGCCACAGGTAGCCGCGGCCCCACGACAGCCGACCGTCCGGGACGGTCCACTGCGGACTCGCCTGGAACCCCGAGTCGAAGCACGACGTCGCGTCGTCCGCCCGGCACACCTCGAACCGGAAGGACAGCGACGCACCCGGCGGCGCGTCCACGTCCAACGCCCGGCCCCACAACATCGGCGTCAACGTCGGCGCGCGGTAGCCGTTGGGCGGGTGCAGCTCCTGCACCACCGGCGCCAGGTCGAGCACCTGCAGCGCCAGCCGGGCGGGCGGCACCTGGTGGTCGGTGAACACCACGCCACCGGTGCGGACCATGGTGAAGTCGAGGAAGTAGGACCCCGGCGGCAGCGCCTGCACCGTCGCCTCGACCGTGACCCGCGCGCCGCGCGCCACCGTGCCCGGCAGCGACGCCGCGCGCCGCTGGCCGATCGCCGCGCCGGTCCGCGCGTCGTACGCCCGGTAGGCCAGGTAGTAGTCGGCGGGCGCCCACGCCTCCGCGCTCCTGTTGGTGACGGTGACCTTGACCTTGCCGTCCTGGTTCTGGAGCATCGGCGGGTTCGGCACCGGGTCGGGGATGGCGTACTCCGCGTGGTACGGGCTGTGCGTGACGAACAGCCGCGGCGGGTTCGCCGTCGCCGTGCCGGTGAACCGCTTGCCCGACACCGCGTCCGACACGTCGGCCCGCAGCGACAGCCCGTTGTTCGCCGCCGTGCCGTCACTCCAGCCCTGCACCAGCCTGGCGCCGTCGCCGCCGAGGTCGAACACCTCGGCGGCCGCCGGGCACTGCGACGTCGACTGCCCGGTCGCCACGTAGCCGTGCGCGAACGACCGGCTCGCCAGCGCCGCGCCGACCGCCGGCCCGGGGTAGGCGTAGGAGCCCGTCGCCGACCACGCCTGCGTCACGGGGTGCACCGCCACCGGCCGCGCCTGGCACGAGTTCGCGTCGAACCCGACCACCTGGAGCTTCGCCCCGAACACCACGTGGCCGCGCAGCCGCTCCACCAGGCTGCCGAACCGCACGTACGCGGCCGTCGACACGCCCGCCACCCGGCCCACCCGCAGCTCCGACCCGCCCGCGACCGACGTCGAACCCTGCACCGACATCGCCGCGTCCGCCGCGGCGCCGTCCACCGGCAGCGTCACCGTCGGGTCCACCAGCACCGGGTACCGCCGGGCCGGGTCGGCGAGCCACGACTGGTCCAGCTCGACCTTCACCACGTCGTCCACCAGCGAGTACCGCACCCCGCGCGACACCGCGCCGGCCGCGTCCACCATGTCGCCGGGCGGCACGACGGCACGCGTGGCGCCGCCGTCGGTCAGCACCAGGGTCTGATCGCGGAGTTCGGCCCGCAGGTTGCGCAGGGCCAGCGCGAACTCGAACTCGCGCGTGGCGAGCGCGTCCTTGAGCACGAGGGTTTCCTTCAGGCCGCCGGGCCGGGCCTGGAGCAGCAGGTCCACGCCCGGCCGCGCGTCGGGGTAGCGGACCTGGTCCCGGTCGGCCCGGCCGGGCCGGTGCGCGGCGTCCCGCAACCGGTAGCCGAAGGCGTGGTCGCCGCCGAGGTCGACCACGTGCTCGCCGTCCGCGTGCCGGGCCAGCGTCAGGCCGACCGCGTTGGTGGTGTTGCGCCAGCCGTCGTCGGCGGCGGCGAGCGTGGTGTCGATCGGCTCGAGCGTGCCGGAGCCGGACTCGTAGTTGACCGGCACGGCGGAGAACTCGGTGGTCTCGGTGCCGTCGGCGTTGGCGTAGACCCGCTCGCGCGACCCGCGCGCCTCGACCCGCTCCCGGCTCGTCGCCGGGTCGAACCCGGACCGCGCCGCCGTCGGACCGGGCGTCACCGACGCCGTGTTCGCGGGCGGCGGGGTGGCCGTCGGGCGCGGGTGGCGGCCGCGGTGCGACCGCGGCAGCTCCCGGTTGACCACGCCCGGCTCCAGGTGCGGCTGCCCGGCCGCCGACCCCCACCGCTGCTGCGGCGCCTCGGTCGCCCGGGACGGGAACACCGGGCCGACGGGCCCCGCCACGTCCCCCGCGGCCGTACCGGCCAACAGCAGCGCCACCAGCGCGAACGCGCACGCACGGGCTCGGTTCGTCCCCACGGCCCCTCCTGCCGCGGGACAGGCCCCGTCCGCACACCGACACCCGGTGTCCCCCCTGGCCTGCCCCCGGCACCGAGGACCGTAGGGACGGCCTCTAACAACTCGCTAACCGATGATCAGCCGAGGGTGAGGAACGCGGGCAGCCGCAGGGCCTGCTCCGCGAGGCCCAGCTCGCGCAGGGCCGCGTCGACCTCCTCCCGGTGCGCGTCGGCCGCCGGGTCGCCCGTGCGGGCCAGCACGAGGTGCAGCCGGGCGTGCACCCGGGCCGTCTCCAGCCGCGCGCCCGTGTGCCGCCAGACCGCCAGCGCCCGGTCCAGGTGGTCACGCGCCCGCGGCAGGTCGTCGGTCAGCACCGCCAGGTCCGCGATGGCGCGGTGGACCTCGGCCGTGGTCGTGGTGTCACCGGTGGCCTCGAAGACCCCCAACGCCTCCCGGAACCAGGCGTCGGCCCGTTCCGGGTCGTCGCGGTGCATCGCCACCGAGGCCAGCCGGAACCGCGCGTACGCCACCATGGCGGGGACGTCGAGCGCCGTGGCCGTCGCCATCGCCCCGGCGAACCACTCCTCCGCCTCGTCCACCCTCCGCGCGTCCAGCAACGCCGTGCCGTAGGTGAGCGCGTGCAACGCGGCGACCCGCGCGGTGCCCGCCGCGCTCTCCAGCTCGAACGCCTCCCGCGCGAACGGCAGCGCCTCCTCCGGCCGACCGGCCTCCACGTGGTTCGCCGCCAACCCCGCCAGCGCCGAACTGCGCACCTGCGCCGGTGTGCCGTCGTCGCACGCGGCCAGTCCCGCCCGGTTGCACCGCATCGCCTCCGCCAACCGCCCCTGCCGCCGGGCCACCAGCCCGGCCTGCGACCACGACCGGGCCTCCAGCGCGCGGTCGCCCGTGCGCACCGCCAGCTCCCGCTGCTCGACCAGCAGGTCCGTCAGCTCGTCGGGCCGGTCCCGCTCGGCCGCGCTCGCGATCATGGCCGTCAGCAGCCTCGCGCGCACGTCGTCCGGCACCCGCGCGCCCGGCTCGCGGGCCGCCGCCACGGCGGTGCGCATCACCTGCTCGCGGTCGCGGTTGCCGAGCAGGCCCAGGTAGCCGACCAGCCGCAGGGCCAGCCGTGCCGCCCGGTCGGCCAACCCCAGGTCCGCCGCCTCGCCGACCAGGCCGACGAGGGTGCGGCGTTCGACGTCCAGCCACGCGCGCGGCGCGCCGAGCACGTGCGGCAGCGCCTCCGGCGGCGCGGCGGGCACCGCGACGCCCCGACCGGCCAACATCCCGTGCCCGAGCCGTTCGTCGGCGGCGCCGGCCAGGCCGAGCCACGCGTCCACCAGGTCGGAGGTGGTCGAGAACCGCTCGTCGGCGGTGTCCTCCCGCTCCGCCCGTTCGGCGGCGAACTCGGACACGAGTTCGTGCAGCCGGAACCGCCGCTGACCGACCGCGTCCACGCCGGTCGGCTCCAGCAGGTGCACGTCCACCAGCTGGTCCACCGCCTCCGGCGACCCGCCGAGCCGCCGCACCACCCAGGCCGGCACGTCCGGCGACACCAGGCCCAGCCGCCGGAACAACGTCCGCGCACCGGCGTCCAACGCCCGGTAGCTCAACCCGATCGTGGCCCGCACGTCCATGTCCTCGACGGCCAGCTCGCCCAACCGCCCCCGTTCCGCCCGCAGCCGGGCGGCGAACCCGGCCAACGTCCACCGCGGCCGGGTCGACAGCCGCGCCGCCGCGATCGCCACCGCCAGGGGCAGGTTCCCGCAGGCCGCGACCACGTCCGCCGCCGCTGCCGGGTCGGCGGCCACCCGGTCGTCCCCGACCACGGCGCGGAACAGGTCCAACGCGGCCTCGTCGGACAGCTGCGGCACCGTCCAGCGCGCGCCGCCCGGCAGGTCGGCGAACTGCCGGCGCGAGGTCACCAGCACCCCGCACCCCGCCGCGCCCGGCAGCAGCGGCAGGACCTGCCCGGCGGAGCCGGCGTCGTCCAGCACCACCAGCACCCGGCACCCGGCCAGGCGCTCCCGGTACCGGGCGGTCAGGAGGTCGGTGTCGGCCGGCACGCCCTTCACCCCCAACGCCCGCAACCAGCGCGCCATCACCCCGTACGGGTCGACGGGCGTGCGACTGCCCCTCAGGTCGGCGTACAGCTGGCCGTCGGGGAACCGGTCCGCGACCGAGTGCGCCACGGCCAGCGCGATGGTCGTCTTCCCCACCCCGCCGGGCCCGGCCAACACCGCCACCGAACCCGCCGCCCCCACCGCCTCCGCCACCCCCGCGACCAGCGCGTCCCGCCCCACCGGCCGCCACGACAGGGCGGGCAACTGCTGCGGCGTCAACCGGCTCACCACCCCGGGCGCCCACCCCTCGCCGCTCAGGATCCGCCGCTGCAACGCCACCAGCCCGGCGCCCGGCTCCACGCCCAGCTCGGCCACGAACCGGGCGTGCACCTCCTGGTACACGTCCAGCGCCTCGGCCCGCCGCCCCCGCGCCGCCAGCGCGGACATCCGCACCTCGTGCAGCGACTCCCGGTACGGGTGCGCCGCCACCAACGCGGGCAACGCCGTCAACACCTCGTCCGCCCGTCCCAACCCCAACAACCCGCGCAACCGCAGCTCGGCGACCCCGAGCCGCTCCTCCTCCAACCCGGCTCGGGCGAACTCGGCCCACTCCCCGTCCACGTCCGCCAGCGCCCGCCCCCGCCACGACGCCAGCGCCCGCTCGACCGCCGACACGACCGACTCGTGATCGCCGTCGCCCGCCGCGTCACGCGCCCGCCGCGCCGACGACCGGAACTCGTCCACGTCCGAGACGTGGCCGTCCACCCGGACCTCGTACCCGGTCGGCCGCGTCCGGATCACGTCGCCGCCGACCCTCCGCCGCAACGCGCTCACCAGGTTGTGCAACTGCGCCTTGGCCGTCGGCGGCGCGCCGGGACCCCACACGGCCTCGATCAACCGCGACCCGCCGACCGGCCGGCCGCCCTCCAGCAGCAGGACCGCCAACACCACGCGTTCCCGCCGGCTGCCCGCGCCCAGCTCCCGCCCGCCGTCCCGCACCCGGACCGGTCCCAGCAGTCCGAACCACATGCCCGACACCCTAGGACCGCGCACAACCACGCCCCGTGACGTCAGCGGGGCCGCAGCGGCCTCGTCAGGTTCCGCCACGAGCCGCGCACCGGCGACGGTCGAAGGCCGCCCCCGCCCGCTCCGCACCTTCCCTGGAAGCCCGGTCGGCAGGCGCACCGGGCGCGAAGGCGAACGCCTGCGCGCCCGGCGCGCTGCGGACTACTCCTCGACGGTGATCGCCAGCGCCGGGCACATCACCGCGGCCTGCCGCACGTCCGCCAGCCGCTCGGCCGGGGGAGCGGCGTCGAGCAGCACCACGACGCCGTCCTCCTCGCGCTGGTCGAAGACGTCGTCCGCGGTCAACGCGCACTGCCCGGAACCGACGCACCTGTCCTGGTCGACAACCACCTTCACGACGTCCTCCTCGCCCTCACCAGGTCACCGGCAACTCGGTGACGCCGCCGGTGATGGTCGTGCGGACCTCCAGGTCCTCGACCCGCTTGACCAGTCGGAGGCCGGGCAGGCGGCGCGCGAGGGCGGCGAACACCACGCGCAGCTCGGTGCGGGCCAGGCTCGCGCCGATGCAGAAGTGCCCGCCGTGCCCGAAGCCGAGGTGGGCGCGTTCCGGGCGGTCGGGGTCGAACGCCTCGGCGTCGCGGTAGACCGAGGCGTCGCGGTTGGCGGCGTTGATCGACAGGACCACGGCGTCACCGCGCCGGATCGTGACGCCGGCGACCTCGACGTCGACGTGCGCGTACCGCAGCAGCCCCAGGTCGCCGGGCGCGCCCAACCGCATGATCTCCTCGACGGTGGCGTTGATCCGGCCGTCGGGGTCGGCGGTCAGGGCCGCCCACTGGTCGCGGTGGGTGAGCAGGAACAGCGTGCCCAGGCCGATGCGGTTGACCGTGGTCTCGTGGCCGGCGAACAGCAGCCCGACGCAGAGCCGGACCATCTCGTCGTAGTCGAACGCCGGGTCGGTGCTCTGGGCGCGCACGAGGTCGGAGATCACGTCCTCGCCCGGTCGCGCGCGCTTCGCCTCGACGAGCCCGACCATGTACCGGCTGAACTCCTCGAAAGCCCGGTGGGCCTCCTCGCCGATGGCGAGGTCGGACATGCGCTCGGACAGCGAGTGGAAGTGCTCGCGGTCGCTTTCCGGCGCGCCGAGCAGACGGCAGATGACGGCGACCGGCAGCGGCAACGCCAACCCGGCGTGCAGGTCGACCACCCCGTCGGGGGACGCGGCGCGCTCGGCGACCAGCCGGTCGAGGTAGCCGTCGACCAGGTCGCGCAGGTAACCGGAGAGCAGGTTCATCCGCTTGGCGGAGAACGCGGGGGTCAGCAGCCGACGCATCCGGGCGTGGTCGGCTGCCTCGGTGTCGTGGTTGCCGGTGGGCCCGTCCAGGATCGCGGCGGTCGACAGGCGCGCGGCCTTGTCCGGCTCGGGGTGGGAGCGGCCGAGCCGCTTGTCGCCGAGCAGGTCGCGCACCTCCTCGTAGCGGGTGACCAGCCAGGCCGGGTCCCCGGTCGGCGTGGTCACCCGCGCGACCGGCGCCTCCCGGCGCAGCACCTCGTACATCGGCGCGAGGTCGAGGACGTTCGGTCTCGCGAACGGTAATTGCGGGCGCTCCGCGGCAATGCTCATGGCTCTCCTCCCGTGATCCATCAAGCACTCCGACCGTAGCAGTTTGTTGGCAGTCACTGCCTATAAAGTTCGCCCGTCCGGGTGGACGGGCATGCTTGAATCGCCGCGTGGAGGACGTCGCGATCAACAGGCAGCAGGCGGGGGCGCCCCGCCGGGGACGGCCGCCGGTGAGCGACCGGCAACGCCAACGGCAGCGCCTGGAGATCTCCCGCCACGCGGTCCGCCTGTTCGCCGAGCACGGCGTGGCCGCCACCTCGGGCGGTCGGATCGCCCGAGCCGCCGGCGTCTCCGAACGCACGCTGTGGCGCTGCTTCCGCAGCAAGGAGAGCTGCGTGGAACCGCTGCTGGCCAAGGCGATCGACGCCTTCCGCGCGGTCCTGCGCGCCTGGCCCGCCGACGTGGAGCTGACCGAACACCTGCGCGACGCGTACCCGTCCCTCCTGGACTCGGCGTCGGACGCGGACCTCGAAGCGGTGCTCGCCGTGGTCCGGTTGACCCACGACGAGCCGGCCCTGCGCGCCGCGTACCTCATGCTCTGGGAACGCTCGGAGAACACCTTCGCCGAAGTGCTCACCGAACGCTCGGGCGGCCCGCCCGACTCGGTCGACGTCCGCGTGCAGGCCGCCGCGATGAGCGCCGCGCTCAAGGTGGCGACGGACCACCTGGCCCACGTCACGGCGACCGGCATCACCCCCGCGACCCTGCGCCGGCACCGCGAGGACGTCGCCGCGGCGGTCGATGTGGTCATCCGGGGGCTGTCGGACGAACCGCCCGGCGGAGGGCCGGCCAACCGCACCTGACCGGGAGCGCCCGACCACCATCCCGTTCGTCCGCGAGCCGGGCGTGCGGTGTCCCCGGTCACCTGCTCGTCGCGGGTTGATCACCTAGGGTGGAACCATGTCAGAGATCCAGTCGCAGACCCCTGCCGAGGCCTTCGAGCTGCTGCTGGCCGGCAACCGGCGGTTCGTCGCGGGAACGCCGGAGCACCCCAACCAGGACGCGGCCCGCCGGGCCGAGATCGCACCGGGCCAGCGCCCGTTCGCCGTGCTGTTCGGGTGCTCCGACTCCCGGTTGGCCGCGGAGATCATCTTCGACCGCGGTCTGGGCGACCTGTTCGTGGTGCGCACCGCGGGCCACGTGGTGGGGTCGGAGGTGCTCGGCAGCATCGAGTACGGGGTGGAGGTGCTGGACTGCCCGCTGGTCCTGGTCCTCGGCCACGACTCGTGCGGCGCGGTCGGGGCCGCGGCGGCCGCGTTGGAGGACGGGGCGGTGCCGGCCGGGTACATCCGGGACGTGGTCGAGCGGGTGACGCCCAGCGTGCTCGCGGCGCGGGCCGGGGGTCACACGGGGGCCGACGAGGTCCTGGCCGAGCACGTCCGGCGCACGGTGGACCTGCTGCTGGACCGCTCCCGCGTGCTCGCCGAGCGGGTCGACGCGGGTCGGGCGGCCGTCGTGGGCCTGTGCTACCGCCTGGCCGACGGCCGCGCGGACGTGGTCGCCTCCCGCGGGCTGGACGTCACCGCCGGATCCGCCCCCTGATCCGGTCCCGCCGATGACCGCGCGCCCCGCGCCCGTCGCCGGTCAGGCGGTGGGGCGGGGTCCCGCGGCGCGGCGGAGCCGGTTGGCGATCGCCAGGCCCAGGCCCTCCTCCGCCGGCAGGGAGGCGATGACGAGGTCGCAGCCCGACTGGTCCAGCTCGCGCAGGAACCCGTACAGCCCGCGGGCGTAGGCGGCCGTCGAGGGGGGAACGGTCACCACGGCGTGCGCCTTGACCGGGGCGTCGGCGAGCGCGGGCGGGAGGATGACGCCGACCCGGTGCCCCTGCTCCTGGGCGCTACGCGCTTCGGCGAGGACGTCGCCGGGCTCGACCAGGACGACCCGCGCCCGCGGCGCGTAGTGCGACGGGTGCTGGCCGGGCACCCGGACACCGCTCGCCGAACCGACCGCGACCGGACGGCCCAGCGCCGCTTCCAGCTCCTCCCGGGTCACCCCGCCGGGCCGCAGGATGGTCGGCGTCCCGCTCGTCACGCCGACGATGGTCGACTCGACGCCCACCTGGCAGGGACCGCCGTCGAGCACGAAGTCGACGGCGTCCCCCAGCTCCGCGCGGACGTGGTCCGCCGTGGTCGGGCTGACCGAGCCGAAGCGGTTGGCGGACGGGGCCGCGACGGCGCCGCCGAAGGCCGACAGCAGCGCGAGCGCCACCGGGTGGTCGGGCACGCGCACGGCCACCGTCTCCAGCCCGCCGGTCGCCGCCAGGGGCACCCGGGGGCCGCGTCGCAGGACCAGCGTGAGCGGTCCGGGCCAGAAGCGCTCGGCCAGCAGGCGGGCCGTGTCGGGCACGTCGGCGACCCAGTCGCCCAACCGCTCCGCGCCGGCGACGTGGACGATCAGCGGGTGCGAGGGCGGGCGTCCCTTGACCTGGAAGACGCGGGCGACGGCGGCGGTGTCCTCGACGTTGGCGGCCAGCCCGTAGACGGTCTCCGTCGGCATGGCCACCAGCCCTCCGGCGCGCAGCACCCCGGCCGCCTTCTCGATGTCACCGGTTCCTGCCGTCACGCCGGTCAACCTCCGCTGTTCCCGCTCCGCGCACCCGTCCGGTGACGCGTCCGCACTTCCTGGTCCGTGCCGGGCGACCCGACCGGAACGACCAGCGTAGAACGCCGCCGTCCGACCGCCGGGCGCGGGCAAGGGCGCGCCCGGCGCACGCTCGTGAACCTACGAATGTACGTGTAGAGTCGTACTGTCACGCGTGGGCGACCCCGAGGAGACGACGATGCCTTCGAGCGCGGGAGACCGGCGGAACAGGGACATGCGGTGCGCCCCTCGCGCGGTGGGTCGGCGATGACCGACCACGAGGTGGCCGTGGTCGGTGGCGGGCCGGTGGGGATGCTGCTCGCGCTGGAACTCGCCACGTACGGCGTGCGCACGGTCGTGCTGGAGCGGCTGCCCGAGCCGACCGGGGAGTCCAAGGCGGGCACGCTGCACGCCCGCACCGCCGAGACGCTGCACCGCCGCGGGCTGCTCGACGCCGTGCAACCCGGGCCGCACAAGGCCGCGCGCGGGGGCGGGCGCTCGGTGACGTTCCACTTCGCGGGCCTGTTCGCCCTCGACATCGGCCGCGTCGTGGACGAGGGGCCGGTGATCGTCGGCAGCCCGCAGGCCCACGCCGAGCAGGTGTTCGCCGACCGGGCCGCCGCGCTGGGCGCCGTGATCCAGCGCGACAGCGAGGTCGTCGGCCTCGACGACCTCGGCGACCGGGTCGTGCTCGACGTCCGCTCGACCTCCGGCGCGACCCGGCAGGTCACCGCCGACTGGGTGGTGGGCTGCGACGGCGCGCGCAGCGCCGTGCGCAAGCTGGCCGGCATCGGGTTCGTCGGCACGCCCGGCACGGTCGCGGCGCTCATGGGCGACGTGCGGCTGCTCGACCCGGACGCGGCCCCGGTCGGCTGGCAGCGCACCGAACGCGGCTGGACGTTGTTCTGGACGAACCCGTTCGGCCACAGCAGGGTGTGCACCTACGACTTCCGCGACGCGGCCCTGTCCCGCCCGGACCGGACCGCGCCCGTGACGCTGGAGGAGCTGCGCACCGAGGTTGAGCGCATCGCGGGCCGCCCGGTGCCGATGGACCGGCCGCGTTGGCTGACCCGCTTCACCGACGCCGCCCTGCAGGCCGACACCTACCGGCGCGGCCGGGTCCTGGTCGCGGGCGACGCCGCGCACGTGCACTTCCCGGCCGGCGGCCAGGGCGTCAACCTGGGCCTGCAGGACGCGGTCAACCTCGGCTGGAAGCTCGCCGCGCAGGTGCGGGGCTGGGCGCCCGAGGGCCTGCTGGACACCTACCACGCCGAACGGCACCCGGTGGCCGCCCGCGTGCTCTACAACGTGCGCGCGCAGGTCGGCCTGATGCTGCCCGACCGGCGGGTGGACGCGCTGCGCGACCTGTTCGTGGAACTCATGCGACTGCCCCAGGTCAACGACTTCCTCGCGGGCATGATCACGGGCGTGGACGTGCGCTACGACACCGGCCGGCCCGACGACCGGCTCGCCGGGCTGTTCCTGCCGGACCTGCGGCTCCGGGTGGGCGCCGAGGCCGCCACCGTGGCCGGGTTGCTGCGCGCGGGCCGCCCCGTGCTGCTGGACCTGGCCGACCGCGAACCGCTGCGCCGGGTCGCCGCGCCGTGGGCGGACCGGGTGGACGTGGTCGTCGCGAGCTGCGCCGACGTGCCGTCCGCGCCGACGCTGCTGGTCCGCCCGGACGGCTACCTCGCGTGGGGTGGCACGGGGTCGGAGCACGACCGCGACACCCTCGGCGAAGCGCTGCGCACCTGGTTCGGCGCGCCCGCGTGACGGGGATCAGGGCAGCCGCACCGACTGCCGGTGGCGGAAGAAGTCCGTCGGGTCGTAGGCCGCCTTCACCCGTTGCAGCCGGGGGTAGTTCTCGCCCCAGTACAACGCGTGCCACGGCACGCCCGACGTGTTGTGCTCCGCCTCGGTGAGGTCGGCGTCGGGGTAGTTCAGCACGCACCCGTCGGTGCGCTCGTCCGGGACCGGCACGTGACCGGTCCCGGCGTACAGCTCGGCGTAGAAGCGACGTGCCCACGCCACGTTCGCGTCGTCGTCGGACGGTTCGCTCCAGCCGGTCTGGATGTGCAGCTTGAACGCGCTGTCCCGGTGCACGTTCGCGGTGTCGGTGCGCCCGACGGCGTTCACCCGGCCGCCCGACGACGTCAGCATCGCCTGCGCGAACGGGTTGGCGAACCCGTCCCGGCCGTCGAGGTTGCGGTACAGGGTCGCCAGTTGCGCGTCGGTGAACCCCGCGCGGTGGTAGGCGGACTTGTGCTCGCCGCGCAGCGTGGGGTCCACCATCCGGGGGTGCATCGTGCCCAGGTGCCGGGTCGCGGTCAGCCAGCTCCACCGCTTCGGCCGGGCGTACCGCGTCAGCGGGCCGTGCTCACCGGAGGGCCGGGTGAGCGCGCCGTGCGGCAGGCCGACGCCGCGCGTGACGTCGGCGACGAAGCGGTCCAGCAGCCGCTCGGCGTCCGCGCCGCTGCCGTCGAGCACGGTGAACAGGCCGACCTCGCCGGTGGCGCGCTGGTTGAGCAGCAGGAAGCCGCACAACCCCGCGTACCGCCCGCCGGGCGCGGCGTTGGCCACGTGCCAGCCGGTCCAGTTGCGCACCAACCGGGTGAACGCCGCCTCGGTCATCCCGTCCCACGGCCACGCGATCGCGCTCAGCAACAGCTCCGCCGGCGGCTTGGGCAGCAGTCGCGCCGGGTCGTCCGACCACGCGTCGGGCGAGCGGAACAGGTACCGGGTGACCACGCCGAACGTGCCGCCGCCACCGCCGGTGTGCGCCCACCACAGGTCGTGGTGGGGGTCGTCGGGGTCTCGGGTCGCCACCACGAGCCCGGCCCGGCCCGCCGCGTCCACGACGACGACCTCCACCGCGTGCAGGTGGTCGACCACGAGCCCGTCCCGGCGGCACAGCAACCCCCAACCGCCGCCCGCGACGTGCCCGCCCACGCCGACCGAGTAGCACTGACCGGCCGGGATCGTCACGCCCCACGTCTTGTAGAGCAGTTCGTACACGTCGAGCAGCGTCGCCCCGGCCTCCACCGAGAACGCGCGGTGCACGGGGTCGAAGGTCACCGAGGTCATCCCCGACAGGTCGAGCACCACCTCGACCTCGGCGTTGAACACGAAGTCCTCGTAGCAGTGCCCGCCGCCGCGCACGGTCAACCGCTTGCCCGCCCGCACCGCCTCCTGCACCACGTCCAGCGCCTGCCGCGGCGAGGACACCACCCGCACCGACCCGGGCCGCCCCACCCACCGCCGGTCCAGGCCCACCACCAGGTCCGGGTAACGCGGGTCGCCGGGCTCGACCGTCACCGCCCCGAACCGCGCCCGAGCCCCGACTTCGTTCGCCGCCCCGAACCCCGCCCGAGCCCCGACTCCGGTCCCCGCCCCGACCTCCGCCGCCGTCCCGACCCCGGTCGCCGCCGCCGCACCGGACCCGGCCGCTGTCCCGGGCTCGGTCGCTGCCGCTCCGGGCGTCGCCGCCGCGCCGATCCCCATGGCGCCGGTCGCCGCCAGCAGCCGCCGCCTGCTGATCAGCCCGTTGTGGTCGTCCATGCCGCCTCCGCTCGATCCCGTCACCTCGGCACCGCCGCCGTCAGCAGCGGCGCGACCAGGTCCGCCAGGATGTCCGGGCCGTCCCGGGTGAGGATCGACTCCGGGTGGAACTGTGTCGAGGCGAAGCCGGGGCCCCGCAGCGCGTGCACCTGCCCGGTCGACGGGTCGCGGCTGACCTCGATCGCGTCGCCGAGCGGCAGCGGACCGCCGTCGTGCCGGGCCGCGAAGGTGTTGTAGAACCCGACGTGCCGGCGCCGGCCGAACAGGTCGATCTCCAGCTGCACGCCCTGGTGCGGCAGGTCGCGGCGCAGCAGCGGCAGGCCGAGGTGGGCGCTCAGCACCTGGTGGCTCAGGCACACGGCCAGGAACGGCCGCCGTTCGCGCAGCAGCCGCCGCACCGCCGCGGCCAGGTGCGCGATCTTCGGGTGCGCCCGGTCGCGCGGGTCGCCGGGACCGGGCCCCAGCACGACGAGGTCCGCGTCGTCGAGCGCGTGCTCCACGTCGTAGCGCCGCACCGCGACCTCCAGGCCGAGCGACCGCAGCTGCACGTCGATCATCGACGTGAACGTGTCCTCGGCGTCGACCACCAGCACCCGCCTGCCCGCGAAGCCCGCCCGCGGCCGGGCCCGCCGGCCCGTTGGTTCCGACCAGAACCGGGCCAGCGGCTCGTTCCGCCGCGCCAACGCCTCCACCACCGGACGCCGCCCGCCCAACCCCGCGCCGCCGGACGTCGCCACCGACGTCGCCGACCCGGTCAGCGCGGCCAGCAGGCCCGCCGCCTTCACCCGCGTCTCGGCCACCTCCGACGCCGGGTCCGAGTGCCGCACCAACGTCGCGCCGACGCCGATGGCCACCCGGCCGGCCGCGTCGATGTCGGCGGTGCGGATCAGGATCGCCGAGTCGACCGCCTGCCCGCCGGACGGGTCCGGCCCGATCAGCGCCACCACGCCGCTGTAGTAGCCGCGCCCGGCGGGCTCGTAGCGGCTGATGACCTCGCAGGCGCTCTCCAGCGGGCTGCCGGTGACGGTCGGCGCGAGCAACGTCTCGCGCAGCACGTCCCCCGCGGCCATCGCGGTGCTGCCCTCGATCAGGTACTCGGTGTGCGCGAGGCTGCCCATCTCCTTGAGGAACGGGCCGATGACGCGCCCGCCCGCGCCGCACACCCGGGCCATCATCTTCAGCTCCTCGTCCAGCACCATGTGCAGCTCGTCCACCTCCTTGCGGTCGGCCAGGAACTCCAGCACGCCGTCCAGCTCCGGCCCGGTCGGCGGGTACCGGTAGGTGCCGCTGATCGGGTTCATCACGACCCGGCCGCGGTCGAGGGTGACGTGCCGCTCGGGGCTCGCGCCCACGAACGTGCGAGTGCCCGTGTGCACCAGGAACGTCCAGTACGCGCCCGGCTCGCGGGTCACCAGCCGGCGGAACAGGGTCAGCGCGGTCGCGGGGGAGTAGTCGGCGATGTCGACCAGGTACGACCTCTTGACCACGAAGTTCGCGCCGACCCCGCGCCCGATCTCGTTCGCCAGCACGGAGCGGACGACGTCGGCGTACCCGTCGTCGTCCACGTCGAAGTGCCCGTCGGCGAGCACGATCGGGGTGTCCGGCAGCCGGTCGAGCACGCCGTCGAGCGGCAGCACGGCCCGCTCGGACACCGCCATCGCGAGCAGCGGCGCACCGTCGTCCGCGCACGCGAAGCCGCGTTCGGTGATCTGCCGGTAGGGCACCAGCGCCAGCACCTGTCCGTCGTGGACGGACAGCTCGGCCAGCCGGTCGTGCTCGGTCAGCGGGCCCGCGAACACCTCGACGTGCCCGGAGCCGGTCGACTTGGGACGGTGCAGGAGGGCGTAGGCGTCGGCGTTCCCGGCCAGCAGCCGGTCCAGCAGGTCGGTGTCGGTCACGAGTCGGCCCCCGTCGACAGCATGCGCAGGACCTCCTTGGTGGACGTGGTCGACGCGCACGTCGCGGCGGCGTAGGTGATCGCCATCCGGTGGTGCGCCTCGGAGAAGTCCGCGACCGCGTCGGTCACCAGGAACGGCCGGATGTCCGAGCTGAACGCGTCCAGGCACGTCACGAGCACGCCCACGTGCGCGTAGACACCGCACACGACGATCTGGTCACGGCCGCGTTCCCGCAGGAACTCCTCCAGCCCGGAGTTGAAGAACGCGCTGTAGCGCCACTTGGTGAACACCGTGTCGTGCTCGCCCGGCGCGAGTTCGTCCACCACCGCGCGGTCGGCCTCGGACACCGTCATGCCGGGTCCCCACAGGTCGGTGAGCAGGCCGCGTTGCGCCGGGGTCATGCTGCCGGGCTGCGCGGTGTAGGCGACCGGGACGCCGAGCGCGGCGCACCGCTCCCGCAACGCGGCGATGTTGGCCACCAGGGACACCACCGGTTCCCCGCCCGCCGGGAAGGGCGCGACGAAGTAGCGCTGCATGTCGTGGATCAGCAGGATGGTCCGCTCCGGGTCGACCACCCACCGCAGCGGGCCGTCCGACCCGGCTGCAACGGGCATGGGGTAGGCGTCGATGGTCGGGATGGGCATGGTCTGGCCACCTTCCTCGCCGGGCGGCGGACGACGACGGCGCGGTCACGCGCCGAGCGCCGCGCCGCCGTCGACGGTGAGCGTCTGCATGGTGATGTGGGACGCGCGATCGGACAGCAGGTACAGCACGGCGTCGGCCACGTCGGACGGCTGCGCGACCTTGCCGAGCGGGATGCCGGTCCGGAACGCCGAGGGCACGCCCTCCACCGAGGCGCGGACCGCGTCGCCGTCGTCCCACAGGCCGGTCAGCATCGCGGTGTGCGTCGAGCCGGGCGCGACGACGTTGCAGCGGATGCCGTGCTCGGCCAGCTCCAGCCCGAGGCACCGGGTGAAGCCGGTCGCCGCGGCCTTGGACGCCGCGTAGGCAGCCATGTCCATCCGCGCGATGCCCGCCGCGTTCGACGCCACGGTCACGATCGCGCCGCCGCGCCGGGGGATCATGCGGGCCGCCACCGCGCGGCACAGGTTGAACACGCCCGTGCTGTTGACCGCGAACGTGGTCGCCCAGTCGTCGTCGGTGAGCAGGTGTGCCCGGCCGGTCCGCAGCACCCCCGCCGCGTTCACCAGCGCGCCGATCGGGCCCACCCGCGCCTCGACGTCCTCGACCATGGCCCCGACCGCCGTGCTGTCGGCCACGTCGACCGCGTACGCCCGCACCTGGTCGCCCTCCAGCTTCGCCAGGCCGTCCGACGCCACGTCGACCGCGGCGACCGAGACGCCCTGCTCGACCAGCGCGCGCACGACGGCCGTGCCGATGCCGCCCGCCGCGCCCGTGACCACCGCCGTGTTGTCGTGGAACACGTCACTCCCCCCAGACCGCGGCGACCGCGAGGGCTTGCCCGGGGTTCAGCCTCGGGTCGCACAACGTCGTGTACTCGGCGCCCACGTCGGCCAGCCCGGCCTCGTCGGCCGCGCACTCGGTGACGTCGTCGGGCGTGGTCTCCAGGTGCAGCCCGCCCGCGACGCCGCCCGCGCCCGCGACGGCCTCCCGGAACGACCGGACCTCGCGGGTGATCGCGGTCAGCAGGCGGCTCTTCAGCCCTTCGGCGTTGGTCACCGTGTTGGCGTGCATCGGGTCGCACAGCCAGATGACCGGGTGGCCCAGCGCGCGCACGGCGGCGACCAGGGCGGGTAATCGTTCGGCCACCACGTCCGCGCCCATCCGCGGGATCAGCGTGAGCCTGCCCGGCGTGCGGTGCGGGTCGAGCCGGGCGCACAGCGCCAACAGGTCGTCGGCGGACGCGGTCGGGCCGACCTTGCACGCCACCGGGTTCACCACCGACGCCAGCAGGTCCACGTGCGCGCCGTCGGGCCGGCGGGTGCGTTCCCCGATCCACGGCCAGTGGGTCGAGCTGAGCACGGTGTCGCCGTCGGCGTCGCGTCGCAGCATCGGGAGTTCGTAGTCGAGCACCAGCGCCTCGTGGCTCGCCCACACGTCCCGGTCGCCCGAGGGGCCGCGCAGGAACGCCAACGCCGCGCGGGACGCGGTGTAGCAGGCGAGCATCCGGTGCGGGTTCGGCCGCCGCAGCTCGGGGTCCGGCTCCGGGCGGTTGACCATGTGACCCGCGTACACCGGCATCTCCACGCCGTCGACGCGTTCCACCGCGGCCGACCGGGGTTTGGCGAACTGGCCCGCGAACCGGCCGACGCGGATCACCGGCAGGCCCGCGCCGGCGGCCATCGCGCCCGCGACCGCGTCCAGCAGCCCCACCTTGCGGGCCAGGTCGCCGGGGCGGCACTCGGCCGGGTCCTCGGCGCAGTCACCCGCCTGCACGACCTGGGCGCGGCCCTCGGCCACCTCGGCGAGCAGCGCGCCGAGCCGCCGCACCTCCTCCACCTCGACCAGGCCGGGCATCCCGGCCAGCGTCGCGCCCACCTCGGCGGCGGCGCCCGCGTCCCAGGCGGGTTGGTGCGCGGCGGGCAGCGACCGTCGCCGCCGGATCTCGTTGTCCGGCAGCGCTCCGACACGATCCATCAAGTCCATGTGCCGAGCCTGCGGGACCGCGGGGCGCGATCGTGGCGAACCGGGTGGATCCGCGATCCAGTTCGTCACGGACGGTTCGACTGTGTCAGAACGTTGGGACAGACGGGTTTTCGCGCCTCCGCACGGGACCGGGGAGCGGACCCTCGGACCTGCTCCCCGGTGCCGCGCCCGTGCCGGCGTCAGTCGACGGCGGCCACCGGTTCCGCGACGGCGGCCCGGTCCGCGGCGCGCGGCTTGCGCAACGCGAAGCTCACCAGGATGCCGAGCAGGATGCCGATCGCGGCGACGTACACCGCGGACCGGAGCGTGCCGGTGGTGAAACCGATGAGGCCGGGGTCGGCGACGGCCACCAGCACGGCGAGGCCGACGGCGGTGCCGACCTGCATCGCGGTGGACGTCATGGCCGAGGCGACGCCCTGCTCGCCGCCCGCCACACCGGACGCGGCGGCGATCCACATGCCGGTCCACGTGATGCCCTGGCCGATGCCGTAGAGCGCGACGCCGGGCAGCACGGCGAGGTAGGAGCCGCCCGAGTCGCCCATGCCGTAGGCGATGGCGGCCGTGCCGACGATGCCGATCGCCATGCCCAGGACCAGGATGACCCGCATGTCCACCCGGCCCGCCATGCGGCCGCTGATCTGCGTGCCGACCGCGATCAGCACCGCGGGCACCAGGAACGCCAGGCCGGTCTGCAAGGCGTCGTAGCCGTGCACGCCCTGGAAGAAGACGGTCAGGAAGTACGGCACGGTGCTGTAGGTCGCGCCGAAGACCAGCGCGATGGACATGGCGGTGCCGAGGCTGCGGTTGGCGAACAGGCGCAGCGGCATCAGCGGGTCTCGGCTGCGGCCCTCGACCACCGCGAACGCCGCCAGCAGGACCGCCGACAGCACCGAGCTGATCAGCACCTCCGGCGAGGTCCAGCCGGACTCCGGGCCCTGCACCAGGACGAAGACGAGCAGCGTCACGCCCAGGGTCGCGGTGATCGCGCCGGGCAGGTCGAACGTGCGGCCGCGCTCGCGGGCCGGGTCGCGGGGGATGAGCGCGAACGCGACGAGCGCGCCGAGCCCGGCCAGCGGCACGTTGACGAAGAACACCGCCGTCCAGCCGAACGCGTCGGTGAGCAGGCCGCCGAGCAGCGAGCCGAGGCACAGGCCGCCGGCGCCGCACGCGCTCCACACCGCGAGCGCCCGGTTGCGCTCCCCGCCCTCCGCGAACATGGTGTTGACCAGCGACAGGGTGGCCGGGAACAGCAGCGCGCCGCCCAATCCCTGCAACGCACGCGCGGCGATCATCACGCCGGTGTTGGGCGCGAGACCGCCGAGCAGGGAGGCGACCGCGTAGACGGTGAGCGCCAGCACGAACATCCGGCGCCTGCCGAGCAGGTCGGCCGCCCGACCGCCGAGCACGAGCAGGCCGCCGAACGCGACGGCGTACGCGCTGATCACCCATTGCAGGGTCTGGGCGCTGAAGCCGAGGGAGTCGCCGATGTCCGGCAGCGCGACGTAGACGATGTTGAAGTCCACGGTGATGATCAGCTGCGCGAACCCGAGCAGCAGCAGGGCCGGGCCGAGCCGTCGAGCCTGGGGCGGGGCGGTGGGCATGGCGCTCCTTGTCGTGGCACCGTACGTCACTATACGTACAGTTGGAATGTACGTGGATGTTCGTACAGTCACGCAGCGCTGTCAAACGGCTCGCGCGGGTATGTCATTTCGCATGTACGCGTACACTCGACCTCGTGTCCGACGCCCACCACCCGACCCGCGACCAGATCCGCCTGGAGGCCGTGCTGACCGCGCTCGGCCACCCGTTGCGGATGAACGTGCTCCAGGTGCTCGCGGACGGAGGGGAGTACCCGTGCGGCGCGATCGTGGACGGCGTGTCGAAGTCGACGCTGACGCACCACTGGCGGGTGTTGCGGGAGAGCGGTGTCATCAACCAGCGCGCGTCGGGCCGGACGCTGCTGCTGTCGTTGCGGCGGGACGACCTGGACGCCCGGTTCCCGGGGCTGATCGACGCCATCCTGGCCTCGTACACGCCGGCCGACCCCGCCGAGCTCGTCGACGCCCGCTGACCCGAATCCCGGAGACCGACCGGCCGTGCGGCTCCTGGTAACCGCGGCCGGTGAAATCCCGGCGGCACACCCGGGATCCGCTGTGGAGCCACTCGCACCGGTCGGGTGTGACGTGTTCGCGGTTGATGCCGTTCTTCCGACGCCGGAGGGAGACCTGTCGCGCCAGGACCGCGAACGGCGGGCGCGGTGGGACGGACCGTGCGCGGGCGGCGGCACCGTCGACACCCTCCGTTCCGGCGGTGCCGCCGCGCTTCGGCTAGGACGACCGGCCGGCGACCAGCAACTCGGGCGCCCGGGAGCAGGCGTTGGCGGGCATCAGGATCGCGTGCGCCACCGACACCAGCGTGATGTGCCGGTGCCAGCCCGCGAACGAGCGCCCGGTGAAGTCCTCGATACCGACCTGCGAGCTGACCTCCGCCACGTCCTGGCGCACCCGGTCGAGCCGGCGGGCCAACCGCAGCAGCCCCGCGCTCGACAGGTCGGTCAGGTCCGACAGCCACAGCTGCGGCAGGCCGTTGCCGTCCGGCGGCCACACCGCCAGCAGCACCAGGCGACCCGACCGCGCCGGGTCACCGGGCACCGCGACGTCCGCGGTCGCGCACAGCCGGAACCGGTGCGACGGGTCGGGCGCCACGGGTTGCCGCAACGGGTGCAGCGCGGGCCGCAGCGAGCGCAGCGTCGTGCGGACCCGCCGGTTGTCCGCCAGGTCGGCCACCACGTTCACCGACGCGTCGACCCGCATCACGAACGACACCTCGCGCAGCCGCAGCTGGGCGATCAGGGCCTCGGCGTCCGCGTCCCGCGCGTCCAGCACCAACGGCCGGGGCTGGACGTCCCAGCCGTCGGCCACCTCGAGCGCGGCGTTGAGCTTGCACGAGCCGGGCGTGGCCGACGACAGGTGCGCCGGGATCGCGGCCCGCCGCCGGCGCACCGGGTCGTTCAACCAGCTGTCGGGCAGCGCCAGCCGCCAGTTGACGGGGTAGCTGGTGTGCTCGGCGGCCAACCAGACGCCGTAGGCGTGCTGGCTGTTGGCGACCCGGCCCAGGTGCCGCACGAAGGCGTTCTGCACCCCGACCGAGTGCCGGCCGGACTTCGTGATCGCCATCGAGTCCACCACCCAGGCGATCGGCTTGACGGTGCGGTCCAGGTGCTCGGCCAACGCGCGGCGCACCTGCTGCCAGTCCCACGGCGAGTTGCTGACGAAGTGGTGCAGGCTCTGCTCGGCCGCGGGCCTGCCGAGCTGGGACGCGAGGTTGCGCATCGACTTGCGGCCCTCCGCGGCGAGCAGGCCGCGGACGTACAGCTCGCCCGCGCGCCGCTGGCTCCGCCTGGCCAACGACGCGAACACCCGCTCGCACAGCTCCGCGGCGTCCTCGGCCAGCCACTCCCGATCCAGCTCAACCTGTCTCGTCACGTGCGCATCGCTCATTTTTCGGCTCCCCACAGCGGCGTGTCGACCTGTTCGGGCGCGCCGTCCCGGCGAATAGCGGGAGTCGGCGCGTCCCGGCGTGCGTGGTCGCGCTGCGCGTACAGCCAATGACGGCCGCCCCCTCGACGGCCACGCGCCGCGCGCGATCCACTGACCGGTGCGAAACGTGCTCAGGTAGGAGGTTCTCCCAGGGTGACCGCCCCCCCTTGCGCTGGTCACCGGTCGATGTGGCTCATGATGCCACGCCTGCGGGGAATCGGCCAACATTTGCGGGAACACATCAATTGCCCGAGTTGGTCGTCAATTCGGGCAAATAGCGTAAGCCGGTGGGGGGCGGCGTGGAATATTCCTTTGTAAAGAGCCGGTCGGTCGCCGAGGGTGACAATGCGGCGACCGACCGTTCCTTTATTCGGCGGCGGCTGCCACGCGTCGCGCCGCCCCGACGGATTCCGGTGTGCCCGTCGAGCCGTCGAACCGGGTGGCGCCGTGCAGCCAGGCGACCTTCTCGTACAGCTCCTCGGTCGAGAACCCGCCGAGCATGGCGTTGCGAGCCCGTGCGGCCTCTCCCGAGGGGTGGTACAGCCGCGTGCCCATGGCGCGGGCCACGAGCTGCGCGGCGGCCGTGCGCTCGCGCCGGTCTTCGACGAACGCCGCGAACGCGGCGGCCGGCTCGCGGCCCGCCAGCAGGTCGCCCAGGTGCACGGCGTCCTCCAACGCCATGCAGGCGCCCTGCGCGGCGTACTGCAGCATCGGGTGCGCCGCGTCGCCGAGCAGCACCACCCGGCCGTCCTGCCACCGGTCGACCGGGTCGCGGTCGCACAGCACCCAGCTGCGCCAGTCCCGCCCGAGCGCCAGCAGCGCCCGGATCACCGGCGCCGCGTCGGCGAACTCGGCGAGCACCCGCTCGCGCTCCACCGGCACGCCCACCACGACCTCGGTCGCGTCGTTGTCGCGGGTGACGGCGACGTTCAGCGACCGGCCGCCGTCGATCGGGTAGTGCACGAAGTGCCAGCGCGGCCCGGCCCACAACGTCACCGAGTCCGACCGGAGCCGCGCGGGCACCGACTCCATCGGGATGACCGACCGGTAGATCGTGTGCCCGGACACCCGCGGCTCGCCGTCGCCGACGAGCTGCGCCCGCACCGCCGACCGCAGCCCGTCCGCGCCGACCAGGGCGTCACCGCGCACCCGCCCGCCGTCGGCCAGCACCGCGACGACGCCGTCCCCGTCCTGCTCGTAGCCGACGACCGGGCTGTCCACCCGCAGCTCGACGTCGAGGTGCGCGCGGCACCGCGCCAGCAGCGGGGCGTACAGGTCGTTGCGGTGCACCACCGCGTACGGGTTGCCGAAGCGCTCGCGGTACTCGCCGAGCACCGGCATCGCGGCGACCTGCTCGCCGGTGACGGCGTCCATGAAGCGCAGGGCGTCCACGTGCACCGCCCGGTCGAGCACGGCGGCGGCGACGCCCAGCCGGTCCAGCGCGAGGAACGCGTTGGGGGCCAGCTGGATCCCCGCGCCCAGCTCGGTGAACTCCGACCGGCGTTCCAGCACCACGGCCCGGTGGCCGCGGTCGGCCACCGCGAGCGCGGTGGCCAGGCCGCCGATGCCGCCTCCGGCGACGATCACCCGTGACATCGTTCCTCCGCGTCCCGCCTCACGGCAGTTCGATCGACTGGGAGTGGCGGAACACGTCGCGCGGGTCCCACCTCGCCTTGACCTGTCGCAGCCTGGGGTAGTTCCCCTTGTAGTACAAGGTGGACCACGGCACGCCGGACGTGTTCTGCGCCGGGTCGCGCAGGTCGCCGTCGGGGTAGTTGATGTAGCAGCCGTCCGTGACGGCGTTGGACACCGGCACGCCCCCGGTGTCGGCGTAGACCTCGCGGTAGAGGTCGCGCAACCACCCGATGTGCTGCGCGTCCTCCGCCTGCTCGGTCCAGAACACCTGGTAGAGCAACTTGAACGTGGAGTCGCGCTGGCCGTTCGCGGTCGCGTTCTCGCGCACGCGGTTGATGTTGCCGCCGAACGACAGCATTGTCACCATGGCCATCGGGTTCGCGTAGTCGGCGCGGGTGAGGTGCTTGTGGATCGCGGCGATGTGCGCGGCGGGGAAGTTCCTGCGCATGTACGTGGACTTGTGCGCGCCGCGCAGCGTCGGGTTGGTCAGCACCGGGTTGCCGGTGCCGAGCAGGCGCGTGGCGGCCAACCACGGCAGCCGACGCGGCGCCGACGCGGGGGACGGGACCACCGACGTGCCCGCGGTGATCGCGGCCAGGTAGTCCCGCAGCAGCCCTTCCGCGTTCGGGACCGACGCGTCCTGCACGGTCAACATCACCAGGTTGCCGTTGGAGCGGTGGTACAGGGAGAAGAAGCTGCTCAGACCGATGTTCGGGCCGCCGGGCGCGCCGTTGGCCTCGTGCCACGCGCCGTAGTTGTGCACGAGCCGGGTGAACGCGGTGCGGTCGATCGCGCTCCACGGGAACTGCACGACGCTGACGATCACCTCCGCCGGCGGCTTGACCAGCAGGTCGGACGGGTTGGTCCCGGTGGCGCCCGGCGAGCGGAACCAGTACCGCGTGATGACGCCGAAGTTGCCGCCGCCGCCACCGGTGTTGCCCCACCACAGGTCTTGGTTGGGGTCGTCCGGGTCGCGCGTCGCGATCACCGCCCTGGCCACGCCCGACCGGTCGACCGTGACGACCTCGACGGCGTGCAGGTGGTCCACCGTCAGGCCGTGCACGCGGGAGAGCAGGCCGTACCCGCCGCCGCTGACGTGGCCGCCGATGCCCACCGAGTAGCACATGCCGCCGGGCAGCGTGACGCCCCACTCCTTGAACAGGCGGTCGTACACGTCGAGCAGCAGCGCGCCGCCCTCGACCGCGAACGCGCCCATCGCGGGATCCCAGTACACCCGGTCCATGCGGGACATGTCGATGACCACCTGCACCTCCGGGTGGTACACGAAGTCCTCGAAGCAGTGACCCCCGCCGCGGATGGAGATCCGCTTGCCCGCCCGCACCGCGCCCTGCACCGCGGCCACCACGTCGCGCGTCCCGCCCACCAGGTGGATCGCCTCGGGCCGCGCCGTCCACCGCGTGTTGTTGCCGGTGATCAGCTGCGCGTACCGCGGGTCGTCGGGCGTCACGGTCGGCCTGCCGATGCGGCCCGACGCCTCCTCGGCCGTCGCGACGCCGCCCAGGGCGCCGCCCACCGGGCCGGTCACCGCCCCGACCAGGGCGGCGGTCGCCGAACCCGCCAGCACGCGCCTGCGGGATAACTCACGCCCAGTTTCTTCAGACATGGTCGCTCAGAGCCCTCTCGTCCTGGAAGGCGTCGAGTATCACGGCGGCCGCGGGCCGTCCGGCATCACGTGTTCTCGTGATTCGCGGTGGGCCCGACAAGGGGCACCGTGGGGGTCGTCGGTGACCGCGACCCGAGGGGAGCACGGTGAGTTTCACTCCGGACCAGCTGAAGACCGCGGTGCACGTGCCACCCGGCGCGGGACCGAGCAGGTGGGTGTTCGGCGACCGCTACACGCTCAAGTCGGGCCTGCACAACACCGGCCCGGCCTTCGGGCTGGTGGAGGCCGTCGTGCCCGCGGGCGGTGGGCCGCCCAAGCACGTCCACTACCACGAGGACGAGCTGTTCTACGTGATCGACGGCCGGTTGGAGCTGTTCACCGGCGAGGAGGCGGTGATCGCCGAACCCGGCGCGTTCATCTACGTCCCGCGCGGCGTCACGCACTCGTTCACCAACGCCTTCACCGACGACTGCCGGATGCTGCTGATGTTCCTGCCCGCCGGCAAGGAGCGGTTCTTCCTGGAGATGGGCGTCTCGGCCGACGACGGCGCGCCACCGCCCCCGCCGGAGCAGTACGCGATCGACCGGGAGAACGCGATCCGGCTCGCGCCCAAGTACGGGGAGAGGTACGTCTGATGCTGGTCGACGTGCACCACCACGCCATCCCGCCGGTGTACCGCGACGCGATGCGCGGCATCGACCCGATCCCCGGCGTGGACTACCCCACGTGGGAGCCCGACCGGAGCCTGGAGGTGATGGACCGCAACGGCATCACCGCCGCGCTGCTGTCGATCACCGCGCCCGGCGTCTCCTTCGCCGGACCGGCCGACGCGCCGAAGCTGGCCAGGCGGGTCAACGAGTACTTCGCCGAGCTGGTCGCGGCGCACCCGACGCGGTTCGGCGCGTTCGCCGTGCTGCCCCTGCCGGACGTCGCCGCGGCCCGCGACGAGCTGTCCTACGCGGTGGACCAGCTCGGCCTCGACGGCGTCAACGTGCTCACCAGCTACGGCGGCGAGTACCTGGGCGCGCCGGAGTTCGAGCCGCTGTTCGCCGAGATCGCCGACCGCGGCACCGTGGTCCACGTGCACCCGGCCGCGCCGCCCGCCCGGGACCTGGCCACGTTCGACCTGCCGCCGTCGCTGTACGAGTTCACCTTCGAGACCACCCGCACCGCGGTGAGCCTGCTGTTCGGCGGGGTGCTGGACCGGCTGCCGCACCTGAGGCTGATCCTGTCGCACGCGGGCGGCACGCTGCCGTTCCTGGCCAAGAGGCTCACGTACGGCCCGACCATCGGTTCCTACCTGCGCGGCAAGCCGCCGGTCGACGTGCTGGCGTCGTTGGGCCGGCTGCACTACGACATCGCCATGTCGGCCACCCCGCACGCGCTGCCCGCGCTGACCGGGCTGGCGGGCGCGGACCACGTGCTGTTCGGGAGCGACTACCCGTTCATGCCGGACTGGCACACCGCGGAGAACATCCGCGGTTTCGCCGGTCACCCCGGGTGGACCGACGAGCAGCGGTCGCGGATCGCGAGCGGGAACGCGCTGGAGCTGTTCCCCGCTTTGCGCGCGCGGATTGTGACTTAATCCGCGGGTTGTCATGAACTCCACGACGGGTTCGTTGACCCGCCGACCGCCCCGGCACACAGTGGCAGCAGGCCATCAGTGACCAGGGGGAGTTCGGATGTCGAACACGCGGGGATCGACCAGACCCGACACGACCGGCGGCTGGACGAGCCTGACGCCCGCCGAGGCGCGGGTGGCCGGGCTGGTCGTGCTGGGGTTGACCAACCGCGCGGTGGCCCGCCGGTTGGCCATCTCGCCGCACACGGTCGACACCCACCTGCGCCGCGTGTTCGGCAAGCTGCGCGTGCGCAGCCGCGTGGAGCTGACCAGGGAAGTCCTCTCCCGCGACCACGCCGCGGTGGCCGACGCCCGACCCGGTCGGGTCGTCAGCCCGCCTCGATCGCCTGCACGATGAGTTCGTTGCGGGCGTCCTGGCCCAGCGGCTCGGTGGTGTGCACGCCGTCGCGCAGGTACGCCGTGAGCCGGGTCGGCTTCGCGGCCAGGAACTCCGCCCAGCGGACGATGCGCAGGTTCGGGTGCGCGCGCTGGGCGTCGGCGAGCTGGAGGTTGATCCACGCGCTGTTGCGCTGGTCGGCGAGCTGCACGGCGGCGCTCTGGCCGGTGCGGGCGACCTGGACGTTGACCCAGTACACCGTCCGGCCCGGGCCGACGATGTCCAGCACGCGCTCCACCTGGGCGGCGAACACCGGCGGTGTGAAGATGTCGTTGGACCCGGTGGCCATCAGGACGCGGCCGGGCAGGCCGTAGGTCTGGGCCCACTGCGCCAGCGCGTCGACGGCGGGCGCGGTCGGGCGGCCGGACCAGTTGTGCACGGCGATGACGTCACCGGTGCGGCCGTGCAGCCGCTGCGCCAGCGAGTAGCCGTCCTGCACGGAGATGCTGTCACCGAACATGAACAACCCGTCGGTGTCCAGCACCGGCCTGATCTGGGTGAGCGTCGAGATCGCCCTGGACGAGTTCTCCCACGGGCCCAGCGCGCCGGAGCCGTAGCCGTCGGCGAAGGCCGCCGGCGCGGTCAGCACCGTCGAGCCGACCGCGACCGCGCCCGCGGTGAGCAGCCGGCGGCGAGTGGTCCTGCCCGTGCTCACGACACGACCTCCGGTTCGGTGGAGCGGGTCGCCGACGATCGGTGCATGGTTGTGCCTCCCCGCTCTCTGTCACGCCGTGCCGCACGCTACGCGCCCCGCCACGCCGGGGAGGCGGGAATGAGGAGGATGACCGTCCGACGTGGGCGGGGATCACCGGTGGACGGGCCGGGCGGCCCGTCCACCGGACCCGGCTCACGCCCGCCCGTGCAGTCGCGCCAGCGCCTCCTCGGCGGTCAGGCAGCCGGCGGTCGTCAGCTCCAAATTCGCCAGCGAGGCGGTGTGCGCGGCGTCGTCGGCGGCGGTCACGCAGTCGCGCACGACGTGCACGGTGAAGCCCAGGTCGGTGGCGTGGCGCGCGGTCTGCTCGACGGTCAGGTTCGTGGCCACCCCGGTCAGGAACAGCGTGTCGACGCCCTGGTCGGTCAACCGGGCGGCCAGGTCGCTGCCGGCCAGGCCGGAGAGCTTCTGGTTGTCGACCACGGTCCCCGCCGTGCCGGTCACCTCCGGGATCAACCGCGCGCCCGGCGCGTCCGGCCGGAACCTCTCCTGCACCTCGCCGACCGCGCGCATGAACCCCGTGTTGCGCACGAGCCCGCCTTCGCCTTCGGGGATGGTGAACCGGGTGAAGAACACCGGCACACCTGCCTGCGCGTGGAACCGCGCGGCCCGCTCGACCACGCCGCTGCGGGCGACCGGCTCGGCGAGCATGGGTCCGAAGAACCCCTCGGGCTTGATGACGTTGACCTGCCAGTGCAGCGCCAACACGGCTGCTCGCTGTGCGTCCGGGCTCATGGTCGCCGATTGTGCACCGTGGTCGAGGGGAGTCGTCAGCACGTCCCGCAACCTGTTCGGCGGGAAGCGATGTCGGCCGCGTTGTCGTGCCCGGGGTCGCCCGAGCCGAGGCGTGGCGCCCCCAGGGCGGGCGGTGCCGACCCGATCACCCGTCTACCTTGACCGGTATGACCAGTTCATCACCCGCGTTCCGATCGCTGTTGCGCGCCGTCGGCGGTGAGTGGGAGCCCGTCACGAGCGGGGAGTCCGGAGCCGGCGTCTTCCGCTCGGAGGACGGGTCGCGCTACGCCAAGTGCGTGCTCCCCGGGGAAGTGGCTTCGCTGGAAGCGGAGCGGGATCGCGTCGCCTGGCTCGGCGGGCACGCGATTCCCGGTCCCCGGGTGGTGGACTGGCGCGGCGGCGCCGATGGCGCGGTCCTGGTCACCACCGCTGTCGCAGGCGTGCCCGCGGACAGCGTGCCGGCCCCGACCCTGATGTCGGCGTGGGGGGCGATCGCGGATGCCGTGCGCGGGCTGCACGCACTGCCGGCACGCGACTGCCCGTTCAGCCGCGATCTCACCTCGATGCACGCCAGGGCACGCGACGTCGTCGGCCGCGGCGCGGTGAAGCCGGAGTTCCTGCTCGTGGAGGACCAGCGCACGCCTCCGGAGGAGTTGCTGGCGCGCCTCACCCCGCAGGTCCAACACCGCCTGGCGCAGGAAGCCGACGACACCGTGGTCTGCCACGGCGACCTGTGCCTGCCCAACATCATCCTCGACCCGGACTCGCTCACGGTGGCGGGCTTCGTCGACCTCGGCCGGCTGGGGCGGGCCGACCGCTACGCCGACATCGCCCTCCTGCTCGCCTCCTCCCGGTTGGAGAAGTGGACCGACGACCGGCAGGCGGACTCGGCGGACGAGCTGTTCGCCGCCCGCTACGGCATCGCCCTCGACCGCGACCGGGAGCGCTTCTACCTGCACCTCGATCCCCTCACCTGGGATTGATCCCGCTCGGCTCGTGCGGCAACGTCCGCGTGATGGCCGGCGGACCCGGTGCCCACCGCCGACGGCTTCCCGGCCGGGATCGTGCCGCCGAGCGGTCTGCCGGCCCGCATCGAGTTCTCCGCCGACGGCGTCGCGTGGACGACGCTCGCCACGGCGGGGGCGCGGCAGGTCCGCCGGGGCTACTACCTCTACACGGCGTACGTGGCGCAGCCCGCTCCCGGTTACCGGCGCGGCGTGCACGACGGCCACCCGACGTCGGCCGAGCCGGCCACCAGCCAGGTGGTGCACCTGGTCCAGCCGGTCACCGGGTCGCGCGCGGTCCGTGCCCCGCACTCGCCTTCATGCGGCGCATGGACGCGTGCGACCGGGCCCGGCGACGAGCTTCTTCCGCCGGCATCCGACGGGCCCTGCCCGGAGGCAGGCTCAGAAGGTGAAGCGCGGCGAGGTGGAGGACAGCACGGCGTGCGCGGGGTCGCCCGACCAGGCCCGGGTCACTTCGGCGGCGAGGTCGTCGAGCAGCTTCGGCACGTCGGTGTCGGCGGTGGGGTGCAGGGCCTCGACCACGATCAGTGCCGAGGCGGTGGTGTCGCGCACCGCGGACAGGCCACTCTGCCGGTTGGTCCAGCGGCGTGCGTGCGCCCGGTTCCGCGCATCGACGAAGACGACCTCACGCGGCTCGGGGTGTTCGGTCTCGCCGGAGAACGTCAGGTACGCCTCGTCGCCCGCGGCGTGCCGCACTTCGAGGTGCCCGGCCACGTTGGCCAGGTCGAACACGGCGATCGGGATCGCGTAGGCCAGCGAGACGGCGTTGCACAGGTCGACGAGGGGGTGGATGGCGGGCAGCGACCGCTCCTTGCGGAACCGGCGCAGCAGGGATTCCGACGCGCACCGGTACTGCGTCGGCTTGAGGCCCATCCTGGAGAACGCCCGTCGCCACGCCTGGATCTCGGGCAGGTCGCTCTCGGTGCCGCCGGCCAGCCGCTGCTCGGCGACGGCGCCGTAGTGCTCGACCCGGTCCCGGACCGACCCACCGGGGTCGATGCCCGTGACGTGCAGGACGCCCGCGCGGAGCTCGGGGAACTCGGCCCACATGTCGGGCGAGTGCTGGAAGTGCACGCTGTACCTCGCTGATCGTGAAGGGGCCGGCGCAAAACCGCGGGCGCCCGACGCGTCCGGGGCCCGGCGGCGGACCGAACCCGGTGGACGTGATGGCTGATCCAGGTTTCCACCGTGCACGCCCCCCGCCGAGGAACGCGCCCGCGTGGTGCAGCGCACCCTACCGGTCCCCCGGGGATCACCTGGAAGAGCGACCCCGGTAGGGCGGGCACCAGGGGAGTGCCGCGGTCAGGACAGCAGGGCGCGGGTGGCGGCCTCGACGTCGGGCTGCCGCATCAGGCTCTCGCCGACCAGGTAGGCCGAGACGCCGACCTTGGCCAGCCGGTCGAGGTCCTCCGGCGCGGCGATACCGCTCTCCCCGATCACCGTGCGGTCCGCGGGCACCAGCGGCGCGAGCGATTCGCTGGTGGCGAGGGTGGTCTCGAAGGTGCGGAGGTCGCGGTTGTTGATCCCGACCAGCGGCGAGCGCAGGGCGAGGGCCCGCGCCAGCTCGGCCTCGTCGTGCACTTCCAGCACGACGTCCATCCCCAGGCCCAGCGCGGTGTCCTCCAGGTCGCGGGCGGTGGCGTCGTCCACGGCGGCGAGGATCACCAGCACGCAGTCGGCGCCCCACGCGCGCGACTCCACCACCTGGTACGGGTCGAACAGGAAGTCCTTGCGCAGCACGGGGAGCGGCACCGCCGCGCGGGCGGCGGCCAGGTGTTCGCGCCCGCCCTGGAACGACGGCCCGTCGGTCAGCACCGACAGGCACGCCGCGCCACCGGCCGCGTAGGCGCGGGCGTGCGCGGCGGGGTCGAAGTCCGCGCGGATCAGGCCCTTGGACGGGCTCGCCTTCTTGATCTCCGCGATGAGCGCCGGCTCGCCCCGCGCGGCACGGGCGTCCAGCGCCGCCCGGAACCCGCGTGGCGGCGGGGCCGCCGCCGCGTCACGCTCCAGGGCGGCGAGCGGCCGGTGCCGCTTGGCCGCCGCGACCTCCTCGCGCTTGTACTGCTCGATCCGCTCCAGGACGTGTGCCACGACCCGCTCCTTCAGCCTTCGTTGGACACCGCGACCAGCCGCTCCAGCCGGTCCAGCGCTTGACCGGAGTCGACCGCCTTGGCGGCCAGGTGGACGCCGTCGGCCAGGTCGGCGGCCCGCCCGGCGGCCACCAGCCCGGCCGCCGCGTTGAACACGGCGATGTCCCGGAACGCGCCGGGCTCGCCGCGCAGCACCGCGAGCAGCGCGGCGGCGTTGGTCGCCGCGTCACCGCCGACGAGGTCGCCGGGTGCGCTCCGCGGCAGGCCCACGTCCTCCGGGGCGATCTCGTGGACGCGGACCTCGCCGCCCTCCAGCGAGGCGACCGTCGTCGGACCGGTGGTGGTGATCTCGTCGAGGCCGTCGGAACCGTGCACGACCAGTGCCCGCTCCGACCCCAGGGCGCCCAACACCTCGGCCACCGGCACCACCCACTCCCGGGAGAACACGCCGATCATGTGCCGCCGCACGCCCGCGGGGTTGAGCAGCGGGCCGAGCAGGTTGAACACCGTGCGCGTGCCCAGCTCGACCCGGACGGGGTCGACCCGGCGCAGCACGGGGTGGTGCACCGGGGCGAACATGAAGCCGATGCCGACCTCGGCGACGCACCGCGACACGCCCTCGGCGCCGAGGTCGACCCGCACGCCGAGTTCGGCGAGCACGTCCGCGGCGCCGCAGCGCGACGAGCGGGCCCGGTTGCCGTGCTTGGCCACGGTCACGCCGGCTCCCGCCACGATGAGCGCGGCACAGGTGGAGACGTTGTACGAACCGGAGGAGTCGCCGCCCGTGCCGACGACGTCCACCGTGTCCGGCGGGGCGGTCACCCGGACCATCGTGGTGCGCAGCGCCGCCACCGCGCCGGTGATCTCGTCGACCGTCTCGCCGCGCAGCCTCATGGCCATCAGCACCGCCCCGACCTGCGCGGGGGTGGCGTCGCCCGACGTCATGGCGGTGAACGCGGCCGTGGACTCGGCGACGGTCAGCGTCGCGCCGCCCGCCACCTTCCCGACCAGCTCCTTGAACTCAGCCACGGGTCGCTCCTCCGGTCGGTCCCGTTCCGGGCGTGTCGAGCAGGGGCAGGTGGAGTCCGCCGCTCTCCGGCGGCAGCGGCAGGTCCCAGCCGGGGGCGACGCTCTCGCGCCGGTAGGGCGTCCGGTCGGTGACCGCCGTGTCGAGCGTGCGGGCGAACAGGTGTCCGCTGTGGACGGCGGCGGCCATCAGGGCGGGCGCCAGGCAGTCGCCCAGCCGCACCACCCGGCGCACGCCCGCCTCGCGCAGCGCGTCCGGCCGCGCGGTCAGCTCCCGGTACAGCCCGTCGTTGGGCAGCGACCCGGTCACCAGCACGACCGCGTCCACACCGACCTCGACCTCGACGCCGGTGTAGACCGACGCCAGCCGCGCCGCGCCGGGCCCGAGGCGGGTCAGCGCCGTCGAGGTGTGCACGGCCGCGCACACCTCCATGACGCGGCGCTGCACCTTGCGCTGCTCACCGGTGTACTGGGTGAACGACGACACGAGGCTGTCCGGGGTGGCGAACACGACCTCGCACCCGCGGTCGGCCAACCGCTCGGCCACCACACCGCCCATGTAGTAGTGGTCGTCGTCGAACACGAGCACGCGCCCGGAGGGCAGGCGCCCGTCCATCACGTCGTCGGGCGTGAACACCGGGACGAGGTCCAGGCCGGGGATCGGCAGGTCGTGGTAGCGGCCCGTGCCGTCGCGCCGCCAGGTGGACCCGGTGGCCACGGCGATCAGCGAGCACTCGGCCTCCAGCGCCAGCTCGGCGGTCATCTCGCTGCCGCGCACGACCTCCACGGTCCGCAGGCCGCGCAACTGGCCGACCCGCCAGTCGCTGACCCGTCGCCAGCTCGCCAGGCCCGGCAGCGTGCTCTCCCGGACCGACCTGCCACCCAGCTCGGCGTCCCGCTCCACCAGGAGGACCGGGTAGCCGCGCCGGCCCAGCGCGCGGGCCGCCTCCAGGCCGGCCGGACCGGCGCCGACGACGAGCACCGCGTCGTCGGTGTCGCGGGGCGCGATCCGCTCGGGGTGCCAGCCGCGCCGCCACTCCTCGCCCATGGTCGGGGGTGGTGTTCTCCCCGCCGGCCACGATCGCCATGCGTGGGATCCCGCCCGCCCTGTCCGGCGCGGCGTCGGGCCTGTTCAACATGACGCGGCTGGGCGGGAGCCTGCTCGGTGCGGCGGCGGTCGGCGCGGTGCTGCAGAGTCGGTTGGCGGCGTCGTTCGCCGAAGTGGAAGGGCTTCCCGGTGACGTGGGCACGGCGGTGCGCCGATCCGTCGCGGGCGCCGAGGGCGTGGACCTGGCGGCGGTGCGGGACCTCGGCGGCCCGTCCTGGGACACGGTGTTCCAGCACGCCGTGCTGGATGCCGTGCGGTGGACCTACCTGTTGCCGGTCGCGATAGTGGTGGCCGGGGCGTTGGGGGCGCTGGCGGTGCGGGTGCGCGCACCGGACGCCGTGCGCTGATCGCGTGCCGCTGCCGCGGAGGCGTGATCGTCGAACACGCGGGATCGAGCGGGTGGCGGGCCGAGGCCGGCGTCGCGTCGGACCGCCACCCGGCCCCCGCCCCGACCAGGGCGCCGCCCGCCACCGCCGCGATCGCCTGCGCTCGACGGGCGCCGGTGTCGGCCGACCGGACCCTCGAACGGAACCGGCGGCCCCCCGACGTTCGTGGGGAGCCGCCGGTCGCGTCGGAGCGGTGCTACCGCAGGCCGCGCTCGATCGCCTCGATGATCCGCGGCCGCAGGCCGGACGGCGGGATGATCGCGTCCACCGAGCCCACCTCCACCGCGCGCCGGATGCTGTGCACCCGGTCGAACTCGGCGGCCACCTCGGCCAGCTTCTCGGCCCGCACGGCGGTCCGGGTGCTCGCCAGTTCGGCGGTCAGCGCGGCACGTTCGCCGCCGCTGGACTCGGCCACGGCCGCCTCCAGCTTGCGCACCCGGGGGTCGTTCGCGGTGCGGCCGTCGACGTCACGGGCGAACACGACGGCCGCCGCCGGGGCGCCGCCGATGACCGACGCGAACGAACCCTCGACGGCCAGCACCGTCATGTTCGGGTTCAGCGCCTTGGAGAACACCACGAACGCGCCGCCGTGGTAGCGCGAGATCACGCAGAACACGATGGGGCCGCGGAAGTTCACGATCGCGCGGCCGATCTCGGCGCCGTACTCCAGCTGCAGCTCGCGCATCGACTCCGGCGAGCCGTCGAACCCGGACAGGTTCGCCAGCACCACCAGCGGCCGGTTGCCGCTGGCCGCGTTGATCGCCCGCGCGGCCTTCTTCGACGACTTGGGGAACAGCGTGCCCGCCGTGTAGGAGTCCGGGCCGTCGGTGGGCGGGAACCCGTGCCGCGGCACGGTCCGCGACTCGATGCCCAGCAGGCACACCGGGATGCCGCCGAGGTGGACGTCCTGCACCACGGCCGTGTCCGCGTCCGCCATGCCGCGCCACCGCTCCAGCACCGGGTGGTCCTGGTCGGCCAGCGCCCGCATCACCGTGCGGATGTCGAACGGCTTCTTGCGGTCCGGGTTGGCCTCGACCGAGAAGATCTCGCCCACGGTGGTGAACGGGCTGTCCGCCGAGCTGTGCGGGAACGCGCACACGTCGCGGTCCGCCGGGTCAGAGGTGGACGCCCGGCGCGGCGTGCTCTCGCCCGGCGCGACGAAGCTGTGCTCGTAGTGCGACATCAGCACGTCGCGGGCCGCGCGCAGGTCCGGCGCCCAGTACTGCGCCTGCCCGTTCGGGCCCATCACGCGGTCGTAGCCGCCGATGCCGAAGTTGTCCTCCGCCGACACGCCGCCGGAGAAGTCCAGCGACTGCTTGCCCGTCAGCACCATCGCCGAGTCCGGCGTCATCACCAGGATGCCCTTGGTGTGCATGAGCATCGTGGCCTCGGCGTTCCAGTACGGCTGGGCGCCGACGTTGATGCCCGCCACCACGACGTTGATCTCGCCGCCCGCCTGGGTGAACTCCACGATGCGCTTCAGCGCCGCCGCCACCCAGTCCATGTTCTCCGTGCCGGACGACATCGAGATCCGCGCGCCCGCGGACAACGCGAACCACTCGACCGGCACGCGCATCCGCTGGGCGAGGTCCAGCGCCGCGATGACCCGCGCGCACTCGGGCTCGGACAGCGCGCCCAGCGCCTTGGTCGGGTCGCCCAGCAGCGCCACCCGCGTCATGCCCTCGGGGTGCTTCGCGGTGGGCGTGCTGACCGTGCCGACGACGATCGCCGCCGTGTTGCGCCCGCGCGGCCGGTCCACGGCCACCAGCCCGCCGTCGACCAGGTCGTGCTCGACGAACGACCCGTCGGGGCCGGTGAGCACGTCGATCAGCTCGTACGGGTAGACGGTGCCGCGGCTGCGGGCCCGCAGCACGTTCTGGCGGTAGTCGTCCAGCGGTCGGACCGGGGCGGTCGGCGGCTTCCCGGCCGACACCCGCAGGCCACCGGCCGCGTCGTCGCCGATGCGCACGGCGATGTCGACCAGCGACCCGGTGGCCGCGTCGCGGCGGCGGGCCAGGAACAGCACCTCCTCCAGGTCGAGACCGGTCGTGGTGGGCAGCACGCGCTGCGCCACCGCGTCCAGGTTCTCCACGCCGAGGTCGGTCGGCGGCCACGCGTAGAGCACGATGCGGTTGGTCGCGGGCCGGTGACCGCCACCGTGCCGGCTGCGCGCCCGGCGGATGGCGTCCAGGCAGGCCGCCAGGACGTCCTCCGCGGCGGGCAGCGCCACGATCCGGCCGTCGTCGTCGCGCAACGGCGTCAGGTCGCGCACCTGGGCCAGCGCGACCAGGCGCTCGTCGGACGGGTTCTCCTTGGCCACGCAGCGGTAGAGGTAGACCTCCTCGTCCAGCGACGGCAGGCGGGTCAGGTCGAAGTCGCGCAGCCGGTCGAGCTGCATGCGCTCCGCGATGCGCGGGTGCAGGCCCCGCACCAGGCGTTCCTCCACCACGCCCGCCGGCGACCTGCGGAACGTGAAGTGGTGGTGCATCGCCTCGTCCCGGCGGCCCGCCACGGTGGTCGTGATGCGGTCCAGGCCCGCCGGCAGCGGCTGCGCGGCCAGCAGGTCGCTCAGCTTCGCGGCCATCTGCTCGTGCTCGGCCGGCCCGTCGGTCCACGTCACGTAGACGTCGGCGACCAGCGGCGCGTCACCGGCCACCTCGCCGAGCCCGCGCACCGCGTCGGCCAGCGCGGGGAAGTCCACCGCGGTGCTCACCACGCGGGTGTTCGCCGCCCGGTTCTCGGCCAGCACGAACACGCACCCGGCCGCGTCGGCCGACCGGATGCCGGTGAGCGCGTCGTTGCCGTAGTAGCGGCGGGCCAGCACTTCGAGCAGCGGCACGGGGTCGGCGCCCGGACGGCCGATGCGCTGGCCGAGCAGCCGCACCAGCGGCTCGGGGCTCGCCACCATGGCGGCGATCCGCTCGGCGCGGTCCGGCGCGTCGGGGTGGCGGTCGAGGTGGATCAGGTGCTTGCGCACCTCGGTGTGCACGCGGGCGCGGGAGCGCCGCAGCAGCGGCTGGGCGAACCAGCGGAACACCACGCCGCGCGCGAGGTCCGACACCGCCGGGAACCGGACCTGGGTCGCGGCGACGAGGTGCTCCAGCGCCAGGCCCACGGTGACGCGGTCGGCCTCGGCGGGCGGCCCCTCGGTCAGCCACTGCCTCAGCAACGCGGCGACCACGGCGGAGTCCGACGCGGCGCGCTGCTGGGCGAGGAAGATGCGGAAGACCGCCTCCTCCAGCGCGGGCGTGCGCTCCAGGTCGGTGACGCCGTAGTTGGCCAGGGCCGTCGTCAGCCGCTGCCGGAACGTGTCGGACACGCCGGCCCGGTCCGGTTCGAGGCTGCGCAGGTAGGTGTGGAAGTACTCGCGCGGGCTCAGCACGCGGCTGTCGGGCTGCTCCTCGCCGACGGGCCGGTTGCGGCTCAGCTCGGACAGGTCCGCGAACACCCGCAGCAACCCGGCCTCCGCCGTCAGCGGGCGCTCGGGCAGCCCGGCGCGGGCGGCCAGGTAGTCGGCCTGGAGGCGGTCGGTGCGCGCCGGGTCGGTGTCGAAGCCGAGCAGCAGTTCGCGCAGGTCGCGCAGGTGGCGCTCGACCGCCTGCGCCGGCGGCTCGCCCTCGACCCCGGCCGGCAGGTCCAGCTCGACGGCAGGACCCTGCCCGACCGGCGCGGCGGCCCCCTCGGCGTCACCCACGGGCTCCAGCCGCAGCAGCGGGGCGCCCGCGGGCACCTGGCTGCCCACCGACACCGCCGACTCGCGCAGGCGTGCCCGGAACGGCGCGCGCAGCACCGTCTCCATCTTCATCGCCTCGAGCACGAGGACCGGTGCGCCGGCCTCCACCTCGTCGCCCACCTCCAGCGGCGTGGCCACCACGAGCGCGGGCATGGGGGAGCGCAGCACGCCGCCCTCGTCACGGCTCACCCGGTGGCTCACGCCGTCGACCTCGACGTGGTGCACCGGGCCGTGCACGCCGGTCACGACGCGGAACCGCACGCCGTTGACGGTGAGCTGGCCGGTGTGCGCGTCGAACCGGTGGACCTCGACCTCCGCCTCGCGCACCGGCCCCGACGCGGCCGAGACGCCGACCCGGAAGCGCCGGCCGCCGGTCCGCGCGACGTGCACGCGGTAACCCTGGCCGCGCAGGGTGAACTCCAGCGTGCGGCCGGCTTCGTGGCGGGTGTGCGGGCGGCCTCCGCGCGCGGAGGTGAACAGCTGCTGGCGGGCCAGGCGCTCCTCGTCCTGGTAGACCTCGATCGCGGCGGAGGCCAGGGCGATCGCGGAGTGCCGGTGCACGACCAGGCCGCCCTCGGCGCGGACCCGGTCGATCCAGCCGGTGTCGGCCGTCGCGTCCACGACGGCGGGCTCGTCGAGCAGTTCGAGCACGAAGCTCTTGTTGGTCGCGCCGCCCTCGATGATCACGGTGGTCTCGGCCAGCGCGCGGCGCAGCCGGGCCAGCGCCTCGGAGCGGTCGCGGCCGTGGGCGATGATCTTGGCGATCATCGAGTCGAAGTCCGGCGGGATGCCGTCGCCCTCGCTGACGCCGGTGTCGACCCGGATGCCCGGACCGGAGGGCAGCTCCAGCCTCTCGATGCGGCCGGGGCACGGCGCGAAGTCGCGGTCGGGATCCTCGGCGTTCAGCCGGGCCTCGATGGCGTGACCGGTCTCGACGGGCTTGACGCCCTCCAGCCGCCCGCCCGAGGCCACGTGCAGCTGGGCGCGCACCAGGTCGAACCCGGTGGTGATCTCGGTGATCGGGTGCTCGACCTGCAGGCGGGTGTTGACCTCCAGGAACGCGAACTGCTCCTCGCCCGGGTGGTACAGGAACTCGACGGTGCACGCGCCCCGGTAGCCCACCGCCAGCGCCAGCCGCTCGGCCGACGCCTTCAGGTCGGCGACCTGACCGGGCCGCAGCACCGGCGACGCCGACTCCTCGATGATCTTCTGGTTGCGCCGCTGCACCGAGCAGTCCCGCACGCCCAGCGCCCACGCCGTGCCCTGGCCGTCGGCGATGACCTGCACCTCGACGTGACGGGCGCCGGTGACCAGGCGCTCCAGGAACATCACGCCGCTGCCGAAGGCGCGCTCGGCCTCCTGGCTGGTGCGGTCGAACGCCTCGACCAGCTCCTGCTCGGAGGTGATCATGCGGATGCCCCGGCCGCCGCCACCCGCGGTGGCCTTGAGCATCAGCGGGTAACCGACCTCGCGGGCGGCGCGCAGGGCCGCGTCGAGGTCCTCGACCTCGCCCCGGCTCCACGGCGCGACCGGGACCCCGACCTCCTCGGCGATCAGCTTGGCGCCGATCTTGTCGCCGAGCTTGCGCATGGCCTCCGGGCTCGGTCCGATGAAGGTCACGCCGATGCGCTCGCACAGCTCGGCGAACGCCGGGTCCTCGGCCACGAAGCCCCACCCGACCCAGGCCGCGTCCGCGCCGGACTCCACCAGCGCCTTCTCCAGGACCGCCAGGTCCAGGTACGGCCGGTCGGCCGCCCGGCCGAGGGGTTGCGCCACGTCGGCTTCCCGCACGAAGGTGGCTGTGCTGTCGACGTCGGTGTGCAGGGCCACGGTCTCGATGGGAGACCCGGTCTCGGCGGCGAGGTCGCGAACGGCGTGGATGAGCCGCATGGCGGCTTCGCCCCGGTTGACGATGGCGATTCGGGAGAACAAGAACGAGCTCCTCGTGGGCTTGCGGTCTGGGGTGACCGTCGAGGACTAGCTTTTCTGTGCGGCCCCGCATTGCCAACGGTGGGCGCTAGGCGTGTCGCAGCGCCAGTGTTGTGGGAACCCTACAAAAGCGTGGCATCGGTTGGCCGTGACGTGCGCGACGCCGCACCGCGCGGGCGCCACCGGTCCCCCGCACGGGACGAGCCCGGCCGGTCACCGGGGTGATCGGCCGGGCTCGTCGGGGAGCCGGATCAGGCGAGGTCGAACCGGTCGAGTTCCATGACCTTGGTCCAGGCCGCGACGAAGTCCGTGACGAACTTCTCGCGGGCGTCCTCGCTGGCGTAGACCTCCGAGAGGGCCCGCAGCTGGGAGTTGGAGCCGAAGACGAGGTCGACCGACGTGGCCGTCCACTTCAGCTCGTCGGTGGCCGCGTCCCGGATCTCGTACACGTGCTCCTCGGACTCCGACGCCTTCCACCGGGTGCCCGGCGACAGCAGGTTGGTGAAGAAGTCGTTGGTGAGCACGCCCGGCCGGTCGGTGAAGACGCCGTGCCGGGTGCCGTTGAAGTTCGTCCCGAGGGAACGCAGGCCGCCGATGAGGACGGTCATCTCCGGCGCCGACAGGCCGAGCATGTAGGCGCGGTCGACCAGCAGCACCTCGGGCTGGAGCTTCTCACCGGACCGCACGTAGTTGCGGAACCCGTCGGCGCGCGGCTCCAGGAACTGGAACGACTCGACATCGGTCTGCTCCTGGGCGGCGTCGGTGCGACCCGGGCGGAACGGCACGGTCACGTCGAAGCCGGCGTCGCGCGCCGCCCTCTCGACCGCGGCCGAGCCGGCGAGCACGATCAGGTCGGCGAGGGAGATCTTCGCGCCGCCCGCCTCGTTGAACTCCCGCTGGACGCCCTCCAGGACCTCCAGCACCTTCTCGAGCTGCCCGGGCTGGTTGACCTCCCAGTTGCGCTGCGGCTCGAGGCGGATGCGGGCGCCGTTCGCGCCGCCGCGCTTGTCCGTGGTGCGGAAGGTCGCGGCGGAGGCCCAGGCGGTGGTGACCAGCTCGGCGGTGGTGAGGCCGCAGTCGAGCACCTTGGCCTTGAGCGCCGCGATGTCCGCGTCGCCCACGAGCTCGTGGTCGACGGCCGGCACCGGGTCCTGCCACAGCTGCGCCTCGGGGACCCACGGCCCCAGGTAGCGGCTGACCGGACCCATGTCGCGGTGCAGCAGCTTGTACCAGGCCTTGGCGAACGCCAGGGCGAACTCGTCGGGGTTCTCCAGGAAACGGCGGGAGATCTTCTCGTACGCCGGGTCCACGCGCAGCGACAGGTCCGTCGTGAGCATGGTCGGCTTGTGCTTCTTCGACGGGTCGTGCGCGTCGGGGATGATCGCCTCGGCGTCCTTGGCGACCCACTGCTTCGCGCCACCGGGGCTCGTGGTCAGCTCCCACTCGTAGCCGAAGAGGATCTCGAAGAAGCGGTTGCTCCACTGCGTGGGCTTGTCCGTCCACGTCACCTCGAGACCGCTGGTGATCGTGTCGGCGCCCTTGCCGCTGCCGTGGGTGCTGAGCCAGCCGAGGCCCTGCGCCTCCAGCGGCGCGCCCTCGGGCTCCGGACCCACGTGGCCGTCGGCCACGCCGGCGCCGTGGGTCTTGCCGAACGTGTGACCGCCCGCGATGAGGGCGACGGTCTCCTCGTCGTTCATCGCCATCCGGCCGAAGGTCTCCCGGATGAAGTGCGCCGCCGCCAAGGGGTCCGCGTTGCCGCGAGGGCCCTCGGGGTTGACGTAGATGAGACCCATCTCGGTCGCGCCGACCTCGGGCGCCATCTCGGTCTCGCTGACGTAGCGCTCGTCACCCAGCCAGGCGTCCTCCGGGCCCCAGAAGATCTCCTCCGGCTCCCAGACGTCCTCGCGGCCGAAGCCGAAGCCGAAGGTCTTGAAGCCCATGGACTCCAGGGCGACGTTGCCGGCGAGGACCAGCAGGTCCGCCCAGGAGATCTTCTGGCCGTACTTCTGCTTGACCGGCCACAGCAGACGCCGCGCCTTGTCCAGGTTGGCGTTGTCGGGCCAGCTGTTCAGCGGCGCGAAGCGCTGCCCGCCGTCGCCCGCGCCACCGCGGCCGTCGTGGGTGCGGTAGGTGCCGGCGGCGTGCCAGCTCAGGCGGATCATCAGGCCGCCGTAGTGGCCGAAGTCGGCCGGCCACCAGTCCTGCGAGGTGGTGAGCACCTCGACGATGTCGCGCTTGAGGGCCTCGACGTCGAGCTTGGCGAACTCGCGGGCGTAGTCGAAGTCCGGCCCCAGGGGGTTGCCCTTGGGCGAGTGCGCGTGCAGCACCGAGAGGTCCAGCTGGTTCGGCCACCAGTCGCGGTTCGTGCGCGGACGGCCGCCGGTCTTCGGGGTCGGCGAGTCGATCGCGGGGTTCTCGCTCTCGCTCCCGTGCGCGGTCACGGAGTCGTGCGCGACCGGGCAGCCGGCCGCGGCCTTCTGGTCCACGCCCTGTGCGCTTGAGGGGGGCGTCTTCCCGAGGTCGCTCAATTTACTTCCTTCCAGCGGGCTGATCATTGGCGGTGTTCCGGGTCGCGCAGTCGGGGCAGGTGCCCCAAAACACGACCTCCGCCTCGTCGACGGCGTAGCCGCCGTCGTCCGAGGCGGTGAGACAAGGGCTGTGGCCGACGGCGCAGTCGACGTCCGCGATCGCGCCGCACGAACGGCACACGACGTGGTGGTGGTTGTCGCCGACCCGGGACTCGTAGCGGGCCGTCGCGCCTGCGGGCTGGATGCGCCGCACCAGGCCGGTGTCGGTCAACGCCCGCAGCACGTCGTAAACGGCCTGGTGGGAGACCGTCGGCAGGTCGGCCCGGACCAACGTGATCACCGTCTCGGTGTCGACGTGCGGGTGGTCGCGCAGCGCGGCGAGCACGGCCAACCGGGGCCGGGTCACGCGCAGGGAGACCGACCGCAACTGCGCCTCGAAGTCGGATGTCACACGCCCGACCCTAGGCGGCTTGTCTGGAATGAATCAAATTGCCGTCCGTCACACCGTCCTCGGTGCACTCACCGTAGTCCTTCGGCTACGCGCCACGTCGTGCGCATCGCGTCATCCACAACGCACTCGCCGGCTGCCGGTGCGCGCCGTGCGCGAAGTCCACAAGCGATGCGCTCTCGACGCACGGAGGCGACCGGCAAGTCGTGATCGGTCTTGGCGGAACGGTTGCTCTTGTCGCGCTTGGACCGGAACGCCCGCGGGGACCCGGGACGCGGCTTCGCCGCCGATCCACCCGTCCGCGCCTGGACCCGTCACCCGGTCGAGGCTGCGTGGGGTGCGTCGCGTCCCGCGGCCACGCGGGCTCACGGCCGGGTGTCGAACGGTTCGTAGCAGTCGAAGGTCTCGATCGAGGTGATCACACCGTCTGCGGTCTCGACGAACTGCGCGACGTGCGCGACGAGTTCGTCGCCGTGCCGGAAGGGGCCCGCGTCACGTGCGATCACGCCGCGCCAGGTGAGGCGGAGGATCGCGGTGTTCCCGACCGCGACGGCCGAGCGCACGTCGTACCGCTGACCGGCCAACAGCCCGGCAGCCGCCTCGGACGCCGCCGGCATCCGGTCCAGGGCGGTGCGGGCGCCGTGGGGCTTGAGCCGGTTCGGGTGCTCGACCGTCGATGCCGACGGGGCGAAGTGCTTCCTGAGGTCTTCGCCCCGGTGCCCGGCCTCCAACGCCCGAAGCAGGGCGGTCGCCACGGCGACCGGATCGCGTGCCATAAGCACAATGCCAGTTGTACAACCTTGGTTGTCAATTGCACAGTTGGTGCCGTGGGCACACTCGACCCGGCGGACATCGACATCGCGACCCTCGCCTGGCTGGCGGGCAGCGCCGCGAACAGGGCGATCCTGGCGGAGCTGCACCGGGCCGGTCACGCCGGCGTCCGCATCTCCCACGGCTACGTCGTGCAACACCTGGTCGACGGGTCGCCCACGGTCTCCGAACTCGCCGACCTCCTGGAGGTCACCCAGCAGGCGGCCTCCAAGCACCTGGTCGAACTGGAACGCCTCGACTACGTCGTGAGGGAGCCGGACCCCGCCGACAGCCGAGTGCGCCGCGCCCGGCTCACCGACCGCGGCCGGCGGCTCATCGAGGACAGCCGCCGGGTACGTCGGCAGTGGGACGACCGGCTGACGGGTCTGGCGGGCGCCGACGCGGCCGACGCGGCCCGGCGCGTGCTGGTCCACCTGCTCGACGCGACAGGGGGGACCGGGAGCGTGACCGCGCGTCGCGCCGTCCCGCCGAGCGAGTAGACGAGCACTCCCGACAGCGGGTCGAGGGCGAGGGCGAGTCCGGCCGCGTCGCGCGGAGCGCCGCCTGATCGGCCGGACCCGGCCGCGGGCGTGACCGGCCCGGAACGGCGACCCTCGGTCGAAGCACCGCGACCGGTCGGCGGGTTCCGCGCGGTGGTCCCGACGAGGAGCCGGTTCGTCGCCGCCCGGCGCCACTCCCGGTCGGTCGAGCGCGACGCCCTGAACGGCGAAGCCACCCGCACGGGCGGCGCGCTTCGGCCGACGTGCCCGACGCCGGGTCAGCTCTTGAACACGTCGTCGAGCGCGTCGTACAGGACGACCTCCTCGGTCTCGAACGGGACCGTGCCGGTCGGTTCGACCAGTTCCATCTCGACGGCCGGGCCGGTGTACCTTGTGACGTGCTGCTTCACGAACCTCTTGCCCGACAGCGCGGGTTGGACGTGCTGCGCGGGTTGGACGGGCTGGGCGGGTTGGACGGGCTGGGCCTGCACCGGCTGCACGGGCTGGGCCTGCGGGGGCGGCACCGGCGCGTACCCGGTGAACGCGGTCAGCTGGGCGGCCAGCGACTCCACGGTGGTCGGCACCCCGACCAGGGTCAGGAACTTCGCGGCCATCGCGTTGGCCTTCCCCCAGGTCACGGATTCCGGCCGGGCGTGCGTCTCACCGTCCCGCGACAGGATGAGTCCGGTGACGGAGTAGAAGTGGTGCAGCCCGTTGAGGGTCACGTGGAACTCGTCGAAGAACAAGTCGGGCGGCGGCACGTCGGACACCCGGGTCTTCAGCCCCTGCTTCACCTGGTTGTTCCGGATGACCCGCCACTGCTGGGTCTCCAGCTTCTTCGTGTAGACCGACACGTGGGTCTCCGCGGTGCCGAGCATCCAGTAGGCGCTCCACCCGCTGAGCGACACCAGGTCGTTCGGCGCGATCTTCGATAAGTTGAGCATTTCCGGACCCCTCCCAGGGCGACAACGCGGACGAACGGGTAGTCGTCGCCCGCAGCCCCGGCATTAGCCGCTCCACCCGCACGGGCCGGGCCGACACCCCTCGCGTGGGAGGATCCGGCGCGTGACGTCCCGGATGACCTACGCCGCCCTGGGCAGCTCCTTCGCCGCCGGTCCGGGCATCGCCCCGCTGGTGGACACCAACGCCGCCCGCTCCGGCCGCAACTACCCGAGCCTGCTGGCCGCCGCGCTGGGGGCGGACCTGGTGGACCTGACCGTCTCCGGCGCGACGGTCGCCACGATCCTGGACGAACCCCAGGTGACGCTGACCGGCGTGGAGTTCCCGCCCCAGGTCGACGGCGTCCCCGCGACCGCGGACCTGGTCACCGTCACCGCCGGCGGCAACGACCTGCGCTTCGCGGGCTCGCTGCTGACCACCGCCTGGACCCGCGTCGAACCCGACGGCCCGATGGCCGACGTGCTCACGGCGACCTACGGCCCCACCATCCCCGAGCCCACCCCGGCCGACGTCGACCGGACCGCCGCCGGCCTCGCCCGGGTGGTCGACGAGGTCCGCCGCCGGGCCCCGCGCGCCCGGGTCGTGCTGGTCGACTACCTGACCGTCATCGGGCCCCACACCGAACCCGCCCCGGACATCCCCTTCACCCCGGAGGAGATCACCGCCCTGCGCGCCGTCCAGGAAGCCCTGGAAGCGGCCTGCGCGCTGGCCGCCGACCGCAGCGGCGCCGACCTCGTCGCGGTGTCGCGGGCGAGCCGCGCCCACGCCCTCGGCGCGCCCGAGCCGTGGCTCCAGCCGTTCACCCGCAACCTCGCCAGGACCGCCGCGTCCTTCCACCCCAACGCGGCCGGCATGGCGGCCGTCGCGGCCGAGGTCGGCACGGCCCTGGGCCACGGCGACCCCACCCGACCCGCCGGTTCCGGTGACGTCGGGCGGTGAGGTCGAACGCGGCCCCGTCGCCCGCCCGGTCGGGGGTGATCACGGTGCACCAGCTCTTGCGGCAGCCCCACACCGGGGCGTCACGGAGCCGAAAGGTGACCGGATGGGCAAGACCGACAGGACCCGGCCGTGGTGGGTTCGGATGGCCGACCGGCCGATGACCACCTGCGTGCCGGTGCACGACCACCGGCACGGCGTGTGCACGCTGCCCGACGAGATCACGCCCGACAGCGCGTCGAGGAGCCGCCGCACGTCCGGCTGCCACTGGGGCGGCTCCGAGCGGCACCCGATCCGTCGGGAGACCAGGGCCGGCCGACGGGAGTGGTTCCACTTCCGCCGCGAGTCGCGTCGCCGTGACCGGCGGCGGGCGCGGCGCGAGCTGCGGGAGTGCCGCGGCGGGGAGCGCTGAACGGCGGGGGCGGGGCCGCGGTCCCGCCCCCGGGATGGCCTCCAGGGCGAAGCACAGGACGGGAACCTCGCCGGCCGGCCTCACAGCGGTGAGGGCTTCGTCGTTTCCCGCGGAGCCGTGTCCTCCACGAGCACCGCGCGCAACCTCGCGTGGCGGAACGCGTAGTGCGCGCCGACCCGCTGCAACAGCCCGATCCGGCTCGTGTCGTCGAGGAACGCGCCCAACCGCCACGGCAACTGGCCCCGGAAGGCGCAGGTCAATCGCGCCCCCAGGTAACCGCCCCACACCGATGCCGACAGCAACCACCCGGCGATGAGCGTGGCCGTGGCCGAGAGGAGCAGCGGTCGATCCCACACGATCGCCTGCGGCAGCAGTCGGTGGAGCACGACGGAGAGCATGCAGAACACCGCGCCGCTGGACACCAGCGCATGCCACCGCGCGGTCCGCACCGCCTCGGCCGGGTGCGTGTAGGTGCGCTTGACCGAGCGGAGCCTCGCCACCACCCGCACACCGAAGAAGATCGTGGTGATCGCGGCGGACAACCCCGCCGCCATGCCGGTCACCGGTCCCTGGGAAGTCCCCACCAGCACGCCGACGAGAACACCGGCCGCGAACGACAGCGACACCGAGGTGTCCACGCGCGGATCGTCGACGTAGAACAACCGCTTGTTGGGCAGCATGGAGGCCAGCATCAGCCCCACCGCGGGGTACAGGAAGGACTTCAGCAGGGCGAAGAACCTCATGTCGACGCCCAGCACGAGCGCCTGCGCCACGTAGGTCTGCACCCCGACCGCGCCCACGATCACGGCCGGCGCCGTCATGGGGTTCGGCACGCGCTCGCGGAAGTTCCACCACCGCAGTTCGCCGGTCGGTTCGGACAACCGCCGAGCCAGGAACGACAACCACCGCTCGGCCGACTCGACCGGCCACGCCCGGCCCGGCGCGCCGGACGAGCGGCGGGCGACCTGCCCGGCCAGGTCCTCGAACACCGAGGGCACCAAACCACGCCACAGCGCCCGCTCGACGGGTTCGTCACCACCGGCCTTCCGGTCGAGGTAGACCTGCCGCATCAGGTAGACGGTGAGCGGGGTGGACAGCAGGCGTCGCAAGGAGCCGGTGTCCACGTGCCGCCAGCGGCCGTCGAACGAGGCGAGGTAGGCGACCGCGTCCGCCGGCACGGTGGGGAGCAGGTCGACTCGGCGCAGACCGCGGATCCGCGACGTGCGCGCGGCCAGTCTGCGCGACGGACCCGGGCGGCTGGTCAGCACGAACGGCGTCTTCGCGCCCGCGCCGGCCAGCAGGTCCAGCACCGCGCCGCGATGGGCCTCGGGAAGCTCGTCCAACCCGTCGATCACGCACCGGACACGGCCGTCCTCCACCAGCCCCGATGCCGCCGTGCCGCCGTACTCGGCGGTGTTGGCGAGCACACCGACCGACTCCGCCACCCAGGCCGCCACCCACTGGCGCAGGGTCTTGTACTCCGGCCTCCACGACGTCGTCGGCACCAGGACCGGCACGGCCTGACCGTCGTCGCGGGCCAGCGCCCGGCACCACAGCAGGCAGACCGTCGTCTTGCCCGCCCCCGGTTCACCGACGAGGAGCAGCCGGGCGTCCACCGCGAGTGGCGCGACCAACTCGCCGCTCGCCGCCACGACCAACCGCTCCCCGTCCTCAGTGCGCAGGCGTACCGGGATCACCACGTCGTCCAGCCCTCGGCGGTGCAACTCCTCGTCCAGATAAGCCCGGACCGACGCCCGCAGCGCACGTTCGGCCTGGTCGAGTTGCGCCGGCGTGCTGACCCGCTCCACGGCCGACCTGCGCGCGGGCAGTCCGATCACCAGGGCCAGCACGGACAGCAAGGCCGAGAAGATGCCCGCCTTCCAACTCGCCGACTCGTCGCCGCCCCCGGCACCGAGGTAGGAGGGAACCAACCACCCCAACACCGCACCGCCCAGCAGCAGCCCGACCAGCAGACGCCGCCCCATACCCCTCCTCCTGTCGTGGAGGTCGTCGCCGAGCCGCGGCCCGTCGTTACGGCCGGCATCGGTCGAGGTCGACGCACAAAGGGGGAACGGCCTGCCGATCGAGTTCACCACGACCCGATCGGCTCCGCGGTTGCGCAGCTCGGTGCGGGAGGCGGCCGGCTCCGGCTCCGGGTGCGCCGGCGCGGGTGGGTGACGGGCGCGCGTTCGGGGATCGACGAGGGCACGCCCGATCGGCAGCGGTGAAGGCTTACGGCGCTTTGGCGAACTCCTGCACGATGCGCTCGCAGAAGGCCGGCAGGTCGTCGGGCGACCGGCTCGTGGTGATGTTGCCGTCGGTGACGACCGGCTCGTCGACCACCTCGGCCCCGGCGTTGCGCAGGTCGGTGCGGACGCTCGGCCACGAGGTCAGCCGGCGTCCGCGCGCGACGTCGGCCTCGACGAAGTTCCACGGGCCGTGGCAGATCGAGGCGACCGGCTTGCCCGACCGGACGAAGTCCCGGACGAACCGCACCGCGGCGGGCTCCATCCGCAGCTTGTCCGGGTTCACCGTCCCGCCCGGCAGGAGCAGCGCCTCGTAGTCGTCCACCGACACCTCGCCGACCAGCCGGTCCACCGCGAAGGTGCCGGCGTCTTCGAGGTCGTGGTCGCGCGCCTGGATCTCGCCGCCGGCGATGGAGACCACGACGGTGCGGGCTCCCGCGTCGTCCAGCGCCTGCCGCGGCTGCTCCAGCTCGACCCGCTCCACCCCGTCGGCGGCGAGGATGGCGATCCGACGTCCGTCCAGCTCCCCGGCCACGTCAGACACCCGCCCCGGCCGGGTGCAGGACGACCTTCGTCCAGCCGTCGTCCCGCTTGTCGAAGTGCTCGTAGGCATCCGGCGCGCGATCGAGGGGCAGCTCGTGGCTGACGATGAACGACGGTTCGGCCTTGCCCGCGGCGATCAGGTCGCGCAGCTGCCGGTTGTACTTCTTGACCGGGGCCTGGCCGCTGCCGATGTGCTGGCCCTTGAACCAGAACATGCCGTAGTCGAAGGCGAGTTTGCCCTGCTTGGCCAGCTCGTCGCCGGCCCCGGGGTCCTCGGGCACGAAGACGCCGACGTTGCCGATCTTCCCGGTGAAGCGCACCGAGGCGACCAGCCGGTTCATCGTCAGGTTGGCCTGCTCCCGGCCGTCGGGCTCGTGCGCCTGGTAGCCGACGCACTCGCAGCCGTTGTCCGCGCCCAGACCCATCGTCTCCTCCAGCACGGCCTGCACCGGGTCGACCTTCGAGTCGTCGATGGCGATCGCGCCGATCGACTCGGCCAGCCTCAGCCGGTCGGCGTGCCGGTCGACGACCATCACCTTGCTCGCCCCCCGGATGGTCGCCGAGAGGGCGGCCATCAACCCGACCGGACCCGCGCCGTAGACGACCGTCTGGTCGCCGGGCTGCACGCCGGCCATCTCGGTGGCGTGGTAGCCGGTCGGGAAGATGTCGGCGAGCATCACGTAGTCGGTCTGGCGCTCCTCGGCGTCCTCGCCCAGCCGCAGGCAGTTGAAGTCGCCCCAGGGCACGCGCAACAGCTCGGCCTGCCCGCCGGCCCACGGGCCCATGTCGGCGAAGCCGTACGCGGCGCCGGCCATCGTCGGTTCGGGCTGGGCGGTCAGGCAGTAGTTCGTCAGCAGGCGCTCGCAGTTCTTGCAGTGCCCGCAGGAGATGTTGAACGGCAGGACGACCCAGTCGCCCACCTCCACCTTGTCGACCCCGGCGCCGACCTCGACCACCTGGCCCAGGTTCTCGTGCCCGAACCAGCGGCCGGTCTCGAAGTCGGTCCGCCCCTCGTACATGTGCAGGTCCGAGCCGCAGATGTTCGCCGACGTGATCCGCACCAGCACGTCGGTCGGTCGCTCGATCCGCGCGTCCGGCACGTCCTTGACGCTGACCTGCCGTGGCCCTTCGTACACCACTGCTTTCACGACTACCTCCTCGTCGCGGGCGCCTCCCTCCGTCCGGGCGGCCCCTTCAGAGCCGAATACCCTGGGGAAACCGTCCAAACCGGCGGTCCACTGAGGATGATGTCCACACGGCACTCGCCGTCACACAGCGGGAGACACGAAAGCGTGAAACCGGCGTGGCCGAGCGGTCACCCGCAGCCGGGCGCTCGTCGCGGTGGCCGGGCGCCGGGTGGTCGTCAGGGTTTGAGGACGACCTTCTCGCAGTTGTCCTGCTTGTTCTTGAAGATGTCGAAGCCGCGTTCCGCCTCGTCCAGCGGCAGGGTGTGGGTGATGATCCGGGTCGGGTCGATCTCGCCGCGTTCGATGCGGTCCAGCAGCGGCTTCATGTAGCGCTGCACGTGGCACTGCCCGGTGCGCAGGGTCAGCGACCGGTTCATCCACGCGCCGGCGGGGAACTTGTCCAGCAGGCCGCCGTACACGCCGATCACCGAGACCACGCCGCCGCTGCGGCACGACAGGATCGCCTGCCGCAACGCGTGCGGGCGTTCGGTCTCCGACCGCACGGCCTGCTTGATCCGGTCATAGGCGGCGATGTGCGCGCTGCCGTGGGTGGCCTCCAGGCCGACCGCGTCGATGCACTTGTCCGGGCCGCGCCCACCGGTCAGCTCCAGCAGCCGGGAGCGGACGTCGACCTCCTCGAAGTTCACCGGCGTGTGGCCCGCCCGTTCCGCCAGCTCCAGCCGGTAGGGCTCCTTGTCGATGGCGACGACCTGCGCGGCGCCCAGGAGCCGGGCGCTGTCCATGGCGAACTGGCCGACCGGGCCCGCGCCCCAGACGGACACCACGTCGCTGGGGCGGATGTCGCACATCTCGGCGCCCATGTAGCCGGTGGGCAGGATGTCGGACAGGAACAGCACCTGCTCGTCGGTCAGGTCGGACTCGATCTTCAGCGGGTTCACGTCGGCGAACGGCACGCGCGCGTACTCCGCCTGACCGCCCGCGTAGCCGCCGGTCAAGTGGGAGTAGCCGAATATCCCGGCGACCGGGTGGCCGAACATCTTCTCCGCGATCCCGGCGTTGGGGTTGGAGTTCTCGCAGCAGGAGTACAGCTCGGCCGCGCAGGCGGCGCACGCGCCGCAGGCGATCGGGAACGGCACGACGACCCGGTCCCCGACGCGCAGCCGGTCCGGGGCGACGCCCGGGCCGACCTCGACCACCTCGCCCATGAACTCGTGCCCCAGGACGTCCCCGTCCTGCATGGTCGGCACGTAGCCGTCGACCAGGTGCAAATCCGAGCCGCAGATCGCGGTGGAGGTGATCCGGACGATGGCGTCGCGGCTGTTGAGGATCCTCGGCTCCGGCACGTCGCGGACCTCGACCTTGTTGCGGCCCGCCCAGGTGGTCGCCCTCATCCGCCCGCCCCCTTCGCGAACTCGGAATCCGACAGCGGTTGCGCCGGCCGTTGCGGGAACTCCTCGCGCGCCCTCTTGCCCCACGGCGCGCCGTCGGAGCGGACCACCTCGCCGGTCTCCACGACCTGCTTGAACCGGCGCAGGTCGTCGTCGAGCTGCTGGTGGGGTTCCTCGCCGAAGTACCTGGCGACCGCCTTGCCGACCGCGCCGCCGGGGATCTCGTACACCAGGACGACGAACACCTCGGTGCTCACACCGTCCGGGGCGGGCGTGAAGCGGACCGTGCCGGCGTTCGGCACGGTGGCTTCCCCGGTCGACCGCCACACGATCTTCTCGCCGGGCGTCTCGTCGGTGATCTCCGCGTCCCACTCGACGTCCTTGCCGAACGGCGCGCTTGCCGACCAGTGGCTCGTCCGGTCACCGGTGGTGCGGACCCGCGCGAGGTGCGCCATGAACGTCGGGAGGTTCTCCAGGTCGCGCCAGAACGCGTAGACCTCCGACGGGGGTTTGCGAACGGTTGTCGTTGCTGTCAACTCCACGGGTCCTCCTTCGCGCACGCCCCGCGCCGCCGCCACGGAGCCGGTGCGTGCCTGTCGGGTGGCCTGTACGGCGGTCAGCAGGTCCAGCGCGGTGATGCCGGCGACGGCGCCGGTGACCCCGACCAGCCGCCGCCGGCGGCCCCCGTCGCGGCGGGCGAGGGCCACCCCCAGCGCGGTCAGGTCCATCGCGTCGCCCACGACCCTGGTCCACACCCAGGCGCCCTTCCGCCGGCCCGTCAGCAGCCCGGCCGCGTGGACCAGCTCCCGCGCCCCGACGGCCGGCGCCACCGCCCGCGACCGCGCGGAATCGTCCACGCCGGCGAGCCGGCGCACCGCGCCCGGCGCCGCGAGCTGCACCACGCCCAGGGCGAAGCTCAGCCAACCCAGCCGCCGAGCCCGCCTCTGCACCTCTTCCCGCCTGCCTCGCCTTCCGGCCAGGCGTGCCGGTCGCGCCACGGGCAGCCTCCGCATCCGATCGGGTCGATCGCCCCGGTGCACACGGCCCGGGACGCGACCGATGTGGACTGGGCTACCCCTCGCCGATCCCACTAACCCCGCCGACCGGCCACGGCGCGCGGATACCCCCGGCCCTGAGCAGCAACCGACCGCCGGGGCGACCCCGGTGCGGGCAACAGCGCGGTAGCGTCGCGCCTCGCCGTGATCGGCCGTCGTCACCGCGTGCCGCCGTGAACGTGAGCCGGCGGCTCCCCACGCGGGATGGCCACGGGGAGCTGTTCGCTCGTTCGGGTTACCCGGCGCGATCGGGCTCCGTCGGTTGCGGCTCGGGCTCCTCCGGAGCGGGCACGGCCGTCGGGTCGCGCACCCACTTCAGCTTGACCTCGAACTGGCCGTCCACCGCGGTCTTCGCGATCACCGCCCCGGCGGTCGCGGACAGCTTCACGGCGAACTTCAGCTCCACCTCGTCGGGTTGCCGGCTCATCGACCGCAACTGGCCGAGTGCCGCGGCCGCCGCGTCGCGGATGCTCTCCAACGCCTTCTCGAACGACACCTTGGCGTCGGCGATCAGGTCGTCGCGGCGCGACACGCGGGTCGTGTGCGGGACGGGGTCGACCTCCACCACGACTCCGCCGCCGTCCTCCAGGACGAACCGGGCCATCTCCTGCACGCGCTGCTCCTCACTGCCCGCAAGGGACGTCGAGCCACTGTTCCGGGTCGTCCAGGCTCGCCCGGACCTCGTCCAGGTCGGCCAGCAGGGCGTCCAACCGCGCCGGGGCGTGCAGGTACTCCAGCACGGCGCGGTAGAACGCGTCGGTCATCCGCGCGGGCATCAGGTCGGACGCGTCCAAGCACAGCGGTTCCGCCGTGAGCCTCTGGACGATCCGGCGGCCGATGTCGTCGTCGTAGACGTCGGTGACGGTCTTGTTCACCGAGAACACGCTGCCGCCGCGCAGCTCCGGCCAGATGCGCTGCGCCTCGTCGGACGCGAGGAACCTGACGAGCGCCCTCGCCCCCGGGGTGTCGTGGAACATGCCCGCGAGGTCGGCGGACACCGACGACACCCGGCCACCGGGGAAGGGGAAGAAGTCGAAGTCCGACCCCGGTCGCGGCGTGCTGCCGTCCTCGCGCTCCACGGCCTGGTAGCCGCCGATGGCGAACGATGCCTGGTACTCGAGCAGGCACCCGGGCGGGTTCGTGAACAACCCGCGCCCCGCGTCGCCGAAGTCCGTGAGCAGCGCGGCCTGCGCGCCGCCTCGCACCGCGCCGGGCGCCGCCACGAGTTCGCCCCACGCCTGCCACGCCTGGCGGACCTGCGGTGACGTCCACGCGAGCCGACCGGAGGCCCATTCCCGGTACACCTCGGGCCCGGCGGAGTGCAGCAGGACGTCCTCGACCCAGTCGGTGCCCGGCCAGCCGGACACGGGTGGGGATCCCATGCCCAGGCACCACGGCGTGCGGCCCTCCGCGCCGAGCCGACGGCTCAACGCGACGAGTTCCTGCCAGGTCACCGGCGTCGGCCAGTCGGCGTTCGCGGTGGCGTACCAGATCGTGCTCTTGACGTCGGCCTTGACCGCCACCGCGTACTGCCGGTCCCGCCCCACCCGTTGCAGCGCCAACCACTGCGGTCCGTACGACCCGCTCCGGTCGCCGAGCACCTCGTCCAACGGGTGCAGCTCGCCCTGCCGCGCATACGCGGCCAACACGCTCGGGTTGGGCAGGACGGCCACGTCCGGCGCGGCGTCGCGCTGGACGTCGGCGGCGAGCACCTGGTCGACGGCACGCGTGCCCCGGTACTCGTAGCCGATCCCGGTGGCGGTCTCGAACCGGTCGAGCACCTCGCGGAAGGCGTCCTCCTCGGAGCCGGTCCACGGCCCCAGCACGGTGACCGTGCCGCTCGCGGTCGTCGCGCACGCGCCGGACGCCAGCAGCGCGACGGCCAGCACGAGCCGCCCCACCCGTGTCCGGGCTCTCCCTCGGGTTCTCATGTTCGATACCGGTATTCGTTGAGGCGGAGCGCCATGCCGGTCACGACGAGCGCCAACGCGAGCACGGCCGCCAGCGGCACGAGCCAGCCGCGCCCGCCGGACTCCGTGGCGGCCGCGGTCTGGGCGGTGACCTCCTCGGCGTCGGTGTCGCGCTCGGCGTCCGCCTCGGTGACCGGTGCGGGCAGCCCGGCCCGGAACTCGTCCACCGTGGGCCCGCACCCCTGCGCGCCGCACAGCCCGGAGAGCAGGTCGGCCAACGCCCGTTGACCGACGGCCTCGTCGGCGGAGACGGCCGCCTCCCGTGCGGCGAGCACGGTGTCCACCCGGTCACCGACCTCGACGAGCCGGTGGCGCTGGAAGGCGGTGAACACCAGGGCGACCGCCACGAAGAGGGTGAGCACGGTGGCGGCGGCGAGCCAGACGTTCAAGACCCGGCGGAACCGCTTGAAGAACTGCCACTGCACCACCAGCAGCACGAGTCCGAACAGGGCGGGCGGGAGCGGCGAGGCCGGCTGCGACCACAGCAGCCGCGGCCACAGGGTCCCGTCGTCGAGCTGTTCCGCCAACGCCGCCCGCTGGTCGGCCTGCAGGGTCTCCAACTGCTCCAGGACGCCGCCGGGCGCGTGCAGCAGGCGCGACGCGTACCACAGGTCGGCCGCGCCCAGACCGGTCGCCTCCGGGTCGCGGTAGTGGGCGTCGGCCTGGCCGATCGCGCCCGCGTAGGCCGCGACCAGGCCGGCGACGACCTGGAGCCTGCCCGCGCCCGCCGCCGCCTGGTTGGCCTCCGCGACCTTGGCCAGGCTCTGGTTGGCCGCGGCCAGCCGGTTCGTGTAGTCCTGCCCCGGTCCGGTGAGCACCGCGTGCCCGGACGCGAAGGACGTGATCACCGCCCGGTCGGCGGCGGTCAGCGCGAGGCGGGCCGCGGCGGTCTCCAGCACCGCTTCGGTCGTCCGGTCGCGGACGGTCCCGGCGGTGTCGACCACGACCCACACCGCCCACGGAGCGGTCGCCAGCGTCAGCGCCGCCGCGCCGAGCAGGAGCCACAGCCGCCGCAGCAGCCACGTGCGCGTGCCGCCGCGGACGTGCGCGGGGGCGCGCGTCACGTCCTCGGCGGACGTGGACCCGTCGCCGCCGACGTGCGCGGGCAGCGGGCTCTCCCGGGCCGTCACGTCGCGACCTCGGCCATCGGGCCGCCACAGCTCTCGCAGAACCTCGCGGCCGGCCTGTTCGGCTCCCGGCAGTGCGGGCAGGGCTGCCAGGGGCCCGACGCGAAGACCGGGTCGGCGGTGGGCCGGCGCGGTCCGCCGACGCCCGACGGGGCGATGAGCACGCTGCCGACGGCGCTGCGCGTGACGTCGGGACGAAGCCGGACGTCACCGGTGTGCGCGTCGCGGATCTCCACGATGCGTGCCAGGCGTGCCAGGTACTCGTCGTTGTGCTGCTCGGTGGCCAGTCGCACGGCCTCGCCCCAAGCCCGCTCGGCCGCGTCGAACCGGCCCTCGCCGTAGGCGTCGCCGCCGTCCGCCATCGCCGCGTTCAGCTCGGTCCGCGCCAGGTACCGGCTGACCACCGGGTTGACGATCGTCGGCTGCACCGGGTCGTGCGTCCAGCGGCCGACCACGGCGACCGTCCCGGAGACCGCGCCGTCGGCCTCCAGCTCCGCCCACGCCAGCTGGCGGTCGACGTCGTAGCTGGCCGGCGCGTCCGGGTGGAGGTCGAGGCACAGGTGGTAGTCCTTCGACTCGTCGGCCGACCACGAGCCCAGCGACAGCACGTGCTCGTCGTCGCCCTCCCGGCGGACGCGGTCGGTCAGGTCGTACTCGTTGGGCATCACCTGGGTCACGAACCGCACCCTGCTGTAGGGCATGGTGCCGACGCGCAGCCGCACCTCGGGCAGCACCTTCGTCAGCGCCCGCTCCACCAGCCGTCGGAAGTCGGCCGCGAGCAGGTGGTCCTCCACGACGGAATCCGCCTCGCCGCGCAGCACCTTGACGATCTCGGCCAGCTCCCGGGGGTCCCAGCCCTCCCCGATGCCGCGCGCGTCGCAGACGAACCGGCCTTCGCAGGCGTTCAGCTCGGCCACCAGGGCCTGGTGGCTCTCGGACTCGTTGTTGCCGTCGGTGAGCAGGATGGCGTGGCGCACCGCGTCCGGGTGGGCGGCGAACAGGAGCCTGGTCTTGGCCAGCCACGTGCCCATCGCGGTACCGCCGTACGCGCCGAGGCGCGCGACGGCCTGCTGCGCGGCCCGCCGCGTCGCGTCCGACGCGACGACCAGGCCGTCGTGCGCCGGGTAGACGACCCGCGCGTCCTCCGCACCCCGCACGACGCCGAACAGCGCGCCGTCGGGGAGCACCGCGATCGCGGCGGCGGCCGCCCGTTTCGCCTCCTCGATCTTCGTGTGCGGGTGCCGCATCGAACTGGAGCAGTCGATCATCAGCACCTCGGCCGAGCGGGTCGGCGGCGTGGCGGCGCCGCCTCGTGCGCTGGCGGTCAGCACCGCGTGCATCGCGGTGTCCCCCTGGGCCAGGAACTTGTTCTGGTGCACCGTCAAGCCCAGTTCCACCCCGGTCATGGCGTCCCCTCTGCGGTGCCCGGCTGGGATCAGACCAACGTGATCGGGCGTCGCTCGTTGGCCAGGTCGATCAACACGTCGTGCTCCTTCCTGCTCGACGCCCGCCACGCGAGACGGCGCAACGTCTTCTCCAGGCGATCGCGCAGCCCGCGTTCGGTCGGCCGGTCGCCCAGCAGCGCCCCGGCCGGCGGCGTGACGTCGTGCTCGACGCACTTCAGCGCCGTGCCCAGCACCGCGGCCCGCAGCCGGTCGGCCCGGATGTCGTCCACGCCCAGCGCCGACATCCGCTCCTCGGCCTCGGCGAAGTCGTCGGGGTCCGGCAACAGCACCTCGCCACCGGACCCGCGCAGCGGACCGGTGAGCACCCGGACACCGGCGATCCGCGCGGCCTCGTCGTGGCGGGAGAACTCGGGCACCTGGTCGAGCACGCGGACCGCGCCGGCCCGGTCGCCACCGCGCAGCGCGACCCTGGCCAACCCGAACGCCGCGCTGACCTGCGCGCGGTGCAACCACACCGCGCCGTAGTAGCGCCCGGCGTCCTGGTCGAGGTGTTCCAGGCACAGCCCGAGCGCCAGTTTCGGCGTCTCCTCGCCCGGGATGTCGTGGTGGACGGAGGTGAACTTCCCGACGGCCGCGGCCACGCGGCCGGAGGCCAGTTCGACCAACCCCTCGTGCCAGCGGACCCGCCAGTCGTGCGCGGCCCGCCCGCCGAGCAACCGGACGGCGTCGCGCACGCTCGCCGTCGCCGCGGCCACGTCGGCCACCTCCAGGAACGCCCGGCAGCGGCGGAACGCGACCTCCACCGACGGCGCCGCCTGCGCGAGCTTCTTCAGCAGCCGGGCCGCGTCGGGGGCGCGGACCGTGCGGAGGAACGCGACCTGCTCGTCATCGGGGTCCTCGCGCGGCGCCGGCAGCCCCAGGGCGATCTCCCGCGGTGAGGGCCCGCGGACGAGCGCCGACACGTCGTCCGCGATCAGGTCGCGCACCGACGGCACGTCACCCAGACCGGCGTCGACCAGAGCGGTCGGCTCCGCGAACAGCGTCGAGAACGCCGGCCGGGAACGGCCGTCGCGCAAGGACAGGATCTCGTTGAGCACGCCGTCGAGCTGCACCAGCATCTCGTCGGCGCCGGCGAAGCGGCGCTCGTACGGCGCGACGGCCCGCCGCAGGACGTGGACGAACGACTCGATGCCGAACGCGGCCGGGTGCGCCGGGTCGACGGCGAGTTCCGCGGTGCCGGGCCGCCAGCCGTCGCTCGCGTTGTACAGCTCCCGCAAGGTCATCCCCACCGTGTGGATGTCCGACCGCACGGTCAGCCCGCGCTCGTGCACTTCCGCCCGGCGTGCCCGCGGATCGTCGGTGCCGAACTGGTAGTGCTCGGTGATGACCCACGGGCTTTCCCGGTCGCCGATGCGGCGGATGCCGCCGAAGTCGATGAGCTTGACCCGCCGGTCGCCGTGGATCACGTTGTCCGGCTTCATGTCGCAGTACAGCAGGCCCTGCCCGTGCAGGTAGGACAGCGCGGTGAGGATCTCGCGGCCGTAGGCCACGACGTGCTCGACCAGCAGCATGCCCCGCTCGGGGCCGAGGCTCGCCCGGCCGCGGTTCTTCACCTCGCGCAGCGACAGCCCGTCGACGAACTCCATCACGATGTAGCGGGCGTCGTCGTGCGTGACGACATCGAGGATCCGCACGATGTTGGGGTGCCCGAGCGCGATGAGGACCTGGCTCTCGTTCTCCGCGATCCGCACGGCCGCGGTGTTGTTGACGTCGATGAGCCCTTTGAGCGCCACGTGCTGACCGAGTCGGACGTCCTTCGCCAGGTACACGAACCCCAGCCCGCCGCGCGCGATGCAGCCGCGCACCTCGTAGCGCCCGGCCACCACGTCGCCGGGGCCGAGCTTCGGCCTGAACGAGAACGGGGCGCCGCACTCGCCGCAGAACCCCTCGTCGCGCGGCGGACCGCCGTCGACCGACCGGCCCACGGCCGCGCCGCAGCCCTGCCTGCCGCAGAACCGCTCCTCTTCCGCGACACCGGGGAGCGGCCGGACGCGGCTGTCCGGCTCGGGCAGCTCGACCACCGGCAAGGGCACGTGCGCGCCGCCGCTGCCCTGCCCGGTGGTCTGCGGCGGCCGGGTGGCCGCCGTGCTCGTCACCCGGGTGGGGCGTTCCCCGGCGGGGTCGGGGCGTGCCGGCCCGGCGGCCGGGCCCCGGGAGCCGACGAACGCCGTGGCGGGTGTCTTCGGCGGGAGGCCGCACCGGCGGCAGTACCCGCTCCGCGCGAGCGTGCCGGTGCACCCGTCACGCTCGCACGCGGTCATCACCGACCTCCGATCCCGTGGCGCACCGCGTTCATGTAGTCGACGACCGCCCGTCCGGCGGCCGCGATGTCGCACGGGCCGTCGTAGAGCAGCCGCCACGCCCGGCCGTACGCCTCGTCCAACCCGCGCTCCTCGACCAAGCCGTGGTCGCGCGCCATCTCGGCGTAGGAGTCGAGCCGGGCCCGCAAGGCGGCGCGCCGGTCCACCAGCTCGTCCAGCGCGGCGCGGTGCCGCCTGCCCTGGTCGAGCGCCGCGGTCACCGCGCGTTCGCACCCCCCGGCGTGCCGCTCGGCCCACGCGGTGTCGCCCGCCGTCCACGCCGACCGCAGCTGGTTCACCGCGCTGCGCAGGCGCCTCGCCCGCGGGGGCAGCAGCACGACACCGGCGAACCGGGGTCCGACGGCCAGTTGGTGCTCCTCGATCGCGGCGAGGTCGGCGACCGACCTGTCCAGAACCGCGAGGCGGCCCGGGAAACCGGGTTCGGCCGGCGTCCCCGCCCCGGACGTCGCCCGCACGACGCCGGCCTGCGGCGAAGTCTCGCGCCGGAACCCGAGGACCAGCCGGTCGCCCAGCTCCGCCGCGCGGTCGGCGAGCGGGAACAGCACGTCCTCGACCAGCCGGTCCGGTTCGGCGGCGTCGTCGATCCCGTCGACCACCACGGTGCGGCCGGCCGGGGCGCCGACCGCGAACCGCTCCTCGATGCGCCGCCGGACCTCGTCGGCGGTCTTGCCCGACGCGTCCACGGCGAGGTCCACGCTGCCGACGCGCGGCCGCTCGTCCACCCCCTCGGGCAGGCCGGGCAGCCGCACGGACCGCTCCCGGTCGGCGGAAGCCACGACCAGCCGCAACGCGCGCGCCGTCGCCGACTCGTACTCGCCCGTCACCACGACCCACACCGCGCCGGCCCCGGCGGTCGCGAACCACCGGGAGAGTTCCCGTGCGAACGGCACGTCGACCGCGTCGGTGCGGTGGTCGACGAAGCTGTCGTCGACCGCCGGGCCGTCCGGGACCCACTCGGCCAGGCGCGGCAGGTGGCCCAGCATCGTCTCGACGGGGATCATCCAGCCCACGCGGCCACCGTCGCCGGTGTAGCGGCTGACGACCATGCCGATGACGTAGCCGGTCGCCTCGTCGAGCACCGCGGTGCCGCTGTAGCCCTGCCCGATCGGCTCCGCCTCGCCGGTGCGCTGCAACTGGACCCACTCACCGGCCGGTCCGCCCTCGCCGACGAGACGGGCGAGGGTCCACATGCCGTCCTCGGCGCCGAACGGGAAGCCATAGGCGCGGACGAGTTGGTGGTCGCGCAACGGCATGCGGTGCAGCGGCGCCCCGTGCGCCGCGGGTTCGGGCTTCTCCAGCCGCAACAAGGCGATGTCGCCCCGCTCGTGCTCGGTCGGCGGCACCCAGCCCTCGTCCACGACCGACGCGACACCGGGTGGCGCGTCCGCCATGCCGACGAAGTCGACCACGACCTTCCCCCGCGGCCCGTCGATGCCCTCGACCACGTGCGCGCAGGTCAGCAGGTGCCACTCGTCGAGCATCGTGCCTGCGCCGAAGACCCGCCCCACGTCGTCGGACAACCGAACGCGCCAGCGTCGCCGCTCGCGTTCGAACCCCATTGAGCGGATGCTACGCGGATCACCGAGGCGGCCGACCGCACTTCACCGGACCGATCCCGGTCCGTCCGTGATCCCACCCGATCGGCGCAACAGGCCACATCCGGGGCCCGCCACCCGGCTGTTCGTGGTCCAGGTCGCCGAGCCCGCGCGCTCCTTCGCGCTCGACCGGGCGCGGTCGCAGGACGACTGCGGCCGTTACCCGGGCGGAGCGGTAATCGCGTCGGGTGAAGTGGATACCGGGGCCGCCGCGGGTCGAGCGGGTGACGGTTCCGGGTGAGCAGCGGTCGCCGGCGGTGGTCGGGGCGGCGTCCGGTCCGCCGGGCCGCGCGATCCCACGGGGTCAGGGGAGCGTGCGCGCCTCCACGACTTCGGCCAGCAGGCGCGGGGTCGGGTGGTCGAAGACGTCGCGCACCCCCAGGCGCACGTCGAAGCGCTGGTTCAGGCGCGAGAGCAGGCGGACGGCGGTCAGCGAGTCGCCGCCCAGTTCGAAGTACGACGAATCGGCGTCGGCGTCGGCGTCCAGGACCTCGCGGTAGGCGGCCTCCACCTGGGCCAGGACGTCGGGCGCGTCGGCGGTGGCCGAAGGGGCGGGCGCCCGCGCGGTGAAGGTCGCGCGCAGGGCGTTGACGTCGACCTTGCCGGTTGCCGTGAGGGGCAGCGACGGGCGGGGGTGGACGTGGTGGGGGAGCATCGCGCGGGGCAGGCGGGCTTCGAGGGCGCGCAGGACGTCGGCGGGGTCGGCCGGGTCCGTCGCGGACGGGACGTAGACGCCGACGAGGGTCGGGTGCTCGCCGTCCACGGCGAAGACGGCCGCCGTCGCCACGCCGGGGCACGCGGTCATCGCCCGCTCCACCTCGGCCGGTTCGACGCGCACGCCGCGGATCTTCAGCTGGCGGTCCGCCCGGCCGAGGAAGGTCAGGCCGCCGTCCGGGCGGACGCGCACGACGTCCCCCGTGAGGTAGGCCCGCCCGCCGGGCACGGGCACGAAGCGCTCGCCGGTCAGGTCGGGGCGGTGCAGGTAGCCCCACGCGACCGTCGGGCCGCCGACGGCCAGCTCCGCCGTGCCGTCGCCGCGGTCGGTCAGGATCTCCCGGATGTGCGGCAGGGGGTGGCCGATCGGCACGTCGTCGGTGTCGCGCAGGGACCGGCCGGCGAGGCCCCCGACGTCGGCGGCGTGGGTGACCATGACCGTCTCGGTCTGGCCGTAGGCGTTGATCAGGCGCACGTGCCCGGGGACGTGCTCGGACCACAGCCGCACGGTGCGGGCCCTGGCCTCCTCGCCGCCCATCACGACCACGCGCAGGCTCGACGGCAGCGGACGGCCCGTGGTGACCAGGTGGTCCACGAGTTCGTTCCACAGGGCGGTGGCCAGGTTGACCACCGTGACGCCGCGGTCCTCGACCACGTCGAGCAGCGTGGCGATGGACGGGTCGGCCGTGCGGTCGTCGCACACCAGGGCCGCGCCGCCGAACAGGGTCGCGTAGATCTCCTCGCCGCTGGTGTCCCAGATGAGCGGGGTCAGGTTGAGCACGCGGTCCTCGTGCGTGATCCCGTACCGGTCGCGCAGCGCCGTGCCGGCGGTCAGCACGGCGCGGTGCGGCACCAGCACGCCCTTCGGCACGCCGGTGGACCCGGAGGTGAACATCAGGTACGCGAGGTCGTCCGGCGAGACGGCCGGGGCGGACCCGCCGGCGGAACCCCCGGCCGGCAGTGGCACGCCGGCGACACCCTCGGCCGGCAGTGGCACGCCGGCGACTCCCTCGGCCGGCAGCGGCACGGCGGCGAAACCCTCGAACGGCAGCGGCACGGCGTCGAGGCCCCGGAGGGCGGGGCCCAGCGCGGCCAGGGTGGCTCCCCGGCCGAGGACGGCGACGGCTCCCCCCGCGGTCAGCACCGACCGCACCCGGTCCTCCGGGTCGCCGGGCGACACGGGCAGGTAGGCCGCCCCGGCGTGCAGCACGCCCAGCGCGCCGGCGATCGTGGTCCAGTGCCGGTCGGCCGGGACGGCCACCCGCGCCCCGCGGGGCACGCCGTGCGCGGCCAGACCAGCCGCGACCCGCGCCACCTCGGCCATCAACTGCCGGAACGTCAGCTCGCGGTCGCGGTCGAGCAGGGCGGGGGCGTCCGGCGCCGCCGCGGCGACGCGGGCCAGTTCGGCGGTGATGCTCACCGGAGTACCCCCAGGTGCTCGTGCAGCGAGGTCAGGTAGTCCTCGGCCAGCGCGGCGGCCGTGGCGCGGTCGAACAGATCGGTGCTGTACGCGACGAAGCCCACGAGGCCCTCGCCGTCCCACGCCAGTTCCAGCTCCAGCTCGAACTCGCTGGTCCGGCTGGGCAGCGGCACGGGGGTGGCGGTCACGCCGGGCAGCCGCAGGTCGTCCTCGGCGAAGTCCTGCACGGTGAACACCACCTGGAACAACGGCGTGCGGGACAGGTCGCGCGGCGGCGAAACCGCCTCCACCACCTGCTGGAACGGCACGTGCCCGTCGTCGTAGGCGTCGAACGCGGTCGACCGCACCCGGCGCAGCAGCCCGTCGAACGACGGCCGGTCGGACAGGTCGACCCGCAGCACCACGGTGTTGGTGAACAGGCCGATCATGGCCTCCTCGTCCGGACCCTCCCGCCCGGACAGCGGCACGCCGACGCTGAGGTCGCCGACGCCGGACCGCCGGGCCAGCACCGCGAAGAAGTTGGCCAGCAGCACCATGAACAACGTCGCGCCGTGCCGCCGGGCGTGGTCCCGGGCGCGTCGGACCAGGTCCGCGTCCACGGTCAGCGCGACGCGGGCGCCGTGCGGCGACCGGATCCGCGGCCGCGGCCGATCGGTGGGCAGGGCGAGCGGCGGCGCGCCGCGCAGGCGTTCCCGCCACCGGGCCAGCGCCTCGGCGTCGGGTGGGCGGGCCAACGCGCGCCGCACGTGCGCGGTGTAGCCGACGGGCAGCGGCGGCAGTTCCTCACCGCGGTAGAACGCCGCCAGGTCGGCGCTGAACACCGGCAGCGACAGGCCGTCCGCGCAGATGTGGTGGATCACCACCGTGAGGATGTGGTGGTCCTCGGCCATGCGCAGCAGGAGCACCCGGAACGGGTCTTCGGCGTCCAGCCGGAAAGGCCGCAGAACGTGATCTTCGTTTTCCCGGGCGGCCGCGGCCTCGGCCTCGGGATGCGTGGACAAATCGACCCGTTTGGCGGATGCCGGCCCGGGGGAAAGCACCGACTGTCGCGGTTCGCCGGTGCTCAGGTCGACCCGGGTCCGCAATGGTTCATGCCGTCGGACCAACGCCGTCAACGCGGCGTCGAGCGCTTCGGCGTCGAGCGGTCCGCGCAACCGGTGGGCGAACGAGATGTGGTAGAGGCTGGTCGGTCCGGCGAATTGCTCGGTGAACCAGATGCCGTGCTGGGCGGGGGACAGCGGAGCGGTCGTGGTGGCTGTCCGGATTTCTTCCTGCGTCACATTCCCCCCGCGGTGATGCCGTCGGAATCCGCCTCAGGCGAGGACTTTCTCGACGAAGTGGTTGATGTTCGTCAGCATCCGGGCGATCCGCTCGTCGTCGTCCAGCGTCTCGGCCGGCTGCGGCGCCGAGGGCCGCCGCTTGCGCCGCACGTACGCCGAACAGGCCAGGTCGGCGCACACGTACGTGCCGACGGTGTTGCCCCGGCGTCCGGCCGCGCCCGCCTTGGGGGCGACGAACATCCCCACGTCGGACAGCACGTGGTTGGTGAGGCAGAACGCGCACGAGGACGACCGCAGCGCGCTTTTCGGCGGGGTGTTCGCGCGCAGCACCACGCCCACCACGCCCTCGTCCCGGGGCAGCACGAGGTAGGCGTTGTTGACCGCGCGCGGATCGATCCAGCCGAGGAAGTCGGTTTCGGCCCAGTTCCTCGAATCGAGGTCGGCCGGCAGGGTGAGCTTCTTCGCCTCGCCTTTCGAGCAGTTGACGAACGACTTCCTGATTTCCTCCGCCGGGGTCGGCCGCACCCTTTTGCCCTTCATTTCGATCACGTGCCGTCGTGGCCAGTATGCCCGACCTCCGGTCCAGGTCAAACAAGTGTCCGCGTGGTACTTCGACTACACGCAGAGCCGCGTCCGCGCAAGGGGCTACCTGGCTGGAGTCGGCGCGCGCTACGGTCGTTGCCACCCCGGGAGGGCCTGTGCTAGGAAGAGTCTGATCGCACTTGCCGGAAATCGGCGGGAAGGTTCTGGGGAGCTGAGCGGGGCGGTTGACGCGCATTCCGCGTTGACCGATCACATTCTTGGGGAACGGTGGTGGCCGACGGCTGCCCGGCCCCGGTCTGTCGCGGTGAGGGGGCGGGTCGAGCGTGCCTGGGAAATGGGATCCGACCGACGCGGACTTCCCGGCCCACCGGGGGTTGCACGAGTTGGTCGAGGACCGCGTGGCGGATTGCGCCGAGCGCGTCGCCGTCGTCTTCGACGCCGAGCAGGTGACGTACGCCGAGCTGGACGCGCGGGCCAACGGGCTGGCCCACCGGTTGGTCGAGGCCGGGGTCGGCCTGGACGACGTGGTGGCGCTGTGCGTGGACCGGTCGGTGGAGATGGTGGTCGCGCTGTTGGCGATCCTGAAGGCGGGCGGCGCGTACCTGCCGCTGGACCCCGAGCTGCCCGTGCACCGGATCGCGCAGATCACGCGGGTCGCCGGGGCGCGCGTCTGCGTGGCCGCCGACGGGTACCGCCCGCTGCTGCCCGAGGACGTGACGGCCGTGCCGCCGTCGGCGCCACCGCGGACCGACCGGCCCGACCGGCGTGCGTGCGGCGCGAACCTGGTGTCCGTGTACTTCACCTCCGGCTCCACGGGCGTGCCGAAGGGCGTGGCGAGCAGCCACGAGGGCTGGGTGAACCGGATGACCTGGTCGCAGCGCCAGCACCGGCTGCGGCCGGGCGACACCGTGCTGCACAAGACGACGCTGACGTTCGACGACTCGGCGCTGGAGCTGTTCTGGCCGCTCACGGTCGGCGCCCGGGTCGCCGTGCTGGAACCCGGCCTGCACCGCGACCCGCGGGCGATCCTCGACGCGCTCCACGAGCACCGCTCGGTCTACCTCCAGGTGGTGCCGAGCATGCTCACGATGCTGCTGGACGAGATCGAGCAGCGCGGCGGGTGGGACCTGTCGGCGCTGCGCGACGTGACGTCCAGCGGCGAGGCGCTGCCGCCGGCGACGGTGAGCCGGTTCCTGGCGCTGCTGCCGTCCGTCGGCCTGCACAACACCTGGGGCGCGACCGAGGTGTCGATCGACTCGACCAACCACACGTGCGGCCCGGCGGACGCGGCGGACACCGGCGTGGTGTCGGTCGGCCTGCCGTTCGACAACAACCGGGTGCACGTGCTCGACGCCGACTTCCGCGAGGTCCCGCCGGGCGAGGTGGGCGACCTCCACATCGCGGGCGTCGGCCTGGCGCGCGGCTACCTCGGCGACCCGGCCGCCACCGCGCGGGCGTTCCTGCCGAACCCGTTCTCGCCCGGCGAACGGCTCTACCGCACCGGCGACCGCGGCTACCGGCGGCCCGACGGCACGGTGAAGTTCGTCGGCCGCGACGACCACCAGGTCAAGATCCGGGGCATGAGGGTCGAACTGGGCGAGGTCGAGTCGGCCCTGCGCGGCTCGCCGCTGGTGCGCGACGCGGTCGTGGTGCTGCGCCGCCTCGGCGAGGACGACCACCTGGTCGCCTACACCACTCCGGCGCGGGCCGACCGCGCGCCCGACCCCGAGGACCTGCGCGACCTGGTCGCCGACCGGCTGCCCAAGCACATGGTGCCCTCGGTCGTCGTCGTGCTGGACTCGTTGCCGCTCAACAGCAACGGCAAGGTCGACCGCAAGCGGCTGCCCGCACCGGAGCGCCCGCGCGGCGGCGACGCCGAGTACGTGCCCTGTGAAGGGCCCGCCCAGGAGGCCGTCGCCGAGATCTGGCGCGAACTGCTGGGGCTGGAGCGCGTCGGCGCGCGGGACGACTTCTTCGACCTCGGCGGCCACTCGCTGATGGCGACCCGCTTCTCCGCCAGGGTGCGGCAGCGGTTCGACGTCGACCTGCCGGTGCGCGCGGTGTTCAGCACGCCCACCGTGGCGGAGCTGGCCGGGGAGATCGAGCGCCTGCTGGTGGCGAAGATCGACGACATGTCCGAGGACGAGGTGCGGGCGCTGCTCGGGGGCGCCGAGTGACCGCCGAGGGCCGGATGACGACGGAGGAAGGGGTGGACGGCATGGCCGATCGCGAGGACGAGGACACCCGCGCCTACGCGGTCGTGGTGAACGACGAGGAGCAGTACTCGGTGTGGCCCGCCGACCGGGAGGTCCCGGCGGGGTGGCGCGCCGAGGGGGTCACCGGCACGAAGGACGCGTGTTTGGCCCACATCGCCGAGGTCTGGACGGACATGCGCCCGTTGAGCCTGCGGCGGAAGATGTCCCAGGGCGTGGCGTGACGGCGCTGACCGGTCGGCTGGCCGCGAACCCGGCCGACCTGCTCCACGACGAGGTGCTGCGCCCGCAGTTCGAGCGGGAGGTCCGCCACCTGCTGCCGCACTACGTGGCGGTCGAACGGGTGCTCGTGGCCGAGTACCGGCGGATGGGGGTGCTCACGCCCGCGCAGGCGGACGACGTGGACGCGCTGCTCGCCGGGATCGGCCCGGACACGCTGACCGCCGACCCGCGGGTGAACCTGTCCGACGTCGCCTTCGCCGTCGAGCGGCACGTCGAGGCCCGGCTGTCCCGGCCCGTGCCGCACTGGCACGTGGACCGCAGCCGCAACGACCTCCAGGCGTGCGCGCAGCTGATGTTCGCCCGCGAACGCCTGGTCGACCTGGGCGAGGGGTTGCTCGGGCTCACCACCGCGGCGCACGACCTGGCCGCGGCGAACCTGACCAGCCCGATGCCGGGGCACACCCACTACCAGGCGGCGCAGGTGATGACGCCCGGCTTCTACCTGGCCGCGCAGTCCGGCCGCCTGCTGCACACCGGCCGCCGGCTGCTGGCCACCTACGACGGCATCGACGCCTGCCCGCTCGGCGCGGGCGCGATGACCGGCCAGAACCTGCCGTGGGACCGCGACCGGATGGCGCGCCTGCTCGGGTTCGCCGGGGCCGGGCGCAACGCGCTCACCGACGTGGCGTCCCGGGCGTGGGCCGCCGAGATCACCGCCGAGCTGTCCCTGTTCGGCGTGGCCACGAGCCGGTTCGCCACCGACCTGATCACGTGGGCCGGCGCCGGGTTCGGCTTCGTCGACCTGCCCGACGAGCTGAGCGGGATCTCCTCGGCGATGCCGCAGAAGAAGAACTTCCCGGTGCTGGAACGCATCCGGGGTCGCACCGCGCACCTCACCTCGTGCCACGTGGACGCCGTGCTGGGGCAGCGCGGCACGCCGTACACGAACCTGGTCGAGGTGTCCAAGGAGGCCGGCGCCCAGCTGTACGACGCGCTCGACACGGCCCGGTCCGTGGTGCGGCTGCTGACCGCCGTGCTCCGGCGGTTGGAGTTCAGGGCCGACCGGATGCGCGCGGCGTGCGAGCGGGAGTACCTGGGCGGTTTCGCGCTGGCCACCTCGCTGACCCTGCACGCGGGCGTGCCGTGGCGGCAGGCCCAGGTGCTGGCCGGCCGGTACGTGGTGGCGGCGCTCGACGCGGGCCTGCCGCCGACCGAGCCCGACGCGGCGCTGCTGACCCGCATCGCGACCGAGGCCGGGTACGTCGTGGCCGAGCCGGGCGGGTTGCTGGCCGAGGCGTTCGACACCGACCGCAGCCTGCGGGCCACGCCGACCGCCGGGTCCGCGCACCCGGACGCCGTCGCGGCCGAACTCGACGCGCAGGCCGTGGAGCACGCCGCGCTGGAGGGGGAGTGGGCGGCACGGCGCGCCAGGCTCGACCGCGCGCGGGACATCGGGTAGCGGCGGAACCGGGGGAGCAGCCGAGAATGATCTTCGACGACATCACCGACGCGATCGGCCACACGCCGCTGGTGCGCCTGCGCGTGCCCGCGGCCGAGGGGGTCGAGGTCTACGCCAAGCTGGAGCTCCAGAACCTGTTCGGCATGAAGGACCGCGTGGCCGCGAACATCGTGCTGGAGGCCAAGCGGGTCGGCGCGCTCGCCGACGGCGCGCACATCGTGGAGAGTTCGTCGGGCACGATGGCGCTCGGCGTGGCGCTGGTCGGCACCGCCCTCGGCCACCCGGTGCACATCGTCACCGACCCGCGCATCGACCGGATGACGCTCGCGAAGCTGCGCGCCCTCGGGTGCCGGGTGCACGTCGTGGAGGCGATGACCTCGCACGGCTGGCAGAGCGCGCGCCTGGAGGCGTTGGAGCGGTTGATGGCCGACCTGCCCGGCGCGTTCTGGCCGCAGCAGTACAGCAACCCCGACAACCCCGGCGCCTACCGCAAGCTGGCCCGCGAGGTGCTGGACGACCTCGGCTCGGTCGACGTGCTGGTCGGGTCCGTCGGCAGCGGCGGCTCGCTGTGCGGCACGTCGCGCGCCCTGCGGGAGAGCCTGCCGGACCTGCACGTGGTGGGCGTGGACTGCGTCGGCAGCGCCCTGTTCGACCAGCCCGACGAGCCGCGCCGGCGGCAGAGCGGCCTGGGCAACAGCCTGCTGCCCAAGAACCTCGACCGCACCCTGGTCGACGAGGTGCACTGGCTGAACGACCACGAGGCGTTCGCGGCGACCCGGGCGCTGGCGGCCGAGCAGCAGATCTTCGCGGGCAACACGTCCGGCTCGGTCTACCGGGTGCTCACCGACGTGGCGTCGCGCGCCGAGCCGGGCACCCGCATCGTGGGCATCTTCCCCGACCGCGGCGACCGCTACGCCGACACCGTCTACAGCGACGAGTACTGGGCCTCGTCCGGGCTGGCCGACCTGGCCGTGGCCGACGCGCCCGAGCAGGTCGACTACGGCACCGAGGTCGACCGGTGGTCCCGGTCGGTGAACAAGAGCGGCCGGGACTTCGACCGGCACCTGGTGTTCGTGGAGGCCAACACCACCGGCACGGGGATGCTCGCGCTGGACCTCACCGCCGGCCTGGGCCTGCGGCCGGTGCTGCTGACCGGCAAGCCCGAGCGGTACGCGGGGCTGGCCGCCACCGGAGCCGAGGTGCTGGTGTGCGACACGAACTCGCCGAGCGCGCTGCGCACCGCCGTGCAGGACCGGTTCCGGCGCGAGGAGGTGGCCGGGGTGGTGAGCACCAGCGACTTCTACGCCCCCGCCGTGGCCGACCTCGCCGCCTGGCTGGGCCTGCCGCGCAACCCGGTGGACGCGGTGCGCACGTGCCGCGACAAGTCGCTGCTGCGCCGCCGCCTGGCCGAGGAGGGTGTGCCGCAGCCCCGGTTCGCGGTGCTGGACGAGCCGGTGACGGCGGACGCCGTGGCCGCGGCGGTCGCCGGGGTCGGGTTGCCGTGCGTGGTGAAGCCCGTGGACGACTCCGGCTCCAACCTCGTGGTGCTGTGCCACGACACCGCGCAGGTCGCCGTGGCGGCCGAACGCGTGCTGGCGGTGCGGGAGAACGTCCGCGGCCTGCCGACCGCCCGCCGCGTGCTGGTCGAGCAGTACGCGCGCGGCCCGGAGTTCAGCGTGGAGCTGTTCGGCTGGGCGGGCGAGTCGCACCTGGTCGGCGTCACGCGCAAGTCCGTCACCGGCGGGCCGCACTTCGTGGAGCACCGGCACCTCTTCCCCGCGCCGCTCGACCCCGCGGACGCCGACGCGCTCGCCGACGCCGCCCGGCGGGCGGTCGAGGCGGCCGGGATGACGCTGGGGGCCACGCACACCGAGGTCGTGCTGACCGAGCGCGGCCCGGCCGTGGTGGAGGTGAACCCGAGGCTCGCCGGCGGCATGATCCCCGAGCTGATCCGCCTGGCCACCGGGGTGCAGCTGCTGGAGCAGCAGTTGCGCGTGGGCGCCGGCCTGCCACCGGAGCTGGCCGCGGGGGACACCGGGCACGCGGGCATCGCGTTCCTGCTCGCGCCGGAGCACGGCGTGCTGCGCGGGGTCGACGGGGTGGCCGCCGCCCGCGCCGTGCCCGGGGTGGTCGAGGTGACCGTCACCGCCCGGGTCGGCGCGACCGTGCGCCCGCCCGCCAACGCCTACGACCGCCTGGGCTACGTCATCGCCCGCGCCGCGAGCCCGGAGGAGGTCGACGCCGCGCTCACCGCCGCGCTCGGCCGGATCGACACCCGCATCGAGTCGGAGGGCGACCAGTGATCGAGCTGCGCAGCGACACCTTCACCCTGCCCACCCCGGACATGCTCAAGGCGATGGTCGCCGCGCCGCTGGGCGACGACGTGTACGGCGAGGACCCGACCGTGCGCGAGCTGGAGGAGCTGGCCGCCGCCACGCTCGGCAAGCAGGCGGCGTGCCTCACGCCCAGCGGCACCATGGCGAACCTCACCGCGATCATGGCGCACGCCCCGCGCGGCGCGAAGGTGCTCGTGGGCGACGAGTCCGACATCCACATCTACCAGGCCGGCGGCGCGGCCGTGGTGGGCGGGGTGGTCTACGAGCCGGTCCGCACCGCCGCCGACGGCACGCTGGCCCTGGACGACCTGGCCCGCGGTTTCCCCGACGACCCGGACGACCCGCAGTTCGCGCTCCCCGCGCTGATCTGCCTGGAGGACACGCACAACCGGGCGGGCGGCAAGGTGCTGCCACCGGGCTACCTGGCGGAGGTGCGGCGGTTCGCCGACGAGCGCGGGGTCGCCGTGCACCTGGACGGCGCGCGGGTGTTCAACGCCGCCGTGGCGTCGGGCGTGCCGGTCGCGCGCATCGCCGAGCACGTCGACTCCGTGCAGTTCTGCCTGTCCAAGGGCCTGGGCGCGCCCATCGGCTCGATCGTCGCCGGCCCGGCGGAGTTCATCACCGCGGTGCGGCGGCTGCGCAAGCTGCTGGGTGGGGGGATGCGCCAGGCCGGGGTGATCGCGGCGGCGGGCATCCTCGCCATCACCAACGCCCACCGGCTCGCCGAGGACCACGCCAACGCCCGCCGGCTCGCCGAGGGGCTGGCCGGTGTGGACGGCGTCGAAGTGGACCCCGCGCAGGTGCAGACCAACATCGTGATGTTCCGCGTGCACGGGTTCAGCTGGCAGGCGTTCGTGGCCGCCGCCGCGGCCGAGGGCCTGGCCGTGGGCGAGCTGGGCCACGGGCGCATCCGCGCCGTCACGCACTCCGGCGTGACGGAGGCCGACGTGGACCGGGCGGTGGCGGTGGTCCGCGCCGTGGTGGAGCGAGGGCCGCGCGGATGAGCACCGACCGGATGAGCGCCGACCCGGGTTCGACGGCGGGCGTCTACGTGTTCCCGGCGTCGCGGGCGCAGTACCAGATGTTCTTCGTGCAGCAGGTGGTCGGCGACGCGCCGACCTACCACGTGCCGCTGTGCTACCGGCTGACCGGTGACGTGGACGAGGCCGCGCTGCGCCGTTCCGTCGCCGACGTGGTCGCCCGGCACGAGGCGCTGCGCACCCGCTTCGCGCTCGTCGACGGTGAGCTGGCGCAGGTGGTGGACCCGGTGGCGGAGCCCGAGTTCACGGTGGCGCGGCCGGGTGCGGTCGACGGCCCCGGCTGGGCCGACGACCGGGTGGCCCGTGAGGCGGCGCGGCCGTTCGACCTGGAGCGCGGGCCGCTGTTCCGGGTCGCGCTGCTGCGCCCGGGCAGGACCGAAGCGGTGCTGGTGCTGACCATGCACCACATCGTGTGCGACGGCTGGTCGGCCGACCTCGTGTTCCACGAGGTGGTCGAGGGCTACGCGGCGCACGCCTCGGGCCGCGAGCCCGACCTGCCCGAGCCCGAGTTCCAGTACGCCGACTACTCCGGCTGGCAGGACGAGTGGCTGGCCGGGCCCGCCGCGGCGGCGCAGCTCGCGCACTGGCGCGCCGTGCTGGCGCACCCGCTGCCCGTGCTGGAGCTGCCCGGCGAGGGCGCGGGCGGCCCGCCCTCGGGCGCGGACCTGCCGTTCGACCTGCCGACCGGCGCGGTGGAGCGGCTGCGGGAGCTGGCCGCCGAGACCGGGGCGACGCTGTTCATGGTGGGGTTGGCGGCCTTCCAGGTGCTGCTGCGCGAGCTGTCCGGCGTGGACGACGTCATCGTCGGCACGGTGTCGGCCAACCGCGCCCGGCCCGAGTTCGCGGGCACGGTCGGCTTCCTGGTCAACACGCTCGCGGTGCGCGTCCGGCTGGACGACGACCCGACGTTCCGCGATGTGCTCCACCGCGTGCGCGACACCGCGCTGGACGCCTTCGCCAACCAGGACGTGCCGTTCGAGCTGGTGGTGGAGGAGGTGAAGCCGCCGCGCGCGGGCGACCGCCACCCGGTCTTCCAGGTGCTGTTCACCTTCTTCGAGCCGGGGGACGGCGCCCGCACGGCCGCCGGGGTCGGCTTCACGCCGTTCCTGCTCGACTCGGGCACGGCGAAGTTCCCGCTCACCCTGGAGGTCACCGACCGCGGGCGCGGCGCGGGCGCGAACTTCGAGTACCGGTCGGACCTGTTCACCGCCGAGCAGGTGGGCCGGTTCGCCGAGCGCTACGCCCGGCTGCTGGAGGAGGTGGCCGCCGACCCGGACCGGCCGCTCGCCCCGGCCGCCGGCCGCCCGCGGCAGTCCGAAGTGGACGACTGGGACGAGCCGGCGCCGTACGCCGCGCCGACCAACGCGGTGGAGGCCGTGCTGGCGGGCATCTGGGCGCAGGTGCTCGGGCGCGATCCGGTCGGCATCGACGACAACTACTTCGAGCTCGGCGGCGACTCGATCCGCAGCGTGCAGCTGCTGGCCCGGGCCCGCGAGCACGGCCTCGGCATCAAGGTCACCGACCTCGTGCTGCACCAGACGATCCGCGAACTCGCGCCGCGCACCACGCTGGTCGAGTCGGGCGACACCGCCGAGGACGGCCGCCTGGACCTGCTCACGCCCGCCGACCGGGAGCTGATCGGCGACGACGTGGTCGACGCCTACCCGCTGTCGGCGTTGCAGGCGGGGATGCTCTACCACAGCGAGTCGGCCGACTCCGAGCAGCTCTACCACAACGTCGCCACCTACCACCTGCGGGCGGAGCACTCCGAGGCCGCGTGGCGCGAGGCCGTGACGGCCCTGCTCGCCCGGCACGAGGTGCTGCGCACGTCGTTCGCGGTGGCCGGGTTCACCGAGCCGGTGCAGCTCGTGCACGCCGACGTGCCCACCCCGCTCACGTTCGAGGACCTGCGCGGCGCGGTCGACGTGGAGGCGGCCGTGGCCGCGCGGTTCCGCGCCGAGCGGGCCAGGCCGTTCGACTGGACCCGCCCGCCGCTGATCCGCTTCCACGTCCAGCGCCGCGCCGACGACGAGGCGCAGCTGTGGATCGTCGAGCACCACGCGATCATGGACGGCTGGAGCGGCCGGTCGCTGTTCGCCGAGCTGCTCACCCTCTACGTCCGGGCGCTCGGCCACGACCGCGAGGTGCCGCCGCCGCCCCGTGCCCGCTTCCGCGAGTTCGTCGCCCTCGAACGCGCCGCGCTCGCCGACGACGCCCACCGCGCGTTCTGGACCGACCTGCTCGACGACGTCACGGCGGGCGCCCTGCCGCTGGGCGGCCCCGCCACGGCCGAGCCGGACATGGCCATGGCGGAGTTCACCGTGCCCGCCGAGGTCGGCGAGGGGCTGCTGGCGCTGGCCAACCGGCTCAAGGTGTCGGTGCGCGTGGTGCTGCTGGCCGCCCACCTGCGCGTGATGTCGCTGCTGTCGGGGCGGGACGACGTGGTGACCGGCGTGGTCTACCACGGCCGCGGCGAGCAGACCGACGGCGACCGCGTCCTGGGCCTGTTCCTCAACACCGTGCCGTTCCGGTTGAGGTTGGCCGACGGCACGTGGGCCGACCTGGTGAGGCAGGTCGCCGGGACGGACCTGGCGATCCAGCCCCACCGCCGGTTCCCGCTGGCCGAGCTGCAACGCGCGCACGGCGGCGAGCCGCTGTTCGAGACGTTCTTCAACTACACGCACTTCCACGTCTCGCGCGACCAGCCGTCCGGCGACGTGCTGGAGCTGCTGGACGAGGACAGCGTGGTGCCGACCAACTTCCCGTTCGGCGCCGAGTTCTTCCGCGACGCCGAGACCGGCGAGATCGCCATCGGCCTGCGGCACGACCGGACCCGGCTCGACACCGGGCAGGTCGAGCGGGCGCGCGACTACTACCTGGCCGCGCTGCGCGCGCTCGTCGCGGACCCGGACGGGTCGCACGTCGACGCGGAGCTGCGGCCGGAGCGGGAACGGGCGCAGCTCGCCGCGTGGAACGACACCGACCGGCACTACGACCGGCCGCACCTGCTGCACGCCCTCACCCGCGGCGAACCGGACGCGCCGGCCGTGCGCTTCGAGGACACCGTGCTGACCTACCGCGAGTTCGAGGCACGCGCCAACCGCCTCGCGCACCGGCTGGTCGCGCTCGGCGTCGGCCCCGGCACGTTCGTCGGCGTGAGCGCCGCGAGGTCGGTGGAGCTGGTCGTCGCGCTGCACGCGGTCGTGCGCGCGGGCGGGGCGTACCTGCCCCTGGACCCGGACAACCCGCCGGCGCGCATCCGCGAGATGGTCGACCAGGCGCGGCCGGTGGTGCTGCTGGCCGATGGGGACCTGCCCGGCGCGCACCGCCTGGACGTCCCCGCCGACCAGCCGGACACCCCGCCGGAGACGGCGGTGACACCGGACGACCCGGCGTACCTGATCTTCACGTCCGGCTCGACCGGCCGGCCCAAGGGCGTCGTGGTCTCGCACCGCGCCATCGCCAACCGGCTGCTGTGGATGCAGGACGAGTACCCGATCGGGCCGGACGACCGCGTGCTGCAGAAGACGCCGTACTCGTTCGACGTGTCGGTGTGGGAGTTCTTCTGGCCGCTGATGACCGGCGCGTGCCTGGTCGTCGCCCGGCCGGACGGGCACCGCGACCCCGCCTACCTGACCCGACTCGTCCGCGAGGCCGGGGTGACGGTGCTGCACTTCGTGCCGTCGATGCTGCGGGCGTTCCTGGACGACGACGGCGTGCCCGCGTGCACGTCGCTGCGGCGGGTGTTCGCCAGCGGCGAGGCGCTGCCGCACGACCTCCAGCAGCGGTTCTTCGCCACCCACCCGGCCGAGCTGGTCAACCTGTACGGGCCGACGGAGGCCGCGGTGGACGTCAGCCACTGGCGGTGCCGCGACGACGGGCGCGCGGTCGTGCCGATCGGGCGGCCCATCGCCAACGTCCGCCTGCACGTGCTGGACGCGCGCCGCAGGCCCGTGCCGCTCGGCGTGACCGGCGAGCTGCACATCGGCGGCGTCGGCCTCGCCGACGGGTACGTGGGCCGGCCCGACCTGACCGCCGAGCGGTTCGTCGACGGCCTGTACCGCACCGGCGACCTGGCCCGGCGCCTGCCGGGCGGCGAGCTGGAGTACCTGGGCCGGGCGGACGACCAGGTCAAGGTGCGCGGGTTCCGGGTCGAGCCGGCCGAGGTGGAGGCGGTGCTGGGCGGGCACGACGGCGTGCGCGAGTGCGCGGTCGTGGCCCGGGACGGCGCGCTGGCCGCGTTCTTCGTCGGCGACGCGGACCCGGCGGCGCTGCGGGCCTTCCTGCTGGACCGACTGCCCGAGCACATGGTGCCGCAGCTGTGGCAGTCGGTGGACGCGATCCCGCTGTCGCCCCACGGCAAGGTGGACCGCAAGGCACTGGCCGCCGTCGAGGTGCGACGGGACCGGCCGTCCGCCGTCGAGCCCGCGACCGAGGCCGAACGCGTGCTGCTGGAGCTGTGGCGCGACGTGCTCGGCGTCGAGGACGTGGGCGTGCTGGACACGTTCGGCGAGCTGGGCGGCCACTCGCTCAAGGCCCTGCGGCTGCTCACCGCGGTGCGCAAGCGGTTCGGCCGGGCGCTGCCGGTGACCGAGCTGCTCGACGGCGGCACGGTCCGCTCGATCGCGGCCCGGCTCACCGACGGCGGCGCGGGCGTGGACGACCGGCCCCGGCTGCACCTGCTGCGCCCCGGGCTCGACGGCACGCCCGTGGTGCTGGTGCACCCGGCGGGCGGCACTTTGCTCGCCTACCGGGCGCTGGTCGAGGCGATCGACCCGCGCCACCCGGTGCACGGGGTGTCGGCCGCGGCCCGGCCCGCCGCGAGCGTCGGGGAGACCGCCGCCGCCTACCTCGACCTGCTGCGCGACCTGCCCCGGCACCACCTGGCCGGCTGGTCGTTCGGCGCGGTGGTGGCGCACGAGATGGCGGTCCGCGCGCCGGACCGCGTCGCCTCGCTGACCATGGTCGACCCGTCCTACCCGGGCCAGTACGACCCCGACGACGCGGACGGCGCGGACCTGGCCGAGCAGCTGCGCCGGGAACTCGGCGACGACCACGGCCGGGACGCGGACGCGCTGCTCGCCGTGTTCGAGGCCAACGTGCGCGCCCACGCCCGGCACCGGCCGGGCCGCCACGGCGGCGACGCGGTGTTCGTGCAGGGCGAGGAGAACCGCGAGCACGACAGCGCGGGGCACTGGGCACGGCACGTCACCGGCCGTTTCACCGTGCACGACCTGCCCGCCGACCACTTCTCGCTCGTGCGGCCACCGCACGCGGCGGCGGTCGCGGCGCTGCTCGACCTCGACGGGGGAGGCCGCGCGTGACCCGCATCGGCCACGGCCGCGCCTTCGGCACGTTCGGCGAACTGCTCCAGGGCGTGCTGCCCGAGGAGGAGCGCGACTTCCTGGTCACGCTGCCGATCACCGAGTACTCGTCGGCGCGGTTCGAGCTGACCGGCGAGCACGACCCGGTGGTCGTGACCCCGCCGAACAAGGACAAGTCACGGCTGCTGGTGGAGCGGATGCTCGCCACCGGCGGCCACCGCGGCGGCGGCGTGCTCGAACTCGCGGGCAGGCTCCCCGAGGGCAAGGGCCTCGCCAGCTCCTCCGCCGACCTGGTGGCGACCGCGCGGGCCGTGGCCGCCGCGCTGGAGCAGCCGCTCGACGCCGTGGCGATCGAGGGGTTCCTGCGGCACATCGAGCCCACGGACGGGGTCATGCACGACGGGATCGTGGCGTTCTACCACCGCGAGGTGCGGCTGCGGGAACGCCTGGGCTGCCTGCCGGTGCTGACCATCGTCGGGGTCGACGAGGGCGGCCAGGTGGACACCGTGCGGCACAACCGGGTGCCCAAGCCGTACTCCGCGCGGGACCGGGCGGAGTACGCCGAGCTGCTGGACGCGCTGACCGCGGCGGTGCGCGGGCACGACCTGGCCGCGGTCGGCGCCGTCTCCACCCGCAGCGCCGAGCTGAGCACGAAGGTCCGGCCGCGCCCGCTGCTGGCGTCGCTGCGGCGCATCGGCGCGGAGGTGGACGCGCTCGGCCTGGTGATCGCGCACAGCGGGACGGTGATCGGCGTCCTCATCGCCGACCACGACCCGGCCCGCGAGGACAAGGTGCGTTTCGTGGTCGAGCAGTGCCGCGGCCTGTCCGGGACGGTGTCGTTGCACACGTCGCTGTGCGTCGAGTCGACCTGCGCGCCGCAGAGGGTGGGTGCCTGATGGAGGTCACCATCCCGGCCCGCTTCAACGGGCCGCCCGACTCCGGCCAGGGCGGGTACGCGTGCGGGCTGCTGGCCGGGCTCGCCCCGCCCGCCGCCGGGCACGCCGTGGTCACCCTGATCGCGCCGCCGCCGTTGGACACGCCGATGCGGCTGGAGGCGGGCGCGCGCCGGTCGCACCTGTGGCTGGGCGACCGGCTCATCGCCACGGTGAGCGGGGCGCGGAAACCCGTCCCGGTGGTGGAGCCGGTGTCGCCGGACGAGGCGCGGCGCGCCTCCGAGGGCTACCTGGGCCACCGCGACCACCCGTTCCCGACCTGCTTCGTGTGCGGCCACGACCGGGAGGACGGGCTGCGGCTCGCACCGGGCCCGGTGGCCGGGCGCGACGGCGTGGTGGCGTGCGGGTGGGTGCCCGAGGAGGCGTCGACCGAGGTGTTGTGGGGCGTGCTGGACTGCCCCGGCGGCTGGACCGCCGACCCGCGCGCGGACCCGATGGTGCTGACCCGGATGACCGCGGAGGTGGTCCGGCCGCCGCGGCCCGGCGCGCCGCACGTCGTCGTCGCGCGCCGGGAGGAGCGGTGGGGGCGGACCGCGGTGAACCTGACCAGCGTGTACGGGCCGGACGGCGACCTGGTCGCCACCTCGACCGCCCGGTGGACCGCGCTCGACGCCGGAGGGGCCTGACATGGGGACGAGACCGAGGGGGTGTGACATGCGGACGATCCCTGCGTTGTTCGCGCGCCAGGTCGCGGCCGTGCCGCGGCGGACCGCCGTGAGCGGGTCCGGGCAGCGGCTGTCCTACGCGGAGCTGGACGAGGCGTCCGCCCGCCTGGCCCACGCGCTGGGCGGGCGCGGTGTCCGGCGCGGGCACGTGGTGGCCGTCCACCTGGCGCGGTCGCCGCTGCTCGCCGTCGCGTTGCTGGGCATCCTCCGCGCCGGGGCGTGCTACCTGGCGCTGGACCCGAACGACCCGCCGGAGCGGCGGGCCGCCGTGCTCGCCGACGCGGGGGCGTCCGTCGTGCTGACCGAGGACGACGTCCTGGTCGACGGACCGCGCGGCCGGGACGTCGAGGTCGGCGCGGAGGACCTGGCCTACATCGCCTACACCTCCGGGTCCACCGGCACGCCGAAGGGCGTGTGCGTGCCCCACCGCGCCGTGGCCCGGCTCGTGCACGAGCCCGACTTCGCCACGTTCACCGCGGACGACGTGGTCCTCCAGCACGCCCCGATCGCGTTCGACGCCTCCACGCTGGAGGTGTGGGGCGCCCTGCTCAACGGCGCCCGCCTGGCCGTGGCGCCGCCGGGCGACCTGTCGCCCGCGGAGGTCGCGGAGGTCGTGCGCGCCGAGGGCGTCACCGTCGCGTGGCTGACCGCCGGTCTGTTCCACCAGGTCGTCGACACCGCCCCGGCGGACCTCAAGGGCGTGCGGCAGCTCATCGCCGGCGGCGACGTGCTGTCACCGTCCCACGTGGACAAGGCGGTGGCGCTGCTGCCGGACACCGTCCTGGTCAACGGCTACGGTCCGACCGAGAACACCACCTTCACCTGCTGCCACCCCGTCCGCGGCGGGCTCACCACGGCGACCGTGCCGATCGGCACGCCGATCCGCGGCGGCGCGGTGCACCTGCTCGACGCCGACCTGCGGCCGGTGCCGGACGGCGAGGTCGGCGAGCTGTACGCGGCGGGCGAGGGCCTGGCGCACGGTTACCTCGACCGGCCCGCGCTGACCGCCGAGCGGTTCCTGCCGGACCCGGCGACACCGGGCGGGCGCATGTACCGCACCGGGGACCTCGCCCGCCGGCTGCCCGACGGCTCGTACGAGTTCGTCGGCCGCGCCGACGCGCAGGTCAAGCTGCGCGGGTTCCGGGTGGAGCCCGGCGAGGTGGAGGCCGCCCTCACCGCGCACCCGGACGTGGCCGACGCCGCGGTGGTGGCGCAGCCCGACCGGTCGGGCGGCAAGCGGCTGGCCGCCTTCTACACCACCGAGGGCCTGGTCTCCGTCGCCGAGCTGCGGCGCACGCTCGCCGCCGCGCTGCCCCGGTACATGGTGCCCGCGACGTTCAGCCGGCTGCCCGCGCTGCCGCTGACCCCCAACGGCAAGGTGGACCGCGCGGCCCTGGCCGCCACACCGGTGCGCGCGCGGCCCGACCTCGACACCGACTACCGCGCTCCGGACGGCGAGCTGGAGCAGTGGCTGGCCCGGCTGTGGGCCGATGTGCTGGAGGTCGACGAGGTCGGCGTGGACGACGACTTCTTCGAGCTGGGCGGCCACTCGCTGCTCGCGACGGTGATCACCACGGAGATCGCCAACGAGCGCGGCACGTTCGTCCGCGCCCGCACGTTCTACGAGAACCCCACGATCGCCGAGCTGGCCGAGCACCTGGACGCGGCGGGGGAACCCCGATGAGGCTGAGCGCACCGACCGGCCACGAGGCGGTCGACCTCGACGCGGTGGACCTGTTCGACGCCGCCACCTACTCCGACGGCGACCCGCACGTGGTGTGGCACGCCATGCGTGAGCGCGCGCCCGTGCACCGCCAGGTGCTGCCGGACGGGCGCGGGTTCGCGTCCGTGACGCGGCACGCCGACGTCAGCGCCGTGCTGCGCGACCACACCAGGTTCACCTCCAGGCGCGGCACGCTGCTGTCCATCCTCGGCGGCGTCGACCCGGCGGCGAACAAGATGATGGCCGCCAGCGACCCGCCCGTGCACACCGCCATGCGCGAGCCGATGGCCAAGGCGCTGTCGTTCGCCGCCCTGCGGTCCCGTCACCCCTCGGTGCTCGCCGTGGTGCGGCGGATGATCGCCCCGCTGGCGGGTGGCGAGCCGTGGGACGTGGCGCAGGCCGGCACGGGTTTCCCGATGGAGTTCACCGGCGCGCTGATGGGCCTGCCCGAGGCGGACTGGCCGGAGCTGGCCCGGCTCACCACGATGGCCGTCGCGCCGGAGGACCCGTCGTTCGGAGCGGAGGCCGGGCACGGCTCGCTGGTCGCCGCCCACCACGAGCTGTTCGAGTACTTCGCCGAGCAGGTCCAGGGCCGCGGCGAGCGCGACGACCTGATCGGGTTCCTCAAGGCGATGGACCTCGGCGGTCGCGGGATGCGCGCCGACGAGCTGGTCTACAACTGCTACAGCCTGCTGCTGGGCGCCAACGTCACCACACCGCACGCCGTGGCCGCGACCGTGCAGGCGTTCGCCGAGCACCCCGACGAGTACGCGCGGCTCACCGGCGACCGCGACCAGACGTCCCTCGCGGTGGAGGAGGGGCTGCGCTGGGCGTCGCCCGCGAACCACTTCATGCGTTACGCCGTGGTCGACACGGAGCTGAGCGGGCAGCCGATCCGGGCGGGCGAGGCGGTCGTGGCCTGGCTGGGTTCGGCCAACCGCGACGAGCGGGTCTTCGCCGACCCCTACCGGTTCGACGTCGCCCGCACGCCCAACCGCCACGTGGCGTTCGGGTTCGGCCCGCACTACTGCATCGGGGCGCCGCTCGCGCGCATCGCCCTGCGCCTGCTGTTCGGCGAGCTGGTGCGGCTGGTCGAGCGGTTCGAGCCCGCCGGCCCGGTGGCGCACCTGAGGTCCAACTTCGTGGCGGGCATCCGGAGCATGCCGGTGCGCGCCGTCCTGCGGCCCGGCGCCGCGGCCGAGCTGGAGGGAGGATCCGATGTCGTCCCCGCCGCGTCGAGGTAGGTGGTTGCTGCGGCGGCCCGACCCGGACGCCGCCGCCCGCCTGTTCGTCTTCCCCTACTCCGGGCTGGGCGCGTCGATGTACGCCCGGTGGCCGGCGCGGGTCGGATCGATGGAGGTCTGCGCGGTGCAGCCACCCGGCCGGGAGAACCGCATCCGCGAGCCGCACTACGGTGGCTACACCGACCTCGCCGAGGCCGCCGTGCCGCCGCTGCTGCCGTACCTGGACCGGCCGTTCGCGTTCTTCGGGCACTGCGGCGGCGCGCTCGCGGCGTTCGCCACCGCCGTGCGGCTGCACGAGACGGGCGGACCGGCGCCCACCGTGCTGTTCATGTCCTCCCAGGTGGCCCCGCACGACGGGCCGTACGGGCGGTTCCTGTCCATGACCGACGCCGAGCTGGGCGCCGAGCTGGCCGGCCTGACCCGCGCGATGGGCGGCGACCCGGACCCCGACATGATCGACCTGGGGCTCGGCGTGCTGCGCGCCGACATCGGCGCGAACCAGCGCTACCGGCTGGACGAGCCGATGACCCTGTCGAGCGCGGTGTGCGCCGTCGGGTGGGCCGACGACGTCGAGATCCGGCCCGAGCAGATGGGCGGTTGGCGCGAGTACGCGCCGGACGGCCGGTTCTCCGCGCCCGTGCTGGCCGGGGGCCACCACGCGTTCCTGTCCGCGCCCGACCACCTGGTGACCGAACTCGACCGGACGATGACCGAGGCACTCGCCGCACAACCAGGGGGACGAGCGTGGCCGAGTACGTCCTGAGCTGTTACCTGACCCCGCCGGGCGAGCACGCCGTGCTCCGACCCCGGCACGACCAGAACATCAGCCTCTGGCGGCGCACCGCGACCGCCGTCGAGCTGGTCCGCCTGTGGGAGCTGGAGCGGTTCAGCGGGCAGAAGCACCACTACTGGCCGCTCTACACCCCCGAACGCGCCGAGGCCGTGCTGACCGAACTGCTCGCCGCGGAGGGCCTGACCCTCGCCGACGTCGGCGCCACCTGGGGCACGCCGGGCCTGCCCGCCGCGCGGGACGTGCCCCTGCCGCCGGGCACCGAGGACTACGCCGTGCACTCGCTGGCCCACCTGTTCAGCGGGCTGCTGATGGACAGCGACGTCTTCGCCGAGGGCACCATCGTGGCGATGGCCGTGGACGCCGCGCCGGACTTCGTGCTGGAGCGCGACGCCAAGCCCTACTGGTACGCGGGCGCGGTGTCGCGGCGGGGCCGGATCACCTACGCGCCGGTCGACTCGCCCGCCCCGCTGTACTCGGCGGCCGAGCAGCTGTTCGGCAAGGAGCCGGGCACGCTGATGGCGCTGGCCTCCGCCTCGACCGTCGACATCGAGTTCGACGTCGAGCGCGTGACCGCGCTGGACCTCCGCGGCGGCCGGGTGCACCCGGTGTCCGAGGCCGTCCCGTTCGTGGAGTCGATCGTCGCGGCCGCCCGCGGGCAGTTGGCGCGCCGGGAACCCGACCCGGACTTCACCGAGGAGGAGAACCTCCAGAGCGCGGTGATGAAGGTCGTGCAGCGGGCGTGCGAGCTGGTCGCCGTGCGCAACGTGCGCAGCCTGCTCGACCTGACCGGGGTGGACCCCTCGACCGCGTACCTGTCCATGAGCGGCGGCTACGCGCTCAACTGCCCGACCAACACCGCCCTGCTCGACCGGTTCGGCTTCCGCGGCCTGCTCACCCCGCCGTGCGCCAACGACTCGGGCCAGTCCTACGGCCTGGGCCTGCTCGGCTTCTACGCCGGCGGCGCGTTCGACACCGCGCGGCACCGGCTGGGCACCGCCTACCACGGCGCCGAGGTCACCGACCTGGACGAGGCGCTGGCCGAGTTCGCGCCGTGGGTCGAGGAGGTGGACGACTTCTCGCCCGACCGGTTCGTGCTCGACGTGGCGAGGGCGCCGGTGGCGTGGGTGGACGGCGCCGCCGAGATCGGGCCGCGCGCCCTGTGCCACCGCAGCCTCCTCGGCGACCCGCGGTCGGCGAAGACCAAGCAACTGCTCAACGAGCACAAGCAGCGCCAGTGGTGGCGGCCCGTCGCGCCGGTCGTGCTGGCCGAGCACGCGGGCGAGTGGTTCGCCACGGACCGCCCGTCGCCGTTCATGCTCGAAGCGGTCGCCGTGCGGCCGGAGGTGCGCGACCTGGTCCCCGCGATCCTGCACCTCGACGGCTCGGCCCGGCACCAGACCGTGACCGCCGCCGACAACCCGCTGCTGCACCGGGCGCTGCGCGCGTTCCACGACGCGACCGGCGTGCCGGTGCTGTGCAACACCTCCCTCAACGACCGCGGCGAGCCGATCGTGGACACCGCCGCCGAGGCGCTGACGTTCTGCCTGCGCAAGGGCATCGCCGTGGCGTACGTCCTGGGCAGGCGGATCGCGCTGCGCGTCGACGCCGCGGCGGCGTCCCTGCCGCCGCGCACCCGCGACGAGCGGTTGTTCGCCGGGCAGGAATCCGATCGCGACGCCGCGTGGCACAAGTGGGTGGCCGCCGGCTACACCGAGGCCGCCATGTACCTGATGACGCAGATGCCCCAATTGGGGACCGAACCGGAACCGGACGGCGCCGAGGACCTGAATGGGTTGGCCGAGTATGTTGGATCGGTCGACCCGGCGTTCCAATTCTGGGTGGACGAGTTCCGACGCGACCAGGGACCCGGCGTCCGGTTTCCCTCCGGAAGGCACACGTGATGAATGGCCAGCCCGGCAGTTTGTTCCGGCAGGCGAATTTCCGCAACCTGTGGTTCGGGCAGACGCTGTCGTTGTTCGCGGCGGAGATCACCGCCGGTGTGATCCCGTTGCTCGCCGCGCTCACCCTGGACGCCAGCGTGCTGGAGATGGGCGTGCTGTCGGCGGTGTCGTTCCTGCCCTACCTCGTGGTGAGCCTGTTCGCGGGCGTGTGGTTGGACCGGTTGCCCAAGCGCCCGGTGATCATCGCGGCGGACCTCGGGCGGGGCGTGCTGCTGCTCCTCGTGCCGCTGGCCGCCGTGCTCGACCTGCTCAGCATGCCGTTCCTGCTGGTCATCGCGGTGCTGATCGGCGTGGGCACGGTGGTGGCCGACATCGGCAGCGCCTCCTTCCTGCCCAGCGTGGTCGGCCGGCGCGACCTGGTCGACGGCAACGGCAAGCTGGAGATCAGCAACAACGCCTCCCGCATGGCGGGCGAGGCGGTGGGCGGCGCGCTGGTGCAGGTGCTCACCGCGCCGTTCGCGCTGCTGTTCAACACCGCGGCCTACGCGCTGTCGGCGGTGTTCACGCAGCGCATCAAGGTCGATCCGCACGCCGAGCCCGAGGACGAGGACGACGAGGAGCAGCCCGACGCCCGCAAGCCGGACTTCTGGCGGGAGGTGGGGGAGGGCCTGCGGTTCGTCTTCGGCAACCCGATCGTGCGCACGCTCGCCGTCACCGCGCTGCTGTTCAACCTGTTCACGTTCTTCATCGAGCCGGTGTTCCTGATCTTCATCACCCGCACGCTCGCGCTGGAGCCGATCTACATCGGCCTCATCCTGTCCTCGTCCGGCGTCGGCGGCGTGGTGGGCGCGGTGATCTCCGGCTGGGTGTCGCGCAAGCTGCCGCTGGGCACGCTGCTGGTCGTCACGCAGTGGCTGGCGGGCGGCGCGTCCCTGCTGGTGCCCGTGGCCACGCTGGTGCCCAAGCCCGCGGCGGTGGTGCTGATCATCGTCATGCACTTCGTGGACGCGGTGATGGTCATCGTCTACAACGTCAACCAGCGCAGTTACCGGTCCGCGGTCACGCCCGACGCCCTGCAGGGCCGGATGAACGCCTCGATCCGGATGATCGTGATGGGCGTCTGCCCGCTCGGCGCGCTGCTCGGCGGCGTGGTCGGCAACGTGCTCAGCGCCACCACCGCGCTCGTCATCGGCTCGATCGGCATCCTCAGCTCCGGCGCCTACATCGCCTGCACCCGCATCCGCTCGGTCAAGGAGATCCCGACCGAGCAGCCCGCCGGCTGACCGGGCGACGACCAGGAGGGCCACCCCGCGCGGGGCGGCCCTCCTCGCCGTCGCACTTCAGAGCATCGCGGCGAGCGCCGCGGACACCGCCTCGCGGTCGACCTTCCCGCTCGGGGTGCGCGGCAGCGCGGGCAGCACGGCGACCGACTGCGGCACGGCGTGCTCGGGCAGCACGCCCTCAAGGGCCTTGAGCAGGCCCGGCACGTCCAGCTCGGCGCCCGCCTTCGCGGTGACGGCGGCGCGCAGGCTGCGCGCGCCCTCGCCCGCCTCCACCACGACGCACACCGCCGCCGCGACCCCCGGCTGCTCCAGCAGCCAGGCGTCCACCTCCAGCGGGTTCACCCGGTAGCCGCGGATCTTCACGTCGTGGTCCAGGCGGCTGAGGAACCACGCCACCCCGTCCGCGAACCGCACCAGGTCGCCGGTGCGGAACGCCCGCGTGTGGCCGTGCGGGGTCCGCGGCACCTCCACGTAACGGCGCTCGTTCAGCTCGGGCTGGTTCAGGTAGCCCAGCGCCACCGGCAGGCCCGCCACCAGCAGCTCGCCCACGTCCGGCACGTCCGGGTCGGTCGGGTCGAGCAGCAGCTCGCAGCCCGGCAGCGGCACGCCGATCGGCGGCAGCGCGGGCCACGACGAGGGCGGCCCGGTCAGCACGTGCGAGCTGACCATCGCCGACTCGCTCTGCCCGTAGTGGTTGGTCAGCCGGCACCCCGGCAGCCGCTCGAACAGCTCGCGGATCGCGGGCGTGCACACCAGCTGCTCGCCCGCCGTGTTGACCTCGACCAGCGCCAGGTGGTCCAGGGAGTCCTCGGCGGACGCCGCCACGGCCAGCATGGTCAGCGCCACGTTGGGCAGGAACAGCCGCTCCACCCGGTGCTCGGCGAGCCAGTCCAGCAGCTCGAACGGGTCCTGCCGCAGCTCCTCGGGCACGATCACCAGCGTGCCGCCGCCGCACAGCGTGCCCAGCACCTCCTGGAACGACACGTCGAAGTTCAGCGGCGCGAACTGGGCGGTGCGCAGGTCCGGCCGCGGCGAGTGGGTGCGCTGCCACTCGGCCATGCCGTCCAGGCAGCTGTGCGGGAGGGCGACGCCCTTCGGCCAGCCCGTCGAGCCGGACGTGTAGATCACGTACACCGGCAGGTCGGGCGAGCACGCCACCACGTCGTAGGCCGCGCCGGGACCGGGCGGGGGCACGGCCACCGGCACGGCGGGCGAGTCGAACGCGGGCCGCGCGCCGGCGTGCAGCAGCAGCGACGCGCCGCTGTCGGCCAGCATGTGGGTCAACCTGCGCTCCGGGTACTCCGCGTCCAGCGGCACGTAGGTGGCGCCGACCGCGGCCACCGCCAGGAACGCGGTCACGACCTCGGCGCTGCGGGCGCCCGCCACCGCGACCCGGTCGCCGGGGCGCACGCCCCGCTCGTGCAGCAGGGCGACGACCTCGCCGACCCACCCGTGCAGCCGGGCGTAGGTGAACGAGCGGTCGCCGTCGACCACGGCGACCCGCTCCGGGTGCTCGCGGGCCGCCCGCACCAGGGAGTCGAGCAGGCACGGCGGTCGCGCCGGGCCGCCCCACAGGGTCGGTGTCGCAGCGGTCATGTGCCCTCCACTTCGTCACGCCCCAGCCCGTGCAGCCGCATGATCCGGCACAGCTCCAGCGCCGTGCCCCGGCCGGCCTCGCCCAGGCTCGCCATGATCCGGGCCTGCACCTCGGGGGGCTTCTCCTGGCTGAGCTTGAACATCGAGTCCACCGACTCGACGTGGAACCGGAACGCACCCACGCCGCCGACGATCCGGCCGAAGTACTCGTGCGACGACTCGGCCACCCACCCGTCGCCGAACGCGGCCTCGAACACCTCCGCCGTCCGCTTCACCACGTCCAGCGACTCCTCCCGGCTGTCCAGCGGCTCCACCCGGCCGTGCAGGTGCACGGAGACGAAGTCCCAGGTCGGGGCGGCCGGCGAGGTGCGGTAGGTGGTCGGCGTGATGTAGGAGTTCGGCCCGGTGAAGATCAGCACCGCGGCCGGGCGGTCGGCCAGCGCGCGCCAGTGCCCGTTCGCCCGGTTGAGGTGGCCCCACAGCGTGGCGCCGACCAGGTCGCCGTCCTGCGGCGCGTCGGGCGGCCGGACGACGGGCAGGTGCGTGGCCAGCGGGGTGCGCGGCCCGTTGGTGACCAGCGTGGCCAGCGGGTAGTCCCGCACGATCGCGCGCGGCCACTCGTCGTGGGTGGCTCGGTACAGCGGTGGCACGTACATGGCGACCCCCTCACCGTCCCTGGCCGACGATCGACCGGACGATCTCCCCGGCCCGCACGGCCGTGGTCGACAGCAGGCCCGCGGACAGCCCGTGCGACGGCTCGGCGACCGCGCCTTGGAGGTAGATGCCGCAGTGCACGGAGTCCGAGGTCACGACCCGGTAGTCCCGGTCCAGCACCGGCCGGCCCGTCGCGTCGAGCTTGGCCAGGCCGCGCAGCATCGGCGTCGGGTCCGCGGGCCGGTAGCCCGTCGCGCACACCACGGCGTCCACGTCGAGCGCGGACACGGCGCCGGTGGGCAGGTGCTCGACCCGCAGCGTCACCCCGTCGTCGGTCTCGACCAGGTCGTGCAACCGGGAGGCGTTGACGATCCGCAACCGCGACGTGCCCAGCACCTGCTCCCGGTAGCGCGTCCGGTACAGGTGCGCGGACAGGTCGGCGTCCACCACCGAGTAGTTCGTGTTCGCGTGGTACGCCAGCAGCTGGGCCCGGGTGTTGGGCGGCGCGTCGAAGAACAGGTCGACCGCTTCCGGGTCGAACACCGCGTTGGCGAACGGGCTGTCGTCGGCCACGCTGTAGCCGTACCGGGAGAACACCGCGAGCACCTCCGCGCCGGGCAGCGCGCGGTGCAGGTGGTCGGTGACCTCGGCGGCGCTCTGGCCCGCCCCGATCACGGCCACCCGGCGCGGCTCCAGCGCCCCCAGCGCCTCCACCCGGTGCAGCAGCTCGCCGCTGTGCCAGACGCGGGCCGAGTCGCGCACGCCGGGCGGCAGCACCGGCACCAGGCCGGTGGCGATCACCACGTTGCGGGCGCGGTGGGTCGTGACCAGGCCGTCCCGGCGCACCAGCACGTCCAGGTGCTCGACCGCGCCGTCCTCGGCGACCGGTTCGATGCCGACCACCTCGCTGCCGTAGGCGACGGCGTCGGCGAAGTGCCCGGCCACCCACTCCAGGTAGTCGTGGAACTCGATCCGCAGCGGGTAGAGCGTCTTGCTGTTGATGAACCCCGGCAGCCTGCCCCGGGCGTGCAGGTAGGCCACGAAGCTGTGCCTGCTCGCGGGGTTGCGCATGGACACCAGGTCCTTGAGGAAGGACACCTGCATCGTCGCCCCGTCGAGCAGCATCCCCCGGTGCCAGCCGAACCGCGGCTGGCGCTCGAAGAAGCCGGCCGTCAGCGTGCCGACCTCCTCCAGCGCCACCGCGAGCGCCAGGTTCGACGGTCCGAACCCCACGCCGACGACGTCGGCAGCCGTGGTGATCCCGCGCGGTACCGCAGCCAAATCGCTCCGCCTCCCCAGTGGCGCGTCAGATTGAGTCGAGCAGCTCCTCGGTCAGGAGGTCCTCCATCGGCATGATCCCGGCGACGACGGCGAAGTAACCCGAGGTCAGCTCGGGGTCCGCGGCGATCGCGCGCAGCATCGCCAGGCGGGCGTCGGTGACCTCCAGCCGCGCGAGCCCCAAGGTGCCGTGGTAGCTCTCGACCAGCTCGTCGTCACGCCGCGCGGCCCAGGCGCGCAGCCCGGCGGCCCTCGCGCCGGGGTCGCGCAAACCGTCGCCGAGCGCGTCGGTCAGCAGCTCCGCCTGGAGGAAGGCGTTCGAGATGCCCTGCGCCGTGATCGTGTCCCGGTGGTGGCCCGCGTCGCCCACCAGCGCCCAGCCGCGACCCGCCGCCCGGCGGAAGAAGTTGCGCTGGTCGCCCGTGCCGACCAGCCTGCCGACCTGCTCGCCGCCCGCCAGCTGCCCGAACACCTCGCCCGCCGTGGTGGCCAGGGCGTCCAGGTGCGCGGCGCGCGGGTCGGCGCGGACCTCGTCGAACCGGTCCTGCGGGAAGTAGGTGGCGAGGACGGTCGCGCCGTCGTGCGTGGGGATGGTGGCGACCCAGCGCCCGGTGCGCTCGTGGAACCCGAAGCCGGTGTCGAGCCCGGTCCACAGCGAGTAGTACACGCAGCTCAGGCGCGGGTCCTCGACCTCGACGGGGGCCGCGACCAGCTCGGCCACCCGCGAGCGCATCCCGTCCGCGCCGACGACCAGGTGCGCGGGCGCGGCGACCTCGGCGCCCGAGGGCGCGCGGAACCGCACGCCCGTCACCGCGTCGCCGTCGCTCAGCAGCCCCCGCACCGACGAGCCGTCGGAGAACTCCGCGCCCGCCGCCACGGCCGCGTCGACCAGCACCTGGTCCAGCACGTGGCGGCGGGGGCCGTAAGCCGTGTCGACGCCCTCGAACGCGGGCGCGCGGCCGTGCAGTCGCACGTCGCCGACCGTGTAGGTGACCGTGTCCAACCGCGGCGCGCCCGAGGAGGCGATCGCGTCCAGCACACCCCACCGGGCCAGCCTGGCCACGCCGGGCTGCTGGATGTAGAGCGTGGACATCGTGTCGGAGGGGAACCTGGCGCGGTCGAGCAGCAGGACCCGGTAGCCGCGGCGCGCGAGCAGGAGGGCGGTGGCCGCGCCCGCGACCCGGGCGCCCACCACCACGGCGTCGTGCATGCCCGCCCCCCTCGACCGCCCGACCGGCCTATCCGGCACGGTGGTGACAAATGTGGATAAAGCGATCGGTAAACGGGTCCGGCTAACTGCGCGGAATATCGCTTATCCCATCGCAACGTAACTCATCTCCGGACGGAGCGCAACGGGCCGAAAAAGCCTGTGCTGGCTTGGGAAAACGCCCGGAGTTCGCTCCCTTGACAACCCCTGGGGTGACTGCTGTAGTGGCCAGGGGAAGCGGCAAGCACTGGGGGTGGAGATGCCGCGAAGTTCGTCGCAGTAGTCGGGTGGATTAGGCCGACCGGGTGTTCCACGACCTGTTCGGACCTGTACGTAAATGCGGGTGGTGGCGCACCGGAAATCTCCCGGCGCCCCGGTCGGGTCGCACCGCGCGATGACGCCGTGCCGCGCTCCGGGGCGGGCGCGTCCGCATGCCCGCGAACGGAGGGGACTGACGATGGCCGACAGTGTCGCGCAAGCCAGGCGGGAGCTCCTGCGCCGGATGCTCTCCTCCGGGGCGCCCGCCGCCGGGTCGCTCCCCTCCGGGGGACGCGCGCCGGCCGGGCCGGTGCGGACTACCGAACGACCCGACCGCGTCCCGACGTCGGCCGCGCAGAACCGGCTGTGGTTCCTCGACCAGCTCAACGGGCCGAACGCGGCCTACAACGTGCCGTTCGCGCTCCGGCTGCGCGGACCCCTGGACGAGGACGCGCTCTGGGGCGCGCTGGACGACCTGGTGGCGCGGCACGAGGTGCTGCGGACGACCTTCGAGGTCGTGGACGACGAGGTCTACCAGGTGATCGGCGACCCGTGGGCGCTGCCGCGCGACGTGGTGGACCTGCGCGCGCTGCCCGCCGCCGAGCGCGAGGCGGCGGTCGAGGAGGCCGTCCGGTCCGCCGCCGCCCGACCGTTCCGCCTGGACGCCGAGCCGCTGCTGCGGGCGTCGCTGCTGCGCGCGGACGACCACGAGCACCACCTCGTGCTGAACCTGCACCACATCGTCACCGACGGCTGGTCCGAGGGCGTCCTGTTCCGCGAGTTCGGGCAGCTGTACTCGGCGCGCACGCGCCACGTGCCCGCGGACCTGCCGCCGGCCGCCCAGTACGCCGACTACGCGGTGTGGGAGGCGGGGCAGGCGGGCGGTCCGCTGTTCGAGGCGCAGCTCGCGCACTGGCGCGAGCGCCTGTCCGGCCACCTGGGCGAGGCGGGCATCCCGGCCGACCGGCCGCGCCCGGACGGGTCGAGCACGCGCGGCGACAACGTGCCCGTGCCCGCGCCGGCGGACCTGCGCGCCCGGCTGGGCGGCACGTCCCTGTTCACCGGCGTGACCGCGGCGCTCGCGGTGCTGCTGCACCGGTACGGCGACCAGGACCGGGTGATCATCGGCGTGCCGGTGGTCAACCGCACCCGCTCGGACTGGGAGAGCGCCGTCGGGTTCTTCGCCAACACCGTGGCGCTCCGCGTGGACCTGTCCGACAACCCGACGCTGGCGCAGGTCGCCGAGCGGGTCACCGCGGAGGTCCTGGACGCCCTCACCCACCAGCACGTGCCGTTCGACCGGGTCGTGGACGCGCTGGACGCCCAGCGCGGCGCGGGCATGAACCCCGTGTTCCAGGTGATGTGCTCGGTCAACGCCACCACCCCGCCGCCGGAGATGGCCGGGTTGGACGTGCGGCTGCGGGCGATGGACAACGACACCGCGAAGTTCGACCTCGAACTGGCCGTGGAGTACGACGACCACGGCGTCGAGTGCCGCTTCGAGTACGCCACCGACCTGTTCGACCGGCCGACGGTCGAAGCGTTGTCCGCGCGCTACCTCCTCGTCCTGGACGCGCTGCTGACCGCCCCGGGGACCCGGGTGGGCGACCTCGCGCTGGCCGACGAGGCCGAGGCGACCGTCGTGCTGGACGGCGTGCCGGCCGTGCTGCGCGACCGCTACGGCGCGCCGGTCCCCGTCGGCGTGCCGGGTCGCGTGTGGGTGGACGGCCGCGAGGACGGTCGCCTGGCCCGCGTCCGCCGGGACGGCGTCGTGGAGGAAGTACGGTCCGAAGCGGACGGACCCGCCCGCCCGGAGGAGTTCCTCGAACCGGCCACGCCGGTCGAGCGCGAGCTGGCCGCCATGTGGGCCGAGGTGCTCGGCCGCGGGCGGGTGAGCCGGGACGAGGACTTCTTCCGCGGCGCGGGCGGCGACTCGATGCTGGCGACCAAGGTCGTGGTGAGGGTGCGGCGCAAGTGGGGCGTGCGGATCACCGTGCGGCAGATGCTCCGGTTCCCCGTGCTGAAGGACCTGGCCGCCCACCTCGCGCCGCTGCTGACCGGGGCCGCGCCGGACGACGCGTCGGTGATCCGCGCCGACGCCGCGGCGGAGGACGTGCCGCTGTCGTTCGCCCAGCAGCGCTTGTGGTTCATCGACCAGCTCGAACCCGACAGCGCCGCCTACAACATCGCCGAGGTGCTGGACCTCACCGGCCCGTTGCGGGTCGACGCGCTGGAGCGCGCGCTCAACGCCGTCGTGGCGCGGCACGCGGCGTTGCGCACGTCGGTGGCCGTCGTGGACGGCGTGCCGATGCAGCGGATCGCGCCCGCGTTGGAGCTGACCGTCGCCGTGGTGGCGGGGCGGTCGCCCGAGCAGGCGGTGGCCGAGGCGTGGCGCGAGGCGGACCGGCCGTTCGACCTGACCTCCGGGCCGCTGCTGCGCGCCGCGGTGTACCCGACGGGCCCCGACCGGCACCTGCTCGCGTTCACCTGGCACCACCTGGTGTTCGACGGCTGGTCGCAGGACCTGTTCATCCGCGAGCTGACCGCCTTCTACGCCCGCGAGACCGGGCGCGACGTGGCCGTGCCGCCACCGCCGGTGATCCAGTACGCCGACTACGCGCGGTGGCAGCGCGCCTCCCTGCGCGACGCCGAGCTGGCGCGGTTGCAGGACTTCTGGTCCACCACCCTGGACGGCGCGCCCCCGCTGCTGGAGCTGCCCACCGACCGGCCCCGCCCCGCGGTGCGCGGCACCACCGGCGGCAGCCGGTTCCACGACCTGCCGCCCGACCTGGTCGACGGCCTGCGCGGGGTCGCGGACCGGCACGGCGTCACGCTGTACCTGGTGCTGTTCGCCGCGTTCAACGCGCTGTTGGCCCGCCACACCGGGCAGACCGACATCGTGGTCGGCGGCACCACGGCCAACCGCGCCACCGAGGAGACCGAGGGCGTCATCGGCCTGTTCGTCAACACCCTCGCGCTGCGCACGGACGTGTCGGGCAACCCCGCGTTCGGCGAGCTGGCGGCCCGTGCCCGCGACACCGTCACGGCCGCCTACGCCCACCAGGACCTGCCGCTCGAACAGGTGGTGGAGCTGCTGCGGGTGGAGCGGTCGTCCAGCCGCACGCCGCTGTTCCAGGTGCTGTTCGACTACCAGGAGGGCAGCTGGTCCGCGCTGGAGCTGGACGGGCTGACCGTGCGGCGGCTGCGCGGCGAGGACAACGCGGCCATGTTCGACCTGACGTTCGTCGTCGTGGTCGACGCCGGCGGACTGCACTGCGACCTCCAGTACGCCACCGACCTGTTCGACGGGGCCACGGCCGTGCGGCTGCTGGACCGGTGGGAGACGCTGTTGCGCGCCGTCGTGCGCGACCCGGACGCCCGCGTGCACGACCTGGACGTGCTGCCCGACGCCGAGCGCGAGCTGGTGCTGCGGCGGTTCGGCGCGCCCCGCCCGGCCACCGGCAGCCGGCGCCCGGTGCCCGCCCGGATCGCGGCGCAGGCCGCGCGACGACCCTCGGCGACCGCCCTGGTGCACGGCGACCGGCGCACCTCGTACGCGGACCTGGACGACCTCTCGGCCCGGCTCGCCGCACACCTGGTGGCGCTGGGCGTCCGTCGCGGCGACCGGGTGGTGGTGTGCGCGCCGCGCGGGATCGAGTACGTGATCGGCTCCCTGGCCGCGATGCGCGCCGGCGCGGCGTACGCCCCCGTGGACGCCGCGTTCCCCGCGGCCCGCGTGGCGCAGGTGCTCGCCACGGCCGGCGCGGCGGCGGTGCTGGTCACGGGGGAGACCCGGCACCTCGTCGAGGGCTTCGCGGGCCCCGTCGTCGCGGTGGACGAACCGCGCGACCCCGCGCCCGCCCCCACCGTGCCGATCGGCCCCGACGACGCCGCCTACGTCATCCACACCTCCGGTTCGACCGGGCAGCCGAAGGGCGTGCTGCTCGACCACGGCGGGCTGGCGCTGCGCGTCGACTGGTACAACGCCGACTGCGCGACGACCGAGCACGACCGGATGACGCAGATCGCGGGCACCGGGTTCGACGTGTCCGTGCTGGAGATCTGGTCGGCCCTGGCCGCGGGCGCCGAGCTGCACCTCGCCGACCCGGACACCACCGCCTCCGGCGAGCACGCCGTGCGCTGGCTGACCGAGCACCGCATCACGATCGGGTTCCTGCCCACGCCGCTGTGCGAACTCGCGCTCGACGTGCCGTGGCCCGCCGACAGCCCGCTGCGGGTGCTGACCACCGGCGGCGACGCGCTGCGCAAGCGACCCCCCGCCGACGCGCCGTTCACCCTGCTCAACATGTACGGCCCGGCCGAGGCCACGGTGGTCACCACGAGCTGCGACGTGCCGGCGACCGGGTCGCGGGTGCCGCCCATCGGCATCCCGCTGCCCGCCACCCGCGTGCACGTGCTCGACCGCCACCTGCGCCCGGTGGGCGTGGGCGTGCCCGGCGACCTGCACGTCGGCGGGCCGGGCGTGGCCCTCGGCTACGTCGGCCGGCCCGACCTCACCGCGGACCGGTTCGTGCCGGACCCGTTCGGCTCCGGCGAGCGCCTCTACCGCACCGGCGACCTCGTCCGCTGGCTGCCCGACGGCTCGCTGGACTACCTCGGCCGCCTCGACACCCAGGTCCAGGTGCGCGGGTTCCGCGTCGAGCCGGGCGAGGTCGAAGCCGTCCTGCTCGCGCGCCCCGACGTCACCGACGCCGTCGTGGTGGCCCGCGACGTGCCGGGCGTCGGCCCGCTCCTCGTCGCCTACGTCGTCGGCGACGCGGACCCCGAAGCCCTGCGGGCGCACCTGCGCGATCGGCTGCCGGACTACATGGTGCCCGCGACGGTGCACCCGCTGCCCGCGCTGCCGCTCAACCGCAGCGGCAAGGTCGACCGGGCCGCGCTGCCCGAACCGGACCGCGCGGGCGGCGAGGAGCACGTCGCGCCGCGCACGGAGCTGGAGAAGGCCGTCGCGGCGATCTGGTGCGAGCTGCTGCGCGTGGACCGCGTCGGCGTGCACGCGAACTTCTTCGCGCTGGGCGGGCACTCGCTGCTCGCCACCCAGGTCGTCACCCGCCTGCGCGCGCAGTTGCACTGCGACCTGCCCGTCCGCCAGCTCTTCGAGACACCGACCGTGGCGGAACTGGCCGCGGTCCTGACGACGGCCACGACCGCCGGACCGGTCGAACCCGCGGTCGTGAAGCGGGAACGCCGCCTTCAGCAGCTCCCAGCCACCTCCTGAGCAACGGAGAACACATGTCGGAGTCATTCGCCGTGCCCGCTTCGGCGCCGGGCTCGCCCACCCCCGAGCAGTGGTCGGACTGGCGCTGGCACATGCGCAACCGCGTCACCAACCTCGACAAGCTGCGCGAGTGGGTGAAGGTCAGCCCCGCGGAGGAAGAGGCGATCGCGGAGACGGCGGGCAAGTACCGCTGGAGCGTGACGCCGTACTACGCGTCGTTGATGGACCCCGAGGACCCCGACTGCCCGGTCCGGTTGCAGGCCGTGCCGTCGCACGGCGAGCTGCTGGAGTTCCCGGACGCCGACGTGGACCCGGTCGGCGACATGTTCTACCGCAAGACCAACCGCATCGTGCACAAGTACCCCGACCGGGTGATCATGTTGATCACCGAGTCGTGCCCGGTGTACTGCCGCCACTGCACCCGCAAGTTCCACACCACCGACGTGGAGGGCACCTACTTCCGCGACAACGAGGGCGGGGACTTCGAGGAGGACTTCCGCTACATCCGGGAGCACCCGGAGATCCGCGACGTCCTGCTCACCGGCGGCGACCCGCTGTCCTACCGGGACGAGAAGCTGGAGACCATCATCTCCGGCCTGCGCGCCATCCCGAGCGTCGAGATCATCCGCATCGGCAGCAGGTTCCCCGTGCTGCTGCCGCAGCGCATCACCGACGAGTTCTGCGAGATGCTGTCCAGGTACCACCCGGTGTGGCTGAACACCCACTTCAACCACTCGCGGGAGATCACGCCCGAGGCGGCCGCCGCCGTGGACCGCCTGCTGCGCCACGGCGTGCCGGTCGGCAACCAGACCGTGCTGCTCAAGGGCATCAACGACGACGTGGACACGATGCGCAAGTTGATGACGGACCTGCTGCGCATCCGGGTCCGGCCGTACTACCTCTACCACTGCGACAACGTCACCGGCGTCTCCCACTTCATGACCTCGATCGAGAAGGGGTGGGAGATCATGGAGGGCCTGCAGGGGCACATGACCGGCTTCGGCGTGCCGCAGTACGTGCTGACCACGCGGATCGGCAAGATCCCGGTCAGCCTGCCCTACCACGAGGTGGTCGAGGACGGCTTGGCGCTGCGCAACTACCGGGGCCAGACGATGACCGTGACCGGCGAGCACTACCGGGTGAGCAAGCCGCCGTCGGACTGACACCGCCCGTCCCCGACATCGGGATCGGAGCTGATCGAAGGGGCGCACCGCACACCGGCCGACGGGTTCCGCGCAGGCACGGAACCCGTGACGGGGTCACGGCCTTGACCGTGCCCCCGTCGTCGGCGGGCGGTGGCCCGGACGACGCGCGCCGACGAACCCGGTCGTCGGTGGCGCGGTCGGCCTGGTGGTCCGGACGTTCCACGAACCTCCGCACGGCGTGCACCCACGGCCGGCACCTGCCGTTCGCCCCGCCACCAACCAGGATCACCGGCAGGTCGAGCCGGGATCGGACGGCCCGGGATCGTCAGCCGGCGGTGGGCAGCCGGTGGTGAGCAGCCGGTGGTGAGCAGCCGGTGGTCGCCCGCACCGGGGGCGAAACCCGGCACTACGGGTAGTAGACGGCGTAGAGCGCGTAGGTGCCCGACCCGTCGGGACGGCACTCGTAGTCCCACCAGCCCTCGTCACCCTGCTGCACCGCGCCGGCCACCACGCAGTCGTCCAACGACGGGTAGCTCGCGACGTACCGCGTCCGGCCCGCCGCCTGGGCGGGCGCACCGACGACCACCGCCACCACCGCGGCGAGCGCGACGGCGAGCTTCACGCGCGCCACGCGGTCACACGCCGTTCGCGAAGTAGAACCACGCGAACACCCGCGGCTGGCACACCTGGCCCGAGCTGCGGGTGTCCTGCTCCCGGTCGGCCTCGCACTGCTCGAACACGTCGTACGGCCCGACCCACTCGCCGATCTCCGTGGCGGACGCGGGCACGGTCACCCCGCCCACCACGACGGCCACCGCCGTCACGAACCCCAGCAGGGCACCGCGCATGTGCGCCTCCTCCTCGGACCACGTGCCCCCACCGTGCCGGCCCGCTCCGCCCGCCGTCGACAGCCGACCCCCGAGTGGCCGATACGGCATACCGATCCCGACCGCCGGCAGCCGCGTCGCCGCTCATTGGGTGACGTCGCCGCGATCGCCCCGACCGAGGACCGGCGTGCCGGGGCCGTGCGGGACCACCCTCGGCCGCCGCTCCGGGTCGTCATCCCGCGCGACCACCACGTCGGAGGCGCCGCCGACCCGCGTTCACCCCTCACCGCGGCGGGCGGCCAGCACCAGCACCGGCGGTCGCCGCAGGTGCTCGGCCAGCCCGGGGTGCGCCGCGACGTCCGGCACCGGCTCGTCAACGGCGGTCAGCTCCAGGCCGGCGGCGAGGAGCGCACCGATCAGCGTGCTCACCCGCCGGTGGTGCTTGCGCACGCCCTCGATGATCCAGTCCTGGGTCCGCGGGCCTTCCGCCGCGTAGTCGTCGACCGGCCACACCGTGCCGTGCTCCGTGCGCAACCACCCGGTCATGGGGTCGGCCGCGGTGCAGACGGGGTGCTCGACCGAGAACGCGAACCGCCCGCCCGGCCGCAACCAGCGCGCGACCCGCCGCACCAACCCCGGGTAGTCGGCGACGTAGTGCAGGGCGAGGCTGCTGACGACCACGTCCGCCGAGGACGGGGGCAGCGCGAGGTCGTCCAGGTCGGCGCGCAGCAGGCGGACCCGCGGGTGCGGGGTGGACAGCGCCAGCATGCGCCGGGACGAGTCCACCGCCAGGACGTCCGCCGCTCCCGCGTCGGCCAGCCGGCGTGCCAGAGCGCCGGTTCCGCAGCCCAGGTCGACCACCGCCGCCCCCGCCACGGGAGGCAGCACCCGTGCCAGGGCGGGGACCTCGACGGCGTCGTTGATCGCGGCGGCCGAACCCCGCAGCAGGCGGTACCCCTCGAAGAACCGGTCGTCGTCGTAGAGGTCGCGTCCCGCCGTGCTCACAGGTACTTCCGGAGGTCGTCCACGTCGACCAGCGGCAGACCCCAGCGCAGCGCGGCGACCTCCAGGTCGGCGGCCCGCGCCATGGTCCCGTCCGGGTTCATGACCTCGCAGCACACCCCGACCGGGGGCAGGCCGGCCGCCACGCACAGGGCCACGGTGGACTCGGTGTGGCCGCCGCGCTCGGCGAGCCCCCCGGGACGCGCGGCGAGCGGGAAGACGTGGCCCGGCCCGATGAAGTCGCCCGGTACGGCGCGCGGGTCGGCGAGGCGGCGGACGGTGGCCGCGCGCTCGGCCGCGGACACCCCGGTGCCGGCGCCGGCGGCCAGGTCCACCGGGACGTGCGCGCGGGTGCCGTGCCGGTCACCCGGTCCGGGGATGGGACCGATCCCCAGCCGCTCCAACACCTCGGGCGCGCACGGCACCGTCGGGTGGCCGCAGACCTGGGTGAGCAGGAAGGTGAACGCCTCCGGCCGCAGGTTCGCCCCCGCGAACACCACGTCGCCCTCGCCCTCCAGGTCCGGGTCCCACACCACCACCGCACCGCCCGCGGCGAGCTGCGCGACGGCCTCCTGCACACCACGCGCGCCCGAGCGGCGTCCCGCCCACGGCAGCGCCGCGACCGCCTCGGTCACCGCGCGTCCGGGGTCGGCGGGCCAGCGCCGCGCCAGGCGGGTGAGGAGGTCTGGTTCCAGGTTCACGCGATCACCGGCCGCCAGGTCGCCGAGGGTGGTGTTCGCCACCGTGACGGGGACCAGTGCGACGGAGAAGCGGTCGCGGGACACGTCGGCGACGGTCAGGCTGACCCCGTCGACGGCGATCTGTCCTTTCGGGACGACCAGCGGGAGGAACCGCTCCGGCGGCTTGATCCACAACCGCCTGGCGGTCGTCTCGTCGTCGACCCGGACGACCTTGCCCACGGCGTCCACGTTGCCCTGCACCAGGTGACCGCCCACCCGGTCGCCCAACGCCAGCGGCGCCTCCACGTTGACCCGCGCGCCGGGCGCGATCGAGTCCAACGTGGACCTCCGCCGGGTCTCCGGCGACAGCGCCGCCGCCAGGGCGCCCGACCCCCGCTCGTCGGGGACGACGGTGAGCCCGACGCCGTTCAGGCAGATCGAGCCGGGGCCGGCGATGGCCGTCCCGGGCGCGCTGACCGCGATCCCCGTCCGGTCGACGGCCAGCACCGTGCCGACCTCGTGGATGTGTCCGGTGTACATGTGACTCCGCCTCTCGACCGCGGGAGGTCGGTCCTCACCGCGCGCGGGAACAGGGGCCGCGCCAACGGGCCCGAGCAGAGGCGGGGTCTCACCGCGTGGCCTCGGAATCGCACCGAGTCGTCCCGCCGTCACCGGCGGAACCGGTGGGCTCTCACCACCGCACCTTGGAATCGCACCGAAACCCTTATACCACCGCCCGGTGGTCGGGATCAACGTGGCCGAAGGCCCGCCCCACGCCTCCGTCGACCGGCAAGATCACGGGGTTGTGGTCCGGCCTCCGGCGGCACCCTCCCGCAGTCCCACTGCCGGAGGTCGGTCGGGGCGCAGATGTCGGTCGCCGTGACGCGTGCATCAGCCGTGGTCGTACACCCTCATCGGGAAGTCGCCCGACGCGGCCGGCGCTGTCTGGTATCGATGGTGACCGGATGCGGTCGATGGGGGGCAAGGTGGCGAGCGGCGACGAACCGGGACCGGAGCGGATCGACCAGGTGGGCAGCGCGGCGAACGGCTCCAACGTCAACCAGGCCGGCCGGGACGTCAAGGTGTACGGCGTGGACCTGCACGTCCCGGGTTGGGCGTGGGTTGCGGTCGGCGTGTCGGTGGTGGTGGCGGCAGCAGCCGTCACCTGGGCGACCTGGAACGGACCGACCACCGGATCACCGGTGCTCGACGCAGAACGCCCCGCGACCACGACCACGGCGACGACCACGACGTCGCCGGCCCCGCCGGAAGCATCCACTGCAACCACCCGACCGCCGACCGCCACGACGACGCCGTCACCCGCACCTGCGACCGTCTGGTGGACGGGCAACCTGGAGCTGGGCGGCTACGGCGGCCCGGGCGGCGGTTGGTGGCTGGACCAGAGCCCGCCCGGCCCGGCCGTGACCGGGGACCTCTACTACGGGTCGGAGAACGAAGTCGCGGGCGTTGCCGTGGTCGAGTGGGACGGAGCGATCCCCCCGGACCTGGCGCAGTGCGCGAACCTGCTGGACACCAACCTCGGCCGGAAATGGACAGCCGTCCGCCGCGGCACCACCGCGTGCCTCCGAACCCGTGACGGCCGGGTCGGCTACTTCACCGTGACCCGAACCCCCGGGCCCAACGAACTGACCCCGTCGATCAGCGTGACGGCCACCGTGTGGGACCTGGAGTAGGGCCCACGGGCGACCGCCCCCGACCAAGGCGTGCTCGACCGCGCCTTCGTGCTGGACGAGCGGTCGTCGCCGGCTGCGGCCGCGAACGCACCCGACAACCGGGCCGACCCGACCGGCTTCCGGGCAGAGGAGGAAGTCCGGTCGGGTCGACGGATGGGGGACGTGTCGGCGATCAGGACAGGATCAGCGACAGGCCGTAGGCGGACAGGATCGGGTTGACCTCCTGGTAGTACGTGGTTCCGCCGGTCGAGCAGTTGCCCGAGCCGCCCGAGGTCACGCCCTGGGCCTGGTTCGAGCTGAGCCACGAGCCGCCGGAGTCGCCGGGCTCGGCGCAGACGTTCGTGCGGGTCAGGTTGTAGACGACGCCCTGGGGGTAGTTCACGGTCTGGTTGCGGGCCTGGATGTAGTTGCACCACATCCCGGTGGTCGAGCCCGAGCGGCACACGCCGGAGCCCACCGGGACCTGCGCGGAACCGCGCACGTAGTACCAATAGCCGTTGTAGCCCTCCATGTAGCCCCACAGGTTCACGCCCGCGACGGTCCGCACCCACGCGTAGTCGTAGTAGGGGAACGTGGAGCCGGCGAAGTAGCCGTAGAGCGCGCCGTACTGGTCGGTGGCCTGGGAGCCGGGGGTGCCGCAGTGGCCTGCGGTCACGAACCCGCCGTACACGGCGAAGCCGATGGAGCACCGGCCCGCGTTGTTGATCCAGTACGGCCAGCCGCCGACGACGTCGGCGTAGGGCACGGGGGAGTGGTCCTCCTGCACCACGCGCACGGCGTGGTGCAGGGACTTGGCCCCGTCGACGAACTCCGTCACGGCGGCGTCGACCTTGTGCCGGTTGACGGTGACGACGACCGTGTTGGTCTGCACGTCGACGTACCAGCCGTTCACCCCGGCGGGCGCGGCCTTGCCGGCCAGCCGGTCGAGCGCGGTCTTGGTGGCGTCGAGCTGGGCGTAGGTGTGCGCGACGGGCACGACGGTCACGTCGAGGCCGGTCTTGTCGGCAGCGGCGTCACCGGCCACCGCGACGGCGAGCTTGCCGGTCGCGGGGTCGAACCAGCTGCCCGCGTAGGCGGCGCCGTAGACCTTGCGGGCGACGACCTCGACACCACGGGCCTTTTCCTCCTGGGCCAGGCGTGTTTGCACGCCCTCGGCGGTGAGGCCGAAGTCGCGCTGCATCGCCTCGGCCATACCGAGGGAGACGCGCGGTGCGGAGGTGGAGGACGTGGTCGCCACACCGCTGGGCGCGGCGACCGCGGGCAGGGACGGAATGGCGAGACCGATCGCGAGGACGACCGCACCGGCTAATCGGACGATACGCGGAGAACTCACTGGGCAACCCTTTCAGGCGAGGGTGCAGGGAAGCGCCGATCGGTCACCCGAGAGGTGCGAGCGGAGCTCGGGAACCGATCGGCAACGCCGTTTATGAACCCGGCGGATCCGAAACGATACTTTCCGGTCCGGCATGCCCATACCGCCGAGCCGGTGGCGTTCGATGATTGTTTTGGCAGGTCAAGGGCGCGTGGAATCGTCCACATGTGTCGAGCGTGTTACCGAAACGGCCGATTCGGCATTCCGTAGTGACACGGCTCGACGCGTCAACCGGAGAACGGCAGGCGTCATTCGTCGGTGTCGGCGTCCTGCCGCTCCACCACTTCCCGCCAGTGGGCGAGGTTGCCGCGGGTGGTGCGGGTGTCGGGGTGGTCGGGTCCCAGCACGCGCAGCAGGTCGGGCTCCAGCGCCTCCAGTTCGGCGACCGCGCCGGCCGTATCCCCGGCCTCACCCCGCCAGTGGGCGAGGTTGCCGCGGATGGTCAGGGTGTCGGGGTGGTCGGGTCCGAGGATCCTGAGCTTGTCCTGCAGCAGCGCTGCCAACTCGGTGACCGCGCCGTTCGGGTCCCCGGCCTCGCCCCGCCAATGGGCGAGGTTGTGCCGGGCGGTGAGGGTGCTGGGGTGGTCGGTGCCCAGGACGCGGAGCCGGTCGTGCAGCAGCGCCTCCAGTTCGGCGACCGCGCCCGCCGGATCGCCCGCCACACCCCGCCAGTAGGCGAGGTTGTGCCGGGCGGTCAGGGTGTCGGGGTGGTCGGGGCCCAGCCGGGAGCGGATGTGGTCGTGGAGGGTGTTCCAGTAGGTGACGGCGGCGTGGACTTGGCCGCTGCCGCTCAGAGAGCTCCCCGCGCGTTGGAGCACGTCGTGGAGCGCGGGAGTGAGCAGGGCGGGGGTGGTGTGGGTGTGAAGGGTGGTGGTGTTGGAGCGCAAGGCTTGGGCGAGGTCGGGGTGGGTGGTGTCGATGGTGGGCCAGATGGTGCGGAGGGCGTCGGCGGTCGTGCGGGCGAGGGTGTGGAGCCGGTCGGGGTGCACGGTGTCGCGGACGGCGCGTTGGACCAGGGCGTGCACCGCCACCGCCCGCGCCGGGCGGTCGGGGGTGAGGGTGATCAGGTTGAACCGGTGCAGTCGGGTCAGTCCGTCGTGGACGTCGTCGTGACGGACCGGCCGACCGGTGAGGGTGGTGAGGTGGCCCAGGACTGGCGGGGCGGTGAACACGTCGAGGGGGATGCCGTTGGGGTCGAGCAGGGCGGCGATCTCCAGCAGCGGGCGAGCCAGGCCCGCCCCTCCCGGCCGGGTCGGGTTGTCGACGCGGTCGGCGCGGTCGATGGACACCGACCAGGTCGCCGCGATGATCCGTTGGTGTTCGGGCAGGGCGTGTTCGGGTGGGCTGAGTTCGGCCAGGGTGCGGCGCCGGTCGGCCAGCACCTCCCGGTAGGCGGTGACGGTGAGCAGCGGCTGGTCGGCCAGGTACGCGGCGGCCTGGCTCAACGCCAACGGCAGCCACCCCAACTCCTGCGCCAACCCCGCCAGCCGGTCCCGGTCACCGCCGTCGGCGGTGCCGGCCAGGGCCTCGGCGAGGTAGGTCAGGGCTTCGTCGGGGGCGAACACGTCCAGTTCGATCACCCGGTGCCCGCCGCGCCCGGCCGCCGCGTCGCGTCGTCGGCTGGTCACCACCACTTGCCCGCCCGGACCGGGTGGCGGGTCGAGGCCGCGCAGGTCGGCCGGGTCCTGCACGTCGTCCAACACGATCAGCCAGCGGCGCGTCGTGCCGGCCAGCCACTCCCGGAACCGCTCCGCCGCTTCGTCGGGTGGCCGGTCGGCGATCCGGGGGTCGTCCTCGACCAGCACCCGTGCGGCGGCCTCGGCGTAGGCGGTCACGATCGCGTCGCGGGACAGCGCCGACACCCACACCGCCAGATCCAGCTCCGGGTCGCGCCACACCCGCCAGGCGTGGTGGGCGGCCAGTTGGGACTTGCCGACCCCGCCCAGCCCCGACACGACCACGCCCGCGCGCCGCCCACCGCCGACCAGCACGGCCGAGTGCCCGGCGGCCAACGCCTCCACCAGTTCGGTGTGGGCGTGGCGTTGCCGGTAGTGGTCGGCCGGTGTGTGCGGCAGCCCGACCCGCACCGGCCACGCCACCCGCGCCGGGTGCCCTCGGTGGACGGTGACCGTGGCGTCGCGACCGGCCTGCACCACCACGGCGTTCCCGGACGCGGTGGCGTCCTGGCCCGTCTTCGGCACCTCACCGCCACCCACGGCATCCTCGATCGTCGCGCGCGCACCCCGCCTCGACCGAACCACGGACCGGCTGTCCTGGCACCTTGACGTCCCACGGCCCCCGCGGGGACCGCCGGATTGCGGAGCCCGAAGAGGTCGCCCTGGACGTGGACGCCTGGTCGAGCGGGAGCTGCGTTTTTGACGGTCCTGCGCGCCCTGTGGCAGCGCCAGTGCTCAGCACGTGCCCGGAGGGCCATCCCACCCGGAGACCGGGTTGTGGGACGCGAAGGTCGAAGCTGTGTTGGAAAGTTGAGGGTTCGTCGGGACCGGTGTGCGTCCGGAAGGCTGACACCCGCATGACCGATGCCTCGTCGTCCCCCTCCGGTGGACACTGCTGAAGTGGGGCGGAAGGGCGCGGCGGGCACATCGGTCCGTGGACGGGCGAGGGAACTGCTCGGACAAGTGGACCGCCTGGTCGAAGCCGGGGCAGCTCATGCCGCGCGTGCGGAGCACCTGCGGAGTGATGGCCGGGCGCAGGTCGCCCGACTGGTCGAAGCCGAGGTCCACGCCCGGTTGGCCGCACGTCCGGTGACGGACCTCCGCCCGTGGGTGGATGAGCGGACGAAGCTCAGGGCCTTGGTGGAGGCCGGGTACAGGAGCGTGGCCGAACTCCTGCCCCACGACTCCGAGACCTTGCGGCAACACCACGGCGTCGGTCCGCACACCGCGGTGAGAGCCGCTGAGGCGGCGCGGGAACTGGTCGAGGAGACCCGCCGCGGGGTCCGGATCCGCTTCGACCCGGAGCGCCGTGATCCCGCCCACACCGACCTCCTGTGCGTCATCGCCGCCCTCCGGCAGGCCATCGCCACGCGATCGGCGGTGCTGGCACGCTCGGAGCGCTTCGCCGAGCGCGTGGGGTCGGTCGCCCGCGCCGTCGCCCCGGCGCGCAGTTGGTGGCGCATGGCGATGACGTGGGGGTCGAGCAGGCAGCGCGTGCTCGACGCCTTGCTGGACCTGGACGGCGTCCTCACTTCCCCGGAGACGCGCGACTTCCGCGCCGAAGTGGAGCGGTTAGCCAGGGCGACGACTCCCGCCGTCCACGCCGACACCGCATGGGACTCGTACTCGGAAGACAAGGCGGGCTTCGACGCGTTGCTGGCCTCTCTCGGCGGCCGGGGCGACCTCGACGAACGCGAAAGCGCTCAGGGGTTCCTGCCGCAGGCCGCGCGGAACGAGGTCGGCTCGGTCGGCTTGGACACCACGGGCCTGAAGACGACGTTGTTCGGCTACCAGCGGTTCGGAGCCCGGTTCGCCGTCCTGCGGCGCAGGTGCATCCTCGGTGACGAGATGGGCCTGGGCAAGACCGTGCAAGCCCTGGCGGCCATGGTCCACCTGGCGGCGACCGGGCCGCGCCGCTTCCTGGTGGTCTGCCCGCTGACCCTGATGGGCAACTGGGTGCAAGAGATCGCCAAGCACACCGACCTGACCGCGTACACCCTGCACGGGCCCGGACGAGCCGACGCGACGCGGAACTGGCGGCAGGCGGGCGGCGTCGCGATCGTCACCTACGACACCGTCCGCAACGTGCGCGACCTGACGTCCCTGGTCGCCGACATGCTCGTCGTGGACGAGGCGCACCGGGTGAAGAACCCGGACGCCAAGCAGTCGAGGCAGATCCGCGAGCTGGCGAAGAGGACCGACCGGGTCCTGCTGCTGACCGGCACGCCCATGGAGAACACCGTGTCGGAGTTCCGCGTCCTGGTGGAGCACCTCGACAAGGACGCGGCCGCACGCCTGGCGGTTGGGGGTGCGAGCGTCGACGCCGAGGAGTTCCGACGCCGGGTCGCTCCGGTGTACCTGCGGCGCAACGTCGAAGACGTCCTCACGGAGCTGCCGAACAAGATCGAGATCGACGACTGGGTGCTCCCGAGCGCGCGAGACCTCGACGCCTACCGCGGAGCCGTCGCGACCAGGGACGCCATGGCGATGCGCCAAGCCACCTTCGATCACGGGTCGGAGAAGCTGGAGCGGCTGGAGGACATCGTGAAGGAGGCCCGGGACGACGGGCGCAAGGTCATCGTGTTCTCGTACTTCCACCGCGTGCTCGACATCGCCTCCGCCAGGCTCGGAGACGGGGTCGTCGGCCGGTTGGACGGCAACACGCCGGCCGCGCGGCGGCAGGGCCTGATCGACGACTTCACCGGGAAGGCCGGGCACGCGGTGCTGCTGGCGCAGATCGAGACCGGCGGCGAGGGGCTGAACATCCAGGCCGCGTCGGTCGTGGTCATCACCGAACCGCAATGGCGTCCGTCCAAGGAGGAGCAAGCCGTCGCCCGGGCACACCGGATGGGCCGGGTCGGCGTCGTCCAGGTCCACCGACTGCTCGCCAAGGACACCATCGATGAGCGCATCCGGGAGAAGCAGGCCGAGAAGATCGCGGCGTTCGACCGGTACGCGCGCCCCAGCGACACCAAGGACGCCGACCCGCGGGCCATCGACCCGGCGGAACGGGCGGAGATGGTCGAAGCCGAGTACCGGCGCCTGGGGCTCTGACGCGTCACCTGCCAGGTGCAGGAGCACGGCTCGGCCGCCACGACCTCGGCGTGGCGGCCGCCGCCCAGGACTTCCTCGACCGCCGCCGCCCCCGTCTTCGCGCATTTCCCCGATCCGACCAGGCCGCCGCGCCGGCGCGAGGAACCCGGGAACCGCCGGTCCCGGACCGGTCCGGCGAGGCCGCGAACCCCGCGTTCCGGGCGGTCGGCGCCGCGGCTCGCGGATCAGCTCGACCATGTGGTCCGGCAGCACGGGGTGACGACCGGGACCGGTGGGAGTCGGTACCCGGGACGCCGGTCGGCCCGTCCGGTCATGCGTCGGGGTTGGCGGTCCCGGGCGGTGTCTTGGCTTTCGCCTCGGGCGCTTCGGGGGCCTGGGCGAAGTCGCTCTTCTTCGGCCGGTTCTCCAGGTCGGGGTCCTTCTTCAGGTCGCTGTTGCCGGTCACCGTCGTGCTGGAGGCGGTCATGCCGGCCGAGGCCACGTCGGACATCGACTGCGGGTTGGCGGCGTACCGGGATTGTGCGGCGGCCGAGGTCTGGGCGTTGGCGATGAAGGCGCCGAGGAAGCCCAGCACCGCTCGTGCTTCGGGCGATTGTTCCTGCACGACCTTGGCGCGGTCGGACGCGCCGTGGATCCCGCTGCTGAACAGGCTGCCGTGGGAGTCGTCGTAGGTGTCGTCGTCGGCGTCCTCGAAGTCGACGTTCCCACCCGGTCGTGGTTTCGTCCCGTCGCGGTCGACCGAGAAGATCCCCGCTCCCGCGTTGGCGAAGTTGAAGATGTTGTCGAACACCATGGTCGTCACCTCTGGCCGTGTTCTCGTCGAGTGGTGGGCATCGCCCGGTCACGGGCCCTTGTAGAGGGCTCGGGGGCTGTAGGTCAGGGTTTCGCTCTCGAACACCGTGTGGTCGACGTCGAGCGCGGACACGACTTCTGCCACGCCCTTGACGCGGAAGGTGCCGTTGCCGGTCAGGTCGATGTCGCCGATGTCGCGGGCGACGACGTGGGCCTGGGCGGGGTTGCCGGGCTGCGGGGGCGACAGGACGTCCACCGGCACGGCGTAGCGCACGGCGAGGAAACCGTCGAAGGTCACCGGGATCTCGTAGGTGTACTGCTTGCGGCTGCGCCGCTGGGTGGCGATGGTCTGCACCCGGGAGTTCGGTCTCACGTCACCGGAGACCTGCGAGGACGACCCCCAGGTCGTGGTCAGGGTGCCGCTGACGGAGGCGGTGATGCCGAACATCAGCTGGGCGTGCAGCTCGGCGCTGCCGGTCGCGCTGCCCTGCACCGTGAACGTCGTCCCGTTGGTGATCCCGTTCGTCGTGGCCGACTCGGTGTTGTTGGCGTTGTCCACGCCGATGTTGTCCTTGCTGTTCTTGTTGGTGACGGTGTTGGCGTTCTTGTTCTGCATGCTGTTCTGCAGCTGCAACTGGAGCTGGTTCTGCAGCTGGAGCTGCAGCGACGCGCTCGCCTTGCCGCCGAAGGTCAGCTGGGCCTGCCCCTGCAGGTTCCAGGTGACCGCGTTGGCGACGGTGAAGTTGACCGTGTCGGTGAACTTCACCGCGGACGTGTCGCTGCGGTTGACGTAGGAGCGGGAGGAGAACGTGTCGGGCGGGGGTTGGTCGACGTTGCCGCGTTCCTCGATCAGCGGCTCGCCCAGGTGCAGGTAGGCGAGCCAGCCCAGGTCGTTGGCGGTTCCGTCGAAAGTGCCGAAGCTCGACTTGTTGATGGAGAACCCGATGGGCCTGTGCTGCGCTCCGGACTGGTCCACGTAGATGAGGTTGGGGTGGTTCAGGACGGACTGCCAGGACTGCGCGATGTTGAGTTCCCGCAGATTCCGCTTGGTCAGCGGATGGCGTTTTACCCGTTCCAGGTTGTACGTGTTCGCAGGCATTCTTCGACCTCGCCCGATGTGTGTGACCGTGCGGTGGACCGTGCTGGGGGAGGTAATTGCGGTTCACGTACCCGCACTCGAACCCGGCACGGGTCGATCGCGACGCTAGCACGGTGTGTGACGCGGGATCCAGGACCTCTCACGCCGCACCTGTTCAGGGTAAAGGGCTGGTGGCGGCCCTTCTTGGTCGCTCCTCCGTTGCACGCGCCGTCACCCTGCGTCACTCCGTTGACGGCCGACGGGCATCCCCCCGTGGTCATTCACACACGTCCGAAGGGTGGTCCGGGTAGATCCACCGCAGCATTGCGGCCACCGGGGTCGACTTCGGTATCGGGTGACGTTCTGGTGGCCGGTATCGCCGTGCGGTATACCTGGTGACATCTGTTCCAGCGCGTCACGCTTTCGCGGGTCGCATCGCGTGAAGTCGTGGACGTGTCCCCACTTGTCCCGCATCGAGTGTTCGATGCGTTTCGCCCCACGTTCAGAACAGGTGAGGTGTCAGCGGTGTACACCCAGGAACGCACTCCGATGTCGGATCTGGTGGTCGGCGGTCCGGTGCCGGTGAACAGCTACGACAACGCCATCGTGGCCGCGTTGGTCGAGAACCGGCCGGTGATGCTCGTGCACGCCTTCAACGGCGGGTACCTCAAACCCGCCGAGCTGGAGGAGAACAGCCACGACAAGGGCGTCCAGTTGGCGACCACGCTCGACCCCGCCACCAAGGAGCGCAACGGCCACCTCTGGTACATCACCCCCGGCGGCTTCTTCGGGCAGAGGCCCCTGTACTTCATCGAGAGCGCCGCGGGGCAGGCGCCGGACGATCCCGCGGGTCCCGGCGCCGCGGGATCGTCCGGCCGCGGCGACGACGGTGCGCCGAAGCCGAGGCGCCGGCGGATCACCGTCCACCAGGACGCCCCGAAACCCCAGTCGGACGGCGTCCAGGTCGGTCTCCCGACCAAGGTCGGCGAGAAGTGGCGCGGCAGGAACGGCTCACCCGAGGACACCCAGTTGTGGGTCGTGACGGTGACGCCGTGGGGCGGTGTGACCTTCGTGCCGATCACCCACCCGGACACGATCCTCGGGTTCAAGGACCACGCCGTGACCGCGAACAGCGAGGCGCGCGTGACCTACAACTGGGGTGGCGACTTCACCGGCACGGTCATCAACACCTTCTACCCCCGGTTGCCGAACGAGTGGGGAGTCCCCTACCACCACGTCTTCACGTGACCGCGCCCGCCGCAGCGCGAACCCGCCAGTGCCAATGGCCGTACCGCCCGGAAGGGGCAGCAGGGTGCCCGTGCCCATGCAGGATCTCAAGGTCGGAATAGTCAACGCCGCCACGAAGAAGGCGATCGGCGCGCAGGAGCCGCCGGCCGCGGACGGGCACCTCGTCGTCCGCGACTTCCCCGACGGCGGCCCGAGCCCGGCGCGGTGGCAACTCGTGCCCGTGCAGCCGGCGTCGGGGGATCAGGCGTACGTGATCCGCGACGCGGGCAGCGGCGAAGTGCTCGACAACCCCTCCGCGGCGGACGGGAAGGTTCACCGGCGGACCGCGAACGGCGGCCAGGCCCAGCAGTGGCGCGTCATCCCGGTGGACGGCGAAGCGGACCTCTACCGCATCGAGTGCGTCCGCGACGACGTCGTCCTCGGTCTGACCGATCCCGAGCACCCGGACGGACCCCGCCTCGTCCTGCGCGAGCACGACGAGGACGACGAGAGCCAGCGGTGGCGGTTCGTCCCGGCCGCGCCCGAACGCACCTCCGACCCCGTGCTGCGGTGGACGCCGGTAACCCACTGGAACGGTCGGCAGTCCTGGCGACTGGTCCGCTCGACCGCACTGCGGCCGGCGCCCGACGCGACGCCCTCCTTCAGCGACCCGCGGTTGGTCCTCGGGCGGTTCGGCAGCCGCCCGGACGCCGGGGGTTGGGAGAGCGACCCGGCCGCCCGGCCCCCGAGCGGTGACCCGGGCTGGAAGGCGGGGGCCGCCCCGCGTTTCGTCGCCGACCTCACGGGGCAGGGGCGGGTCGACCTCGTCGGGATCAAGCCCGGCAAGGGGATCGTGACGTCGTCCGGGAGGGGCGACGGCACGTTCGAGGAGACCGAGCGGGTCCTGCACCAGGTCGCGGGCTCGAACGACGCCTCGCGCCGCGAGGACGTCTTCTCCCTCGTGGACCTGACCGGTGACGGCCGGCTCGACCTGGTCGTGTTCGACGGCGACGGCGTCCGGGTGTCGTCGCAGGACGCGAACGGCGCGTTCCCGCCGATGGGTGGCGAGCCGGTCGTCCGCGCGTTCGGCCACGGCCGGCAGGCGGGGGAGTGGCGTGCCGACAGGCACCCCCGTTTCCTGGTCGACACGACCGGTGACGGGCGGGTCGACGTCGTCGGCTTCCACGACGACGGCCTCCGGGTGTCACGGCAGGGCCAGGACGGGCGGTTCACGCCGGCGGACGCCGAACCGATCCTGCCGGCGTTCGGGTACGGCGACCGGGCCGGCGGGTGGCGGGTCGACAGGCATCCCGCTCCCTGGTCGACACGACGGGTGACGGCCGGCTGGACGTCGTCGGGTTCCACGACGACGGCGTCTGGGTGTCGCTCCAGGACGAGGAGGGGGTCTTCTCCGAACCCGTGTTCACCCTCGACGACTTCGGGGTCGACAAGGGATGGCGTTCGGTCGAGGAGCACCCGCGGTTCCTGGTCAAGACCACCGCCGACGGCACGGTGGACATCGTCGGGTTCGGCCCGCAGGGGGTCGTCCTGTCACGCGGGCGCGGAGACGGCACGTTCGAGGAAGCCCGTCTCGTCCTCAACGACTTCGGGGGCGCCCAGGGGTGGACGGGGCGCAAGCACCTCCGACTCCTCGCCGACACGACCGGCGACGGGACCCTCGACATCGTCGGCTTCGGTGACGAAGGAGTCTGGGTGTCCCACGGCCGCGGCGGTGGGTTCGGGGCCGCTCAACTCGTCTGCCGGGGATTCGGGCACGACGAGGCGGCCGGGGGCTGGCGGGTCGACCACCACCCCCGCCACCTCGCCGACGTCACCGGCGACGGACGCCTCGACATCATCGGGTTCGGCGGCCCGGGGGTGTACGTCGCCCGCAACCTGTTCCGCCGCTTCATGGCCCGGTGAACACCGGCGCGACGCCCGCCGCCGGTCGAGCAGGTGCCGTGCGGGCGGGCGCGACGACGTCACCCGCGGCAGGACCGAACCGAGGAACGTGAGGAACCGCGATGAGCTCCCCCGGCGCCACGACCACGCAACCCCCCTCCTACACGGCCACCGTGGTGGCGGGGAACGGGACCCAGGGCGGGGGTGGCGACGGCGGTCCCGCGACCTCCGCCCAGCTGAGCTACCCGGCGGGGATCGCGGTGGACGCCGGGGGTTCGCTCTACATCGCAGGGTGGCACAACCACCGGGTCCGGGTCGTCGCGCCGAACGGCGTGATCACCACCGTGGCGGGCACCGGTGTCGGCGGGTCCGACGGTGACGGCGGCCCGGCCACCTCCGCCCGCTTGAGCTACCCCGTGGACGTGGCGGTCGACGGCGCCGGGTCGCTCTACATCATCGACCTGGACAGCCACCGGGTGCGCAAGGTCTCGAACGGCGTGATCACCACGGTGGCCGGGACCGGGACCGCCGGGTTCGACGGTGACGGCGGCCCGGCCACCGCAGCCCGGCTGTTCGGCCTGCGGAGCATCGCCGTGGACGGCGCCGGCAACCTCTACATCGCCGACACCGGCAACTACCGCGTCCGGAAGGTCGCGGCCGACGGGGTGATCACCACGGTGGCCGGGTCGGGGACGTCGGGAGGCGGCGGCGACAACGGTCCGGCCACCGCCGCCCAACTGTCCCACGCGATCCAGCTGGCCGTGGACGGCGCCGGGACCCTCTACATCTCCGACTCGGTGCACCACCGCGTCCGCAAGGTCGCCGCGAACGGGGTGATCACCACGGTGGCCGGGACCGGGACCGCCGGGTTCGACGGTGACGGCGGCCCGGCCACCTCCGCGCGCCTGAACTGCCCGGTCGGGGTCGAGGTCGACGGCGCCGGCAACCTCTACATCGCCGATTCCAGGAACGACCGGATCCGCAGGGTGAGCCCGAGCGGGGTGATCACCACGGTGGCGGACAACGTCACCTCCTGCTTCAACCGCGCCAACGACCGCACCTTCGACACGCCCAGGTTCTTCGACGCGATGGCCATGGACAACGCCGGCGACCTCTACCTCGCCGGCAGGGACAGGCAGCAGGTCGTGCGGATCACCCTGGCCGAGGACCCCGCTCTCCCCGCCTCGGGCACCGTGGTGTCCTGGATCAACCGGCGCAGCAGCCTGCGGCTGGGCGTCCGCAACGAGTCCTCCGCCGAAGACGCCCAGATCCACCAGAGCCCAGGCGGTCTCAAAGCCCACCGGCGGTGGCGGCTCACCGTGGTGGCGCAGGACCGGGGCGTCGACTACTACACGATCGAGAACATGAAGAGCGGCAAGGTGGTGGAAGCCGTCGGCACGAGCGTCGTCCAGCGCACCTACGCCGGCGCACGGCACCAGCAGTGGCAACTGCTCCCCGTGACCTCCGCGACCACCGGCGCTCCGGTGTACCGGATCGCGAACCGGGACAGCGGCCGGTTCCTGCACGTCGACTCCCGCAGCTCCGCGTCCATCGAACAGCGCGGCCCGCAGCCCGGCTACGACGGCCAGGAGTGGGAGCTGGAACCGGCATAGGGGCGCGTACGCGCGAAAGTCGCGCCTCGGAACGCAATCGCCTCCAACGCGCCGGCGCCATCGCCGAACTGGCCGAGGCCGCCGCCGCACTGGGCGGTGAGGCGGCCGACGAGGCGCGTCGCCACGTCGCCGAACTCGCCCGGCTCGCCCACCGCGTGCCGGGACCGCACGTGGTGGCCGGCCTCGCCGCCGCGCGGGCGTTCCTGGCCGAGGAACCCGACCAGCTCACCGCCGTCGAGGACGCGCTCGCCGCGACCGGCACGCGGTTCCCGGTGCTGCACGCGCGGCTGCTCCTCAAGGGCGCGCGTGCAGCACCGGAACCGGTACGTCGCCGAGTCGCGGGCCGCGCTGCGGGCCGCCCGTGACGCGTTCGACGCCCTCACCCTGCGCCCCTGGGCAGAACGCGCCCGCGCCGAACTGCGTGCCGCCCGGCGAGCAGTCCGAGCGGCCGTCGGCGCGGGCACTCGACGCCCTCACCCCGCAGGAGCTCCAGATCGCCCAGCTCGCGGCGGAGGGCAACTCCAACCGCGAGATCGGGCAACGCCTGTTCATCTCCCACCGCACGGTCGGCTACCACCTGCACCGGATGTTCCCCAAGCTCGGCATCACCTCCCGCGCCCAGCTCGCCGGCATCATCCCCGATCTCGTCCCCACCTGATCGCTGTGCCCAGGTGGTGCTCGAAGACCTCCATGCACATCCCCGACGTCGGCGGGGATCGGCCTGGACGCCGCCGAGGTGATCCGACGGCGCCCGGCCGGTCACCGCGTCAGCCGACCGTGATCTGGCTCGTCCAAGCGTTCAAGAGCGTCTGGACCGGCGTGTAGGTGCAGTTCCCGTAGGCGTCACCGCCCGCGATGATGCCGACCGCGATCACACCCCCCTGCCCGTCGTGCGCGAACACGGGCCCGCCACTGTCGCCGGGTTGGCACAGGCTGCCGCTGGCCGTGGGAGTGACCATCTGCTGACCGCAGTTGATCTCCCCGTTGAAGTTCTCATAGCTGTAGCACCGTTCACCCGGACCGTTCAGGAATCCCGTTTGCAAGCCGCTGAACGATCCGTTGAAGATGACCCGGCAACCCTGGCACGAGTAGGAGGTGCCGCGCACAGCGAGGGAATAGTCGCCGTCGTCGAGGAGATTGCCGTGGGCCCACATGCGGCCGCCGTAGTCGACGCCACCGATCAGGCCGCCGTCGAGGCCGCCGCCGCCGAACCTCCGGAACTGCATCGTTCCGAAGTTCGTGTAGCCGACGCCCCGGTTGCGGGTTCCCCCTGAGGACGTCATAGCCGCGTAGGTGGTTCCCACCTGCCCGCAATGGCCGGCTGTGAGAGCGTAACGCGTGCCATGGGCATTGGTCACGGAGAAGCCGTAGGTGCAAGCGCCATCCACGTTGCCGTAGCGGATGCCTCCGTAGAACGGCGAACTGTCGTTGAACCTTCCGGACATCCCCTTGAGCCGCTTCTCGACGTGGAGCGACACCGCGTCGCCGAACTCGGTCCGCACCGCCGACTCCACCTCGGCGGTCAGCTCGGTCACGCCGACGGTCACCCGGTTCGTCGCCGGGTCGATACCGTAGGAAGCCAACGTGGATGCCAGCGCCTCGGTGCCCGGGATGGCGTCCGCGACCTTCTTCAGGTCGGCGGTGCTGCGCTCGGCGGGCACCACCTTCGCCGCGATCTTCTCCAGGCTCGCCTCATGCCTGAGGGCGCCGGTGTCGGCGTTCGCCTCACGGCCCTTCACCACGTGGATCGTGACGTCGGCGGGGCCGTTCGTGCTGATGCCCGCGAAGACGTCCGGCCGGCTGTCCACCCTTGCCCTGATGCGGTCCAACGCGGCGAGCCGCCGTGCATCCTCCTTGTCCGCCTCCGACCAGGCGTTGGCGTCGATGACGTCCCGCACCGGCGCGACGCCTTTGTCCGGAGCCGGTGCGGCGACAGCCGACGCGGTGCCGGAAACGAGCGATATGGCAACCAAAGCGTAAAGTGCCGACCTCTTCACAGATCCACCCGATCTCGACTGGAGAATGGGACAGTATGAGGTCCGGACCCCTGCGCGACGCTATACCAGTGCCTTTCCCCGGTCAACGAAATCGTCCGGCGGTGAGTCGTCGCGGTCTCGCGGGCGGGACACGGCCACGGCCGCAGACGTGGCCGTCCACCTCTTCCGAGAGGTGTCGCCGGCGGCATGTCCCGCCGGCGGTACCGCCGGTCAATGCGGGAGCAGACACGACTTCAGGGTCTGCGCCGTTCGAGCGCATCTGGAAAATAGTGTTCGCGTTCGCAGCTCCATCCCTCTAGAGTCCCTCTCGGGAGGATGGGGCGGCCGATCCGGGGGTGTCCTTTTTCGGGGGTGGCTTCGGCGTGTGCGTGTTACGTGCCATCCCGTCCACTTACCCGTGACGCTGCCACCCACCCCGCATTCGGCATGCACAGAGATGGGCAGTGAGAGGGACAAACAAAATACTTTAGTCGCTGAACCGTTCCCTGGTAAGCAGATCGCCGCACACCCGCCCGGTTCGGCGTGCCACTGCGTCGAAGCCGCCGACGGCCGATCCCGTCGGAACGCGAAACAAGGGAGGAACTGTGTTGCACAGACGCGCCTTCACCATCGTCACGGTAGTTGTGCTCGGGTTGACCGCGCTCGTACCGGGTGCCAACTCGGCGCCGGCCGAGATGCAGGACGAGGCCACCTGGGTCTTGGCGGAAGAGGACGCGGGCGCGGTCCGCGCGTACGTGGAACAGCACCCGCAGGACTTCTCGGGCTTCTGGCTCGACCGGACCCGGAACAGGTTCGTGGTGGCCGTCCCCGAAGGGCTCGACGTCGCACCGCGGACCGGTGCGCTGCGGCGGTTGGCGCCTGTCCGGGCGGCCTCCGCCCACGCCGCGCCGGTGGAGGTCCAGCGGCGGCCGGCATCGCTGGCCGTGCTGAACGACGCCCTCGCCAAGGTCGGCGACAAGCTGAGGGAGGTCGCACCGGCCGCGTCACCGGTCAACTCCTGGTACGCGGACGAGCAACTGGGCAAGGTCGTGGTCAAGGTCAGCGAAGACGTCGCCGGCGCCACCGCGTCCGTTGCCGGGTTGGTCGACGCCGACCTGGTTTCGGTCGTCCCGGAGAAGGGCCGCAACACCACCCACAACGCGGTCGTGTCGGTGCAGGAGCCGGTGAAAGCGGTGCGGGTCACCCGAGCCCGGGTGGACGAGCTGAACGCGATGGCCTACCCCGGCCCCGACCGCGAGTACGACCACCTCCCGTTCTACACCGGCAACAGGATCATCCGGTGGGACGAGGGCCGGGTCAGCTGGTGCAGCAGCGCCGCGGTCAACTACGCGCGGACGCACATGTACACGGCAGGGCACTGCTTCGTCGTCGGGGAGGAGATCCTCCAGGGTTACTACGACCAGCCCACCAACACGGTCTACTACTCCGACGAGATCGGCCCGGTCGTGTCGTCGCAGTGGGGCAACAACCGCATCGACGCCCAGTCGGTCAGCACGACCAAGTACACCAACCGCCAATACCACGGGACCGTCACGACGCCGACCAACCTGATGCAGTTCAAGGACACCTCCTCCTTCGTCGGGATGCGCGTGTGCGGCAACGGCTCGGTGAGCGGGACGCGGTGCGCGGGCGAACTCGTCCGGACGAACGTCTGCGTCTCCTACCCGGACGCCGGCGTCAGCCCGTGCGGCATGTCCGTCGCCCAGTCCCTGACCAACACCCCGCTCAGCCAGCCCGGCGACAGCGGCGGCCCGGTGATCCGGGACAGCACCGGGACCGGCGCGCAGGTGGTCGGCATCATCTCGGGAGGGAACGAGGCGCAGCGCACCTTGTTCTACTCGCCCATCGCTGCGGCCTGCGCCCAGGTCAGCCCGTTCACCTGCGACTGAGCCGCCACACGGGGATAGGATCGAGACCATGGCCCGAACCGTCCCGGTCCGCCGATCAGCCGTCGTGATCACCCTGGCGCTCCTGGTGGCCGCCACCGGTTGCCGCGACGTGGAAGAGGGGAAGACCGTGCCCCCGGGCACGGCCTCCAACCCGTCGATGACCATCTCCCACCTCCCCCCTCCCACCAAGACGAGCCCTTAAGCGGTGGGCCAGGCTCGACGCGGTTGCGTTGAGCAGACAGCGCTCACGGCGGCCTGGTTGTGCGGTGCGGGTCGGCGTTGGGTGCGCTCCGAGGCCGGTCCGCACCGCGCCCGGGCGTCAGGACGACTCGGATGGAGGCGTCCGGGCGGACGGTGCCGGGGCCGGCGGTTGGCGTGCCGCGGGCGACGCCCGCCAGGCATGTCCTCCGTGGTTCTCCACGCCGGTCGCCGTCGAGCGGCTCACCGGGGTGCAGCGTTGTCGTCATCGGGTCGACTCGTTCGAGTCCGCCCGGACACCCCGCGTCGTGAGACGGCTCCGACATCGTTCGCGTTGAGCCCCGATGGCGTGGAGAAGGACGGAAACCCATGTCACCCCAGTACGTTTCACGGTACGAAGCACGGGTCGATCTCGTGCGGGCCACGTTGCAGGAGTTGTCCGATCTGGACGCGAAAACCGCGCACGACGTCGCGGTGCGCGTGGTGCACGTGTTGGACCACCTGCCGGAGAGCGTTCGGTGATCGTGGACGGGTTGTTCAGCCATCCAGAGGTCCGGCAGCCGGTCCCGTCGGCCGATGACGAGCACGAGCCGCTGCTTCTGGAGCCCGGGACGAAGGCGGGTCAGGCGTAGTTCGGTGGGCGGTGGCCTTGGTGGGCGGGTGCGGCCGAGGTCGGCCGGGCGCAGGCGGAACACCTGGAGGTCCAGGTCGAAGTACCTGCGGGTCTCGCCCACCCAGGGCATGTCGGCAGGGACGCGGTCGAGTTGGTCCGTTTGTCGGACCGGCCGTTGCGGCAGGTCGCCGACGACGGTCACTGACCAGGCCCGATGTGGTCGCGGCGCCGGCGTCGGACCTGATCGGCCGAGACTTCACCGCCCCGGCACCGGGCCGCCGACATCACCTACCTGCCCACCCGCCAAGGCTGTCTTTACCCGGCCACCGTGATCGACCTGCACACCCGCGAGGTCGTCGGGCACGCGATGGCCGAGCACATGCGCGCCGAACCGGTCCGCGACGCCCTCGACCTCGCCGCCGGTCGCGGCCTGACCGGCGACGACGCGATCTTCCACGCCGACCGCGGGACGCAGTACAGCTCCGGGCTGTTCCGCGGCGCGCTCACCGGTGACGGCATCCGGCCGTCGGCGGGGCGGGCCGGGTCCTGCTTCGACAACGCCGTCGCGGAGTCGTTCTTCGCCACCCTCAAGACCGAGATCGGCACCACCGTGCGACCACGCCCGACGCGACGTGTTCGCCCATATCGGCTACTACAACCACGACCGCCTACATTCCGCACTCGACTACCGCGCCCCGCACGAAGCCCGCGTCGGCTACCGTCAAGCACTCACCCTCGTGGCAGGAAATCCGGTGTCCGGTTCTCGGGGACAACCTCAGGGGAGTCCGGCAGCCGTGCCATGTTCCAGGTGGGTGAGCGGCGGGTTGTGCTCACCCACCGGGCGACCGGCGTAGGTGTGTCGCTATCGGAACGTCCACGTGGGCGTGGACGTGCGCCCCAGAGTGGTCGTGGTTCTGTGCCGTCGATGTGCACTCCGCCTGGTCGGAGGCGGGTGCGCCGCGGCTCCGCTCGGAGTCAGCGCGGGTGTTGGCCGAGGGGACCGGTCTTGACCGCCGACAGGAAGGTTTGCCACCGGTCGAGCGGGAATGCCAGGTGCGGCCCGTTGCGGTTCCGCGAGTTTCGTACGAAAGCAAGGCCTGTCATGTGTGCGAGCTCCACGCAGTCACCTTGCTGTGGGCCGGAGTTGGAACTCTTGCGCCAGACCATCCCGAATGGGGCCGGCCTGGTGAACTCCGAGTTTGCTCGCTGCTGCACACGTGCCCCCTCCGCTGCAGGCCAGCCGGGTCCCGACTGATGCTATCGCGGAGTTCCAATCGCCTTCTACCGCCGACCGAGGGACATCGGTTGCTCCGTTGTCAGCAGTGGTGGTTCGGGCTCGATCAGGTTGTTCCTCCACTGAAAGATTCGGCCAGGATGCGGTCGATGAAGGCATCCAGTTCGTCCGGTGGGGTGGCTACCTCCTCCAGTTTGATGAACGCTTCCACGTAGCGGCTCGCGTCTTCGGGGCTGTTCTGGATCAGGATGCTCTGAGACTTCCCGGCCTGATCGATGTAGATGGCGTGGTCCTGCTCGTCACCGGGGAACTCGAACACGGTGAAGGCGCTCTCCATGCCCTGGTGCACACCCTTGTCGAAGCCGATGACCTGGATGGAGATGAACGGCAGCCGGTTGATCTCCTTCAATCGCTCGAGCTGCCTCCTCATTGCCTGCGGGCCGCCGATCTGTCGACGCAAGGCCGCTTCGTCCAGGATGAAGAGAGCGCGCTGATCGCCCCGCTTGTAGAACCTTTCCTGGCGCTCCATGCGGATTTCGACGCCGCGTTCGACAGCGTCCTCGTCATGCGGGTTGTAGAGGCTGACGACAGCGCGCGCGTAATCTTCGGTCTGGAGGAGTCCGGGCACGAACAGCGGCTGGAACTGTCGAATCAGCGACGTCGAGTCCTCCAGCCCCAAGAAGGTGACGAATGACTGTACCAGTCGAGGGCGATACCGGTCCCACCATGCTCGCTGCTTTCCGGACCTGGCCATTTCGACCAATTCATCGATCCGGCCCTGGTCGCTGACCCCATAGAGCTGCAGTAGTGCGCGCAGATCGGTCACGGAAATTCCTACTGCGCCCGTCTCAATCCTGATCAGCTTGGACAAGGACCAGTCCAAGGAATCTGCCGCGCCCTTCTGGGTCAAACTTGCGGCCTCACGGGCCGTGCGTAGTTCGGCCCTCAACTGGCGTTGTTGGGTGACTGGGTTCCGTCCTTTGTCGATCAAGGGTGCGTCCTCCCGAGGGGCGGGCGGGTGGCACTGGCCACCAAGCCGTATGCTTCCTAGCCAGGCGACACCTGGCTACCATCTGACTGGCAGAATGCTACATGGCAGGTTGCGAGGTGGCGGGGAGGTGGTTGTGAAGATCGACACCGCCCATCCACCCCCGTCACCGCGTCCTCGGCTGCTGCTCGTGGCCCGGAACCTCACCTCGCTCAACCGCATCGGCACGGTGCTGCTGACGCTGATGGGTACCCCGTGGTCGATCGACGCCGTGATCGACGAGGGGTCCAAGTACGCGGACGGCCTGGAGGAACGGCTCCGCGGGCTGCACTTCCGCCGGATCGACTGGGAGCAGGCACGGGCGATCCGATGGGACGCCATCCTCGCCGCCCACGTCAACGGCAGACTCGCCGAGCTCCAGGGACCCATGCTGGTGGTGGCGCACGGTGCGGGCTACAACCGCCGGCTCTTCAGCTCGACCCACGACGAGACGGTCTCCGCCGGGCTGTCCTGCCACGAGCTCCTCGCCGGCGGGAAGGTGTTCGCCAGGGTGATCGGCCTGTCACACGAGGAGCAACGCGCGCGCCTGTGCTTCGCGGCGCGGTCGCGTGCCAAGGAGATCGGTGACCCGCTGTTCGACCAGATGGTGAGTTCACGTGGGCGGAGGAAGCGGTACCGCAAGATCCTCGGTGTCGGTGACGAGCGCTGCCTGGTCGTGATCAGCTCGACCTGGAACGACCACTCGCTCATGGCCACCCGGGAAGACCTCGTGCGCAGGCTCGTCGCGGAACTGCCTCGCGATCGGTTCCAGGTGGTGCTGGTGCTGCACGTGAATATCTGGGCCGAGCGCACGAGAGCCGCGATCGAAGTGGCCTACGGGAAAGAACTGGCTGCGGGAATGCTGATCATCGCACCGGACGACAGCTGGCAGGCCGCGGTGATCGCGGCGGACGTGCTGATCGGCGACCACGGTTCGGTGGTCTTCTACGCCGGCAGCCTCGGCGTGCCGCTCCTGCTCGCCGCCGACGGCTCCACCGAGGTCGACCCGGCCTCGCCGATCGCCGCGCTGCGGGACGAGGCCGACCGGCTCGACGTGTCCGCCGACCTGCGCGTGCAGATCGAGTCCGCGATGCGGCGGCGTGACGAGAACAGGTTCGCGGCGGCAGTCAACCGGATGTTCGGCAACCAAGGTCGGTCGTGGGGGACACTCCGCGACACGCTCCACGACCTGGCGGGAATCGCCCCTCCCGACGGGGAACCGCTCATGGTGCCGATCCCGGATCCGAGCCCGATCCGCGGTTCCTACGAATCGACGGCCTTCAGGGTCAAGACGATCATCGACCCCACGCCGTTCGACCGCCACCTCGAGGTGGAGCGATTCCCCGCCATCCTGGCATCCCCGGACACCAGCCCTCACTCGGTGCTCCTGATCGACACCGAAGAGGTCCACCAACCCTTCATCGAGAACGCCGAGATCGTGGTGAACAGGGACGCTGGGCACTACCGCGAGGCCCGGCAGTGGCTCGTCGACGGCCAGCACGACTGGCCTGGAGCCGCTCTGCTGGTGGCCGTGACGGGCGAGTTGGTCCTGATGCGCTTCACGCCCGACAGCCTGGTGCTGCAAGCGCCTCGCGGCGATCCGGTCCTGCTCGGAGCCGCCATCCACCAGTGGCGCGTGGAAGGATTCCAGATCAACGACGCGGTCGAACTGCGGATAGGGACGAGCGGGGCGGTCCACGTGACCGTGGTGCGGCCGCTGTTGCCGCTGCGGTCGGCCTGAGGTCAGTTCGTCCAGTCCGGGCGCCGTCCCCGGTCGATCCACTCCTGCACGTCGGCGCTGCGTGGGCTCCCGGCGTCGACGTACAGTTCCAGCAGGCGCCGCGCGGCCGTGCGGAACCGAATGGTGTCGTGGTTGTCCTGGGCGACACCGACCAGGACCTCGAGCGCCTGTGCCTCCTTGACCGGTTGCTCGCGCTCCCGCGTGGTGACGATCGCCGCCTCCAACTCGGCCGTGGCCTCGTGTTGACGGCGCAGCCTGTGATAGGCCCGCCCCAGGGCGATGTGCACCCTTGCCGCCGCCATCTCGTCACCGAGGCGTTCCATCGTGCGCAGTGCCTCTTCCAGCACGGGTACCGCGCGTTCTTCGAGGCTTGCCCGCACGAGCACGTCACCGAGTTGGTAGGACTGCAGTGCATAAGAGCGTTCGTCGCCGAGCGCGCGCTGCTTGAGCACGAGGTCCTCGAAGACGTCCACCGCTTCCGCGTACCGGCCCTGGTCCCGGTACAGCAAACCGGTCGATTCCAACACCACCGACGTGGCCTGCGGATCGTCTCCCGCCAGTCGCCGCGCGATCTCCAGTTGCAGGCCCGCGGCGCCGAACTCGTGGAGCTCGATGTGCGCACGGGCTAGTTGGTTGCGCATGCGGACTTCGGCGGTCACGTCATCGCACCGCTGTGCCGCACGCACCCCCAGCTCATGCGATTCGATCCAGTCCGCGTAGTTCTTGTGGCTGTGGTAGAGAGCCCAAAGCGATTCGCACATCTTCCACACGACGTCGTGCGAACCGAGTTTGTCCGCGGCGCGCATGGCCGCCAACAAATTCGTCCGTTCCACGACCAGCCACGCCATTCCGGACGCGGCGTCGAATCGCCCCGACCACCCGGTGAGGTCGTGGCTGCCGCGACGCCACCTGTTCCCGAGGACAGCCCGATCAGCCGCGGCGGCACCGGTGGCGTACCAGTCGACGAATCGGTGGAGCGTGGCCTCGCGCTGCTCGGCCGGGTCATCCGTTTCCGCCCGTCCGCGGGCGTGCAGGCGCACGAGGTCGTGGAACCGGTAGCGATCCCCGTCCAACTGCTCCACCAGGTTGGCGGCGCACAGCAGCTCCAGGTCCGCCTCGGCGGAGAACGCCGGTGTCGCGCCGGCGACCACGGCGACGTCACCGCCGAACTCGGGACCGGGGTGCAGGCCGAGGCGCCGGTACAGGATCTGCGCGGACTCGCGCAGGTCGGCGTAGGCGGTGTCGAACATGTGCTTCACCGGACTTCCCCCCGGATCGATGGTCAGGCGGTCGAGCCGTTCCCGGTCGTCGGAGAGGTGGCGTACGAGCCCGGCGGGTGACCAGCGTGGTTGTGCCAGTCGGGCCCCGGCGACGCTGAGCGCCAGCGGGAGACCCTCGCAGAGGCGCACGAGTTCCCGGATGCTCGCCTGGTCCTGCTCGGCCGCGGGGGACATCAGTCGGGTTACGAGGCGCTCGCCCTCATCGGCGTTGAACGGCGTCAGGTCGATGAACTGGGCACCGTCGATGGCCAAACCGTTGAGCCTGCGCCTGCTGGTGCCGACGATCACGCTGCCGCGCCCGGCGGGTGACAGGGCGCGCACCTGCGCCGGCTCGTCGATGTCGTCCAGCACGACGAGCAGGCGGGCGTGGGCGGTCAGGCTGCGGAACAGCGCCACCCGCTCCGGGTACTGGGTCGGGAGGTACTGCTGGTGCACCCCGAGCGATCGCAGGAAGAACGCGACGATCTCGCCCGTGGCGACCCCGTCGCGATGGCGGTACTCCGCGACGTTGGCGTAGAGCAACCCGTCGCCGAACCTGGAGTGGTTGGTGTGAGCCCAGTGCAGCGCCAGGGCCGACTTGCCCACGCCGGCCATGCCGCTGAGCGCGAGGATTGTCGGCCTGGTGCCCCCGCGGTCCACCGCCTCGTCCATCAGGCGCAGTTGGACGGCACGGTTGACGAAGGCGTGCGGGGCGGGTGGTAGCTGCATGGGCGCGTGGTGCGGTGCCGATGTGACGATGTTCAGTTCGCCTATGGACGAGGCCTGGATGACGTTGCCCACCGACGATCCGGTGACATCATTGCGTGGGGCCATGTGCCCACCCTCCGACTGGCCTCGCCGACAGCCGAGGAGCGGCACGACGTCCACGCCTCGACAGAGGTGCGGATGAGTATGGCATCAGATGACACTCGCCGGGAGCTTTTCCGGTCAAGAGAGCACCCGGAACAAGTTCACCCGTCCGGTGGTGTAATGGTGTGACTGAGGCGAAAGTTAACATAGATTACACCTCATTTGTGGGCAACTGTCACCCAGTGAATCGTCCAGTCGATACAACGTGTTGCGCAACTCCGCCGAGTCGAGCCACATCACCTGTTCGGGCAGTACCGATGCCCGGTCGAGTGACTGAGCCCTCGTGATACCGAACCGTCCGAGTCCGCACTAGTGCGACTTCTCGTCACGGGTCAGCAGCGAGGTGCGCTGTCGGGCGCACGACCGCCGGGTCACCGGAACGGGCCCCGCCCGCGATCGACGTGCGCGTGCGGAAGCGAAGGTGCGTCAGGTACCGGCGGCAACCGGATCCTCCGGTCGGACCGCACTGCGGGCACGGGTCGGATGTCGTCCCGGGCGGAACGCCGACGCCCGCATTTCCCGGGACGCCCGACGAACTGCCGGTACGGGCTGCGGGACCGACGGCGTCATCGGTCGAACAGACGGCCAGGCATAATACCTCAGCTCCGACCTCGGGACAGAGGCAGGGCGCTGGCTGGTGGATCATCTACGACGACGTGACGTGCGACGGCCTCACGTCCTGATCTTGGCCGGCCATGAGCACACGGATCGGCAGAGCTGTTGTGCAGAGCGCTTACGCGCCAGTCTCGCCCCGTCTTCGTCACCATCGACGACACCTGCGATTTCAGCCGCTCAGCGCGTACAACGCGGCTCAGGCCCACGACCGATCAGCCTTCGCACGGGTGGCTCGCCTGGACGCCGTGTTCTGTACCAGCGACGACATGGCACTGGGCGTCGTCGGCGCACTTCGTGAGACCGCCTCGTCGAACACCGAGGAGACCATCGTCATCGGCGTCGACGGAATCCCGAAGACCTTGAACATGATCGCCACCGGCGGCAGTCCTCTGTGGGTGACAATCCCCCCGGGACTCCCACCGCCTCGCGGAAAGCGCTGTCGAAATCTCCAAAGGATGGTCGACGGTCGCACAACGATGAAGCGCGCCATTCTCAAGCCGAGGGTGTTCGAGGCATTTGAAGAGTTGCGTCCGCGGGCGGCCGAACTCGACGTGGGGGCACTCCCCGGTTGCGCGGAGGATTTGTTCTCCGGCCTGCGATCCAGCGGTCGCACGCGATGACCTTCAGCCGTCTTCCAGCTTGGCGCGCAGGTCGTCGGCGGCGGGGTCGCCCAACGACTCGAAGACCTCCAGCGCCTGCTGCCACGCCTCACGCGCCGCCCGGACGTCGCCCGCTGCCGCGTGGATGTCGCCCAACTGGGTCAGGGTCTTGGCCCGGTGCGAGTCGTTGCCGGATTCCCGCCACAGCTCCATCGCCCGGCGGTGGTAGGCGATGGCCTCGTCGTGCAGACCCAATCCCGCCTTGGCGAAACCCATGCTGTCGAGAGTGTCGGCCTCGCCCTGCCGGTCGCCCAACGCGTGCAGCAGCTCCAGCGCTCGGCCGCACTGCTCCAGCGCGTGGTCGTAGTGGCCCAGGCGCGCCTCGAACCACCCGATGGCGCTGAGCGTCCTGGCCTCCACGGTGCGGTTGCCCGTCCGACGGTAGAGCTCCAGCGCTTCGTGGGCCCGGTCGATCGCCTCGGCGGGCATGCCGAAGCGGTCCAGGACGACGGCCGTCGAGTAGCGCGCGATGGCTTCGCCCTCCACGTCGCCGATCTCGTGGAACGCCGTCGCGGCCCGCGTCAGCTCGGCCAGCGACTCGTCGCGTCGCCCGAGGTTGGCGTAGGCGTTGCCGAGCAGGCGGTGCGTCACCGCCCGGGCGGCCACATCGCCGAGCCGCCGCGTCGCGGCCATCGCGGTGCCCAGGCACGCGACCAGGTCACGCCAATGGCCGTACCAGTACAGGTACGACGCGAACGTCCACGGCAGCTGCCAGGCGTGCACGTCCAAGCCGGTGGTCGTGGCGCGGTCGACGGCGGCCAGCACGCAGGCGTACTCGGTCGTGAACCACGTCGCCGCCTGCCGCCGCGACGGGATCGGCCGCACCACCGCGCCCGGCACCGGCGGCGCGAGCGTGACGGGGTGGCGGAACGGCTCGATCGCCAGCGACGCGGTGAACCCCGTGTGCAGGTAGTGGTCCAGCACCCGCAGGACGGCGGCGTCACGGTCGGCCGGATCCTCCTCGGCCAGTTCCGCCGCGTACGCGCGCAGCAGGTCGTGGCACCGGAACCGGCCAGGCTGGTGCTCCTCCAGCAGGTGCGCCCGGGTCAGCTCGGCCGCCACCCGCCGGGTGGACGACACGTCAACGCCGATCAACGACGCCGCGGCGTGCAGGCCGGTGTCCGGCCCCGGCGCCACGCCGAGCAGCCGGAACAGCCGCGCGGCCGGCGCCGAGAGCGTGCGGCAGGACCAGGAGAACACCGCGCGCAAACTGGTCCGCGGGTCGCCGGCGTCCAGCACGTCCAGCCGATCCTGCTCGTCGCCCAACTCGTCCGCGAGGGCCCGCAGCGGCACGTGCCGCGCCGCGCCCGCCCGCGCCGCCGTCACGGCCAGCGCCAGCGGCAGCCGCGCGCACCGCTCGACCAGCAACCGGACCGCCTCCGGCTCGGCCGACGCCCGCTGCTCGCCCAGCCGCAGCGCGAGCAGTGCCTCTGCCTCCTCGTCGTCGGGCACCGCCAGGGGCACGGCGTGCGCGCCTTCCTCGGTGACCAGGCTGGTGAGCCGATCGCGGCTGGTGACCACCACCCGGCTGGGCGAGTCCCCACCGGGCAGCAGCGGCCGCACGTGCTCGGCGTCCGCCGCGTTGTCCAACACGATCAGCATCCGCCGGGTCGCCACCCGGCTGCGGTACAGCGCCGCCTGGGCGTGCAGGTCCACCGGGATCGAGTCGGGCGGCACGCCCAAGGCGTCGAGGAACCCGCGCACCGCCTCGGCGGGCAGCAACGGCGCCGAGGTCGGGTCGACCCCGCGCAGGTTCACGTAGAGCTGCCCGTCGGGGAAGTGCCCGGCGTTGCGGTGCGCCCAGTGCAGCGCCAGAGCGGTCTTGCCCACGCCGGCCATCCCGTCGATCACGGCCGTCGGCGTGTCGTGCAGCAACACGTCGAGCGCGTCCAACTCGACGTGCCGCCCGCTGAACCGCGGGGTGTGCGCGGGGAGTTGGCGCGGCACCGCACCGTCCTCCGGTGGGCGCGGCTCGCCCGGCACACGCACCCAGGCCGTGCCGGTGGTCTCCTTGACCGTGAACCGGACCCGGCGGAACGCGTCCGGCTCGCTGGCCGGGCTGTGCCGCACGACCTCGTCGTGGAACCAGTCCGAGACGACCAGCACGAGCGGTGCGGCCGACTCGCCGAGCGCGGCCTTCACCGGTGGGGCGTCGAGCAAGCGGAACGTGTGGTTGACCGCGACCCCGACGACCCCGTGGTCGTCGAACTGCACCTCGCCCGCGTGCACCGCCACCCGCAGCCGCATCCGCTCCGCCGCCCCGCGCCCGGCGTTGTGCCCCCGCACCTCGGCGAGCAGCGCGTCCGGCAGCACCTCGGTGAACAGGGCCTTCACCACGTCCGGCGGGGCCAGCACGAGCACACCGTCACCCCGGTCCTCGTGGTGGCACGCCTCCCACGGGATGCCGCACTCCCGGAACGCCGAGAGCAAGGCCGAGTACAGCCCGTCGCGCACCGCGACCCGGTCACGGTTGGAGCGGCCCTGATCGCCGAAGCCGGCGACGTCGACAGCCAGCACGGTGCGATGGACGGCAGGCTTCACACCCACGCTATCGGCCCGAACGGGTACTACGTTCCCCCGCGACGAGACACTGTTCGGCCGCCTGCCGATCACAGCACGGCAGCCGGCGGCCCCAAGCCCGTCCGCCGGCATCGCTGATGGACCGGCCTCACTCGGCGGCTGGTCCTGGCGGAGCCGGGACCAGCGCACGGACGTGGACGGATACCCAGGGTGGCCCGGTGCGGACGTGAAGCCCGGTCAGGATGGCTGGTGGACCGACTGGAAGGACATCAGCTGCTCTGCGAGGAGTTCGGTGCGAGCCACGGCGCGAAGTGGCCGAGGCCCGGCAGTTCGCGGTGGACGTGACGCTGGAGTTCAGGGCGAACGAACAGTGCAACCTGCGCTGCCAGAAGGCCAAGCCCGAAACCTTCTACGACTGCACCTGAGCCTGTCTGGCTGCCAACGACGGCGGCGTCGGCATGGGCTTGGACTCGTTGCAGGTCGGCGAGACCACGCTGATCAACCCGGAGGTCAGGCGACGGCGGAGTCCGGCACCGACAGCACCCGCCGCGGCAGATCGGCACGCATGGCCACCACACTTGCCCTGGGTTGCGAGGACGGGGTGATCGTGTCCCCGGTCGTGGTGAGGGCCGCGGAGGATGCGGGCGCGGTGGAGCACAGGACGAGCGGTTCACCGAGTTCGTCGACGCCTGGGGCGCCCGCTACCCGGCGATCGTCAGGTTGTGGGACAACGCCTGGGCCGAGTTCGTGCCCTTTCTCGCCTTCGACGTGGAGATCCGGCGGGTGATCTGCTCGAGCAACGCCTTCGAGAGCGTCAACGCTCGCATCCGCCGCGCGGTCAAGGCCCGGGGCCATTTCCCCAACGAGCAGGCCGCGCTCAAGTGCGTCTACCTCGCGGTGAGCAGCCTGCATCCGACCGGCACTGGCCGCAAACGCTGGATGATGCGCTGGAAGCCCGCCCCTCAACGCTTTCGAGATCGCCTTCGACGGCCGCCTGGCCGCTAACCCCCTTCAAGCCCGAGTTGCACCGAGCTGGGGCGCAGCTCGTAGACGGTGTGCGAGTCGAGCACGTCGGGCGGGAGGCGGTTGATGTCGACGCTTCCCGAGATCGAGAATGCTCGCCGGGGAGTGCCCGCAGGTCGATCTCGAACTCGTCGGCGCCGCGCAGGACCCAGTCGGGGAATCGGTTGCGGGCCAGCAGCGCGGTGGTCACGCTGGCGGTGTTGAGCTCGACCGGCCTGCCGTGGATGTTGCCGACCACCCGCAGCACCGTGGTGCGGTTGTCGTGGTTCAGCCCGGTCAGTCGGCGGATGCGCTCCTCGTGCCGACGCTTCATCGCCCGCAGCGTGTCGACGTCGAACAGCTCCCACAAACTCTTGTGGTCGATGACCCGGTGCTGGTCGTGGCACAGCAGCATCAGGTTCTCCGCCGAGTTGCGCTGCCCGACAGGAAGTTCATGGTCCCCACGCGGCGAACCGGCGGCGGTCGACCAGCCGACGATGTGCGCCAACTGCCCGATCGACACCTCCTGCCCGGTGACCGGATCGGCCAACAGGTACCGGTTGCAGATGGTGCACCGTCGACCGGCGGCCACCCACACCTGCCGCGCCACAGTCTCGGACACGGCCCGAGTCTCGCCTCCCGGCCCCACCGCCCTGGTGGCGGACACGGTGCCACCGGTCATGTGCATCACCCTCCGATCGACCCCACTCGGGGACTTCACGGAAGTGTGCAACAGGGGACCGACAAATCCGGGACGTCAGGAGCCGTACCCACTGAAACCGAGCGTTCCTCGACGAAACCGTCCATGGTGAACCGGGCCGACACACCATCTGTTCGATTCCTGAAGTGGTTCGGAACCTCGAGGGAAGGTTTGTTCGTCAGATAGCTGTCACCGCGTCGGTGGTCAGCCGAGGTCTTCCAGCCAGAGCACGCGTTCGATGACGACCCGCCGCTGCTGTTCGAGGATGACGTAGACGACCAAGCCGTGGCCGAAGCCGTAGATGAGTTGGCGTAGGGCTCCGTCGGGGTTGGCGCGGTGGTAGGGCTCGCCGGGTCAGGGTTCGTGGGTGAGCAGGGTCATCGCTTCGGTGAACGGGGTGTCGGCTTCGGCGGGCAGTGCGTGGACTTGGTCCCAGACCTCGTCCGGGAATTCGATCGTGTAGGTCACCTACAGGCCGCGTTCCGTTCGCAGTTCGTCCCAGGTGCGCAGCCGCGGCGGGGTCTGTCCGGTGAGGGTCTGGTCGACGCGGGCCAGCATCCGTCGGTGGGCGGCAGGGTCGCGTCGGGTGACGGTGGCGATGCGCCACCAGTGGTCGAGCACGTCGCGAACCGGTTGCGGGCTGGAGTGCTCCACGGCGTGGCCGAGGGCGTGGCGGCAGTCGGCGTCGAAGGCGTCGCGTTCCTCGGGCAGCAGCGCCGCGCGGATCGCCTCGGGAGTCTTGGCGATCTCCGGGGGCGGTTCGTGTGCGGCGGCTGCGGTCACACCGACACCGTAGCGCCACCGCCAGGGTGCGGCGCGGCCTACCGGCGAAGGATTGCTCGCTGTAACGCGAGCACCTCCCCGAGACCGGGTCGGCGCACTGGAACCTCGACGAACTCCACTCCTCCGGCCGCGATCGCCACCGCCCGGGGGCGGCCGTGGTCAAGCTGGCGGCGGGTACGACTCCCGCGGTGGTCACTGTCCAGTCCCCGTCGTCGCGGAGAGTTCCGCAGTCTGTTCGTGCTCCTCCACCGCGGCGCGCAGCGCCGGCAGCACGGCGGCCGCCGCACCCGGCCCGGACAATCCGTCACGGGACCGGAGTGATGGCACGGGCCGGCCGAGGAACCGGTACGGATCGGGAACCCCGGAGGGGATCTCCGCAACCGGGAAACAGGCCGCCGCCGCATCAGGTGCCAACGCACACGCCGTGAGTGCCGCGGCGGCCGCGGCCGGGCCGGCGAGGAGCACCGGCGCCCGCACGGCCCGCGCGCCGAGGATGAAACCGGCCAAGGACGCGATGGCGAGCCCACCGCACGCGGCCAGGATCTCCAGCGGATCCCCTTCGGCTTCCCCGCTACGCCGATCCGCCGCCGCGCGCGCACCCGGCTCGTCCAGTGCCGCGAACGCCTCCGGCGCACAGTTCATCAGGCGCGCCAGGACTGCGACAGCACAACCGTCGTCACCGTCGAGCACGTCACCGACGAGCCACCCATGGCCCGTGGCGTAGTAGTCCCGCGCCATCTCGATGCCGGTCTCCACCGCCTGGACCATGTCGTCGCGCCCGAGCCGCGCCGGACCGTTCGCCGGCTTCCTCGACAGCAGCCCGGACAGTCGCGGCAGGCTCTCCCGGACGCCGACGTCCACCACGCACGCCTCGACGCCGGTCATGGACATCAACCGTTCCCCGGCGCCGCCGCCGAGAAATTCCCGCACGGCCGGTCCGGCTCTCCCGCAGGAAAAGTCCGTGTCCGCCGCGAACAACGCCAGCACGCCGTAGGGCGGCAACGTCCGTGGTCCGGTCAACGACATCACAGCTGACACCACATCCGCTGCCCCGGTGGGATCGGCCGCCTCTAGCGTGGGGAATCCGGCGATCGTCTCCTCGAGCAAGTGCACCGGGGCCCGCCCCGGCAGTCCGCGCTGCCCGAAAACCTCATGGTGGATCACCCACGCCAGCGGTCGACCACGCACCCACCCGGTGTACGCCAGCCCAGGCCGGACCGGGAATCGCTCCACATAGCCCAGGCACAAGCACGCGATGACCTCGAGATTGCCGGGCAGCCCCAGCACCCGACCCATCTCGGCCACATCGAAGGCCGCGACGAAACAGACCCCGACACCCTCGGCCCTCGCCGCCAACCACAGGTTCTCAATGGCGTACCCCACCGAGCGCACCAGCGGCTCGGATTCGTCCGGTGTGCCCAGCGTGTACCAGCCACCTCGGGTCGCGTCACACGTGACCACCACACACAACGGAGCCCGCTCGATAGCGTCGATTCGCAACCGTGCGAATACAGCCGCCCGGCTCGGCGGCAGAGATTCCGCGAACTCCGCCTGCGTCCGACTGACCAGCTCCTGCAACCGAACCCGCTGAGCCGGCGACCGGACAAGCACAAAATCCCACGGCTGTGCCATACCCACACTCGGCCCCGCATGCGCCGCGCCGAGCACCCGGGTCAACACCTCATCAGGAATCTCGTCCGGCAGAAACCCGGTACGGATATCCCGCCGCTCCGCGATCACTCGATAGATTGCCTCGCGATCCGAATCAGAATACGACCAGTCCACGGCACCCAACCTCTCTCCTCAACGCAACCCGACCACAACCCCACGTCAACTCACCGTTCGCACACCTCCGCACCCGGAACAATCCGTTGAACCGCCTCCGGCACGAGCCACTACGTGATTCATGATGGTGGACAGACGCGCACCGCCACATGATCAACCATCGAGAACCGGTCGACGATCGCGATTCCTGCTCGACGCGTCAGATCGAGTCCTACACGGAGGTACGCCCACGTTTAAATACTTGCTTGACCATATGTCGTTTCGGGACGAGCGTTGAGAGACTCCACGCGTTACAGCAACCCCCTGACACTCCACACCCCAGCGTCCACTAAACCGGTGCAACGCCACCAAGATCAAACGCGCGCTGGAAGGGTGATCAACGAAACGAGGATGGCTCAGGGGCGCCGGGTGGTGGGCTGATACCGACGGCGCGGACCGCCGGTCGGTGACCGGCGGTGGCCTGGGGCCCTAGCCGCGAATACGCCGTCCCTTCGCTCTGACGATGGTCAGGGTGACGTGATGGTGAGGGTGACGACGCCGGTCTGGGAGGTGACGCCGGTGGTCAGGCAGTCGAGGGGGTTGAGGGCGGGGTAGGTGACGACGCGGATCGCGGTGTCGCCGGCGAACTGGCCGGCGGTGATGGTGCCGATGCGGGTGATCACGATGTTGCCGCCGACGATGGCCGTGGTGGCGTTGAAGGCGAACGTGCTGGTGTTGCCGTTGTTCCAGTTCAGGACGAAGGTCCCGGAGGAGGCGTCCGGCAGCATCAGGCAGGAGCCCGGCGCGGTGAAGGTGGACCCGCTGACCGCCGCGGTCACGGTGGGATCGCTGGACACGCACGGGCTGTAGATGAGATTGGTGGTGACGGTGACGTTCTGGGTGGCGTATTTCAGGCCGGGTGAGATGGTTTCAGTGGCGGTGCCGACGCAGGTGACGTCCTGCTGCACCGCACCGGCCGGTGCCGCGCCGAACAGCATCAGAGGTGTCGTGATCACCAGCGCCAGTACGGCAGCGCCGATTCGACGGATCATGGACAGCGGAGTTTTGCCGATATTCATGGGATGACCATTTCTGAACGGTAGTCGGGTGCGGCGGATTGCGCGTCCACCGCGAGCAGGCCCGTCGACACCAACGGCACGCTCGCGACCAAGGCCGCTCTACGTCGCCAACCGGATCTGTGACGTGACTCCTGCGATAATACGGTATCCATTGTCCGATCCGTTCTTCGAAAGTCCGCAACAGCCCCGAACTGCCCATGCGCGGCATGAAGGGATGTGCGGACACCACCGCGAAACCGGGACACCGACACCATAAATCGTCGGTCGCCGAGTCGGCAGCGTGAACGGGCAACTCGCAAGTCGGACCCCGGGTACCCTCTCCGTTTACATCGTCGAATGTCCTCCGATCGCCCTGCTCGATGATTCGTGCACACTGGACGGCCAGCAATTGACCACTGTGTGGATACATCCTCTGCACTGCGGCGACAAGCGTCAAGCGCGGTGCACGAAGCAAACGAGTGAACCGTGGCCTGTGAACGGGTGACAGCAGTGCGCAATAATAAGGGCTCGCGTGGCGGCCGAGTAGAGCACCGGGAGATCCTGCGCTGGTGCCCGTTTCCGGGCTTGGGCTGGTTGAGGGACTTCGGTCGGCAGACGAGGGAACTTCTGGTAGTTCGGACGTTGTCGAAGCGCCGCTCTGCCAGGAGTTCCGTTGTTGTCGTGCCCGATGCCTGTGGACGGGTCCACTGCGGGTGCCCCTTGCTGCCGCCTGGCCGTCTCCCACCAACCCACCGTGCGGACGGCCCGGTATCCCACCGACGTCACCGATGCCCGGTGGGCCGAGCTCGATCCGCTGCTGCCCGATCCCGCGTGCCTGGCCGGTCGCGGTGGGCGGTGGGAGAAGCACTGCCGCCGGGTGATCGTGGACGCGGTTCTGTACGTGGTCGACAACGGCATCAAGTGGCGGGCACACTGCCCGCCGACTTCCCACCCTGGCCCGCGGTCCACAAGCGTTTCGCCGCCGGGGAGAAGGTCGGTGCGACGCAGCGGCTGCTCGACGAACTGCGCGACCGTGTCCGGCTCGCGGATGGCCGGGTGGCGGTGCCGTCGGCGGTGGTCATGGACTCGCAGTCGGTGCCTGCCGCCGAGACCGTCGGCAGAGCAACCCGCGGTTGGGACGTCGGGAAGAAGATCGCGGGCCGCAAGCGCCACATCAAACGTGCTCGTTTGGTCGCTAATGAGCAAGGTTGGATTGATAAGGTCGTCTGGCCGTGAAATACTCGAGAGTGATTGTCGTCCGTGCTGTAACGCCGATTGGTGTTGTGCGGAGATTGTGGTCCGAATCTACTCCTGCTTCACTGCTTGCTGACTATGACCCAGGTTGACTTTCTTAGGTCAGCCGGAGGTCATTCACCTCGACTGGACCGCTGGTCAAGCTGTTGTCAGCGGATCGTCTGAGGTGGTGATGGTCGTGGTGTGGAGTGAGTTGGCGAGTGATCTCGGCGGCGTCGTGCTGTTCCTGGTGTGGCTCGTGATCCCTCTGCTCTACCTCGTCGCTGTCGATAGGCGGTACGTGCGGCAGTGCCGGGAGAACGCACAGGCGGCGGTTTGGGCGTGCGATGAGGTGCGCCTGGTCCGTGAGGAACAGAGGGAAGGCAGCCATGACGTTGTCGTTGGTGAGTGACGGGGACCAGGGAGAAGGTGGGGAGAAGCCTGCTTCATTGTTCGATGATCCGAAGATCGTCGGTGAGGTTCAGGAGTTGGTGGACGACCAGGCTCCACGGCTGTTCGCGGTCGTGCAGGAGACGTTCGGGCCGCCGGAGGACTTGCAGATCGTGGCCTGGGGGATGACCACCAAGACCGGTGTGGAGGTGGTCGGGGTCCACAGTGGGGCGCGGATGGGGTTGCAGTCGGCGGAGAACGCGCTGATCTTCTACCGGGCCGGTGGGCGGGCGATCCTGCGGATTTTCTGGGTCGGTGGTCAGGGTGGGGAGTAACGGGCTGCAGACGGCGTTGGAGTGCGTCGGGCGCGGGTGGCCGGTGGTTCCGGGGGCGCTGTGGGGCGACGGCACCTATGTCGACCCGGTGACCGGGGCCGAGTCCGATGCGCTGGCCTTGTCGGCTCCGGCGTTGGCGACGTTGGACCCGTACGAGGTTCGGCGGCTCTGGCCGGTCGTGGACGACGGGGTGACGCGGTCGGCGTTGGCTGTCGTCGGGACGTTGATGTCCGCCGTGGTGGTGGATGTCGAGGCGGCTCGGCGGGTGGTCGCGTCGGAGTCGTTCAGGAGTTCCCCGACGCCGGTGGTGATGCTGCCGGTGCCCGTGGTCGGCGTGATGGTCGAGTCGGCGGTGTTCGTGGTGTCGTCGGCGGAGGGACTGGACAAGAGGTTCGTCTTCCCCACGGGTGGTCTGTTGCCGCTGCCGCCGGCGGTGGTCGAGGGCTACGAGACGCAGTGGCTGGTGTCGCCGGTCGAGGCTGACGGGCTCATGAGCGGACCGGAGCTGGCGAGCCTGTTGGCGCTGGAGGTCTCCAGCGGTCGTTGATCGCGAATGGCGGTTTGGCGTGAGGTGCCCTCGCCTGGCACCTGTGGGACGGGACGGCCGCGTGTGAACCATCCTTTTGGATGGCGTCGCACGCGGCCGTTTCGCGTGTGCGGGACGGGTTGGCTTGTCCCGTCCCAAGAGGCACTTCGGTGTGTTCTGCTGGTCACCGAGGTGCCGAGGTTGTCCCGGCCGTCGTGACGAACAGCTCGCTCCACCAGCGGAAATGCATCGGGCTAGCGGCGGTCGCGGACGTGTTCGATCACGGTCGAGAGGTCCGACTTGAGGTCGTCCAAGCGGTCCGTGATGTCGTTGAGCCGCTGCTCGAAACCGTCCAAACGGGACCACAGGCTGTCGGTCGGGTCGGTGATCGGCTCGTCGGCCTCTGGTGGCCTTCGGCCGTGCAGCACGGCGTCCAGGTGCTGCGGGTGCCAGCCGAGGGCTGTCGACAGGGACTCCAGGGTCCGCGGGCTGCGTCGGCGCTCGACTGTGTGGTGCTGGATCTCGCGGACGATCGCCTGCGAGACGTGCGAGCGTTCCGCAAGCTCGCGTTGACGCCAACCCAGCTCATTGACGCGCTGGTTGATGGCCTTGGCGACTGCCGCCCAATCCTCCGACACGTATTCCTCCGCGCTCCGCCTCAGCGCTGAGATTAGCCGTCTTCCGCTGTTCCGTGACGTGACCCGGCGCATTTCGCGCCGGGTGCGATCAAACGCGCCTTCCGTTGCGCTGAAATCGGCAATCTAGAGCTGAAATCGTCAGCCCGATTAGTCGAAGGGCATTTCTGATGCGTACTTCTCTGCCTTCTTCCGGCTACACCGTTCGTCAGGCCGCGTGGCTGCTCGGTGTCGAGCCGAGCACGGTGCACCGCGCGGTTCGGCTCGGGCGGCTGCCGCTGGTGCGGCGGCGTGGCCGGTTCGTCGTCCCGGCGAACGTGCTCGTGCTGTTGCTTGGCGAGCCCCGTTCGGGAGGCACGCCGTGAACCTGGTCGCGATCGCGTGGGAGTTGGACCGGCTCCGATGGGTGCCGAGTGAGGTGTTGGCCGAGGTCGTCGGGCGTGACGGGCTGTGCATGTGGGCGTTCACGGACTCGCCACCGTGGGCCGATGAGGAGTTGACCGACCGCGAGTTGGCCTCGCGGATGTGCGCCGGCTGCCCGGTGCGGGACGAGTGCTTGGAACTGGAGTTGCGCACCGCCGGTGAGAACACCGTGGGGGTGTGGGGTGCGCTGGCTGCCGAGGATCGGCGGGAGCTGCATTCGCACTGGCTGAGACGTGGTGAACGGGTGGAGAGGGGGCCGCGTTCATGAACGCTCTCAGTCTCACTCCTACTCAGGTGCTCGCGGGTGTCGGCGTGGTACTGGTGTTGCTGCTCGTCTGGCGGGCTGGTGCTCGGCGAGCGAAGGCCGCCGCGAATGCGGCACAGACGAGTGCACGGCTGGTGTCGCTCGCCGGTCGGGTGGCGCTGAACGCGGTGTTGATCGTGCTTGTTCAGTGGGTGGTGATCACACATCGCGGTGACGGGTGGCTGCTCCTGGCGGTGCTCGTCGTGCCAGCGCTATTCGCGTCCTACACGTTGACGCGGGCGCTGACCGTGACGACGTACGAGCCGTCTCGGCGTCGGGGTGAGCGGCGATGGGCGAGTCGGTCGAGCGGGTGGCTCGGCAGGTCGACCGGTTGTGCTGGACGGGGATCTTGCTCGGGTTGGCGTTCACGATGACCAACGTCCAGCAGTTCGCGGCGGCTGGTGCGCCGGTGTGGTCGCTTGCCTGGTGTGCGGCGTGGCTGCTCGACCCGATGGTGTCGCTGGTGCTCTTGGCGATCCTTCGGGCCGAGCAGGTCACCGCTCGGTATGGCGTCCGGATGGGTGGATGGGTGCGAGCGGCGAAGTGGTTCACGCTCGCGGCCACGTACGTCATGAACACCTGGAGTGCGTTCGTGGCCGGATCGGCGGCGCTCGTGGTGCTGCACTCGGTGCCGCCGTTGGTGGTGTTCGTGGCGGCGGAGGCGGTCACGGAGTTGCGGGACAAGCTCGGCGCGGCCGTGAACGCCGCGCCGAGCGCTCCGCCGGCACCGGTGCCCACCGCTCCGCGGACGTCGTTCGCGGACTATCTCGCCGTGGCTCAGGCGGCGCGGACGCCGGACGTGAAGGTCACGCCGGCGTGGGTGCGGGAGGTCACCGGGTGCTCGCGTGGCCTGTCGTCACGGCTTGCGGCGGCGCTCACGGAGGATGGGGGTCGTTCACGAACGGCGACCTGGTGCCCGCTGAGCCGGTGCTCGATGGCGAGTTGGTCGGTGAACCGAAGACGCTGGTTCGGCGGTTGGGGAGCGGCTGGCGTCGGGCCGGCGAAACATCACAACTGAAGTCATCACGATTGCTTCAGTGTTGGTTGAAAGAAGTCACCACTTGGCTTGTGCGTCTCCCTGGCCGGTTCGTCGGCGGAATTGGCAGGGGAGCACTGGTGGCAGCTCGGGCGTGGCGGCGCTGGGTTCGGGTGCGGGACTACCGGGAGGCTGCGGAGCAGTCCGAGAAGTTGGCGGACAAGTTCGTGGAGATTCGCGCCTTGACGCTGTTCCGGTGGAAGGTGACCGGTGCCCTGGTTGGAGCTGTCGCGGCGGCATTGCTCGTGCTGTACGTGCTTTACGGCTCGGTTGCCTTGTGGAGCGCGGCTGGGTTGGCGTCGGTGGTGCTGGCGATCGTGGGTCGGCGGAAGGACGGATCGCCGGGGCGCAAGGCGGTGTTGGGCGGACCGCGGACGCTGGCTTGGACGATGGACTCGCAACTCCTGGTCGACGCGTTCCGGGACGCGAAGCTGATCGGCAAGGACGAGACCTTGCGGTTGGTCGAGCGCGCGGTACGAGTAGGGCAAGGCTGGGCGGTCACGGTCGATCTTCCGGCCACGCGGAAGGCTGCCGACGTCATCAAGCACCGGGACGCGCTCGCGTCGGCGCTGGCGGTGGACGAGGTACAGCTCATCGTGGAGCGGGTCCGCGGTCGGGGCGGGCACGCGGGGCGGGTGGCTCTGTGGGTCGCTGACGAAGACCCGTACGCCAGTCCGCCGTTGCGGACGCCGTTGCTCGACGTGGAGCGGTGGGACGCGTGGCGGCCGGTGCCGTTCGGGCGGGATGCGCGGAACCGGCGGATTGATCTTCCGTTGGTGTGGACGTCGTTGCTTGTCGGTGCGATTCCCAGACAGGGCAAGACGTTCGCTACTCGGTTGGCGGCTGCTGGGCTTGTGCTGGACCCGTACGCGCGGCTGTACGTGTTCGATGGGAAGGGCGGCAAGGATTGGGAGGCTGCCGAACAGATCGCCTACAGGTACGTGTGCGGTGATGAGCTTGAGCACGCGTACGCCGTGCGGGATCACCTGGTGGAGTTGGTTGCAGAGGTGCAAGCTCGATATGCCCGTATGGCCACTTTGGACGATGAGATCTGTCCAGAGTCGAAGATCACCTCGCGGGACATGGACCTCGGGATGCCGATCACTGGAGTGGTGATCGATGAGGTTCAGGTGTTCCTGGAGACCGCGGCGCGGGAGCAGGTTGGCGGCAAGAAGACCACGCTCGGCGCGTACATCGCCGACCTGTTGACCTACCTCGTGCGGAAAGGGCCGGCGGCCGGTGTGGTGGTCATCCTGGCCACTCAGCGGCCGGACTCGAACACCATCCCGTCGCGGTTGCGGGCGGTGCTCGGCTCGCGGTTCGCGTTGCGGGTGATGGACTGGCGCGACTCAAACATCGTGCTCGGCGAGCAGATGAACACCCGTGGGTATGACGCTTCGACCCTGCTGCCGAGTCACAAGGGCGTCGGCATCCTGCGGCCGGACGGCGAGACGGACGCCGGCGCGGACATGATCGCCATGACCGTGCGGACCTACTACATGCCCAACGCCGAGTGGCGGGTGATCTGTGCGCGTGGTCGATCGCTGAGGGAAGCCGCGGGCACGCTCGCCGGTCATGCCGTGGGTGACGATGCGCCACGTCCGATCGACTCGTCGTCGGTCGTCAAGGCACTGGGGAGCGGGACGGCTGACAGGTGGGTGGTGGACCTGCCGGAACCGTTGGCTTCGGTCGTGGACTACCTCGGTGAGGAGCTGGATGAGCGGGAGTTCGTGCCCACGTCGGAGTTGGTCGAGGCGCTGGAGGTCGAGGCGGTCACGTTCGCTCGCGAGATGAGCGAGCTGGGGTGCAAGCCGCTGCGGCAGTACGTGTCCGGCGGCGACGGATCGCGGCGTGTGCGGGGATACCTGACGGCGGACATCCGGGCGGCTGTCGAGCGGGCGGCGGCTGATGAAATCGGCTCGCAGGCCGGTGATCAGGCATGACCGATGACGGCCGTGTCACCGTGCGCCTGCCGGATGAACTTCCTGTGCTGACGACTTCTACCAGCCGCATACTGCTTGCCATACTGGTCGAACTGACCGAGGTGGAGGTCTTGGACGGACCTCCGGGAGGGGGTGACGATGACTGTTGAAATCAGCCGAGACCCGTGGGCGACACTGGACGAGCTGCTGGGCGTCGAGGTGGTCGAAGCGGTCGAGGACGGTATCGGGCCGGTAGCGGTCTACGGGCGGTGCTCGACCGAGGACAACCAAGATCCGGAGACGTCGCGCGGGTGGCAGTTCGGCAACGCGCGGAAGTTCGTGGAACCGCTCGGTGGTGTCGTCGCTGAGGAGTTCTTCGACGTGGGGCAGTCGAGGTCCGTGCCGTGGGAGCGACGGGAGGAGGCGGCTCGACTGCTGGCGGCGCTGAAGAACCCGTATCGCGGGTGGAACGCCGTGGTGGTCGGTGAGGGCACGCGGTGTTGGTTCGGCAATCAGTTCTCGCTCGTCGCGCCGAAGTTCGCCGCGTACGGCGTCGATCTGTGGGTGCCGGAACTGGGCGGGAAGTTCGACGCTCGGAACCCCTCCCACAAGATGCTGATGAGCGTGCTCGGCGGTATGAGCGAGTCCGAGCGTCAGCACGTGCAGGCTCGTGTCCGCGCGGCCATGGATGCGCAGGTCGTGAACGAGGGGCGGCACCAGGGCGGCCGCGCGCCGTACGGGTACGTCGTGGTGGACGGTGGTCCGCACCCGAATCCGCGGAAAGCGAGTGAGGGCTACCGGTTGCGGGTGCTGGCGATTGACGAGCCGTCTGCCGAGGTGGTGCGGCGGATCTTCGCCGAGTACGTGAGCGGTCGAGGTGATCGGGCGATCGCAACGGGCCTCAACTGTGACGGGATTCCGTGCCCGTCTGCTCGGCGGCCGGATCAGAACCGGCACCGGCTGGCCGATGGATGGCAGGGCAGCACGGTCCGGGCGATCCTGGACAACCCGAGGTACACCGGGTTTGCGTTCTTCGGGCGGTGGGCGCGGCAGGAGATGCTGCTCGACCCCGACGACGTGGCAGCCGGGTATGTGATCCGGTTCCGACGAGCGAGCGCCGATCGGATCGTGCGTTCTCGCAAGCCTGCGCACCCGGCGATCGTGAGCGTCGAGGAGTTCACGCAGGCGCACCTGCTGCGCAAGTCGAAGTCCGCCGGTGGGCTGAAGACGGCACGTAAGACCGAGCGCGCCGAGCGGCCAACAAAACGGCCGTACCTGTTCCGGGGCATCGTCCGGTGCACAGCCTGCGGTCGGAAGATGGAGGCCAGTCCACGGGCGCGCGGTGTGTACTACCGGTGTCCGGCTCGGACACTCGCGCCCGGATCACCGGCGCTCGCCACGCATCCGCCCACGGTCTACCTCCGCGAGGACGTTCTTCAGGAAGCGGTGAACGGGTGGCTCGGGCGATTGTTCGCGCCGGAGAACCGGGACCGCACCGTCGCCGCCCTGGTCGAGTCGCAGGGAACGAACGGCGCAGCGAACGGCAGGGAAGCGGCGAAAGCGCGGCTCGTCAAAGCGGAGGAGCAGTTGAGCCGGTTCCAAGAGGCGATCAAAGCCGGAATCGACCCGCTGGCACTGGTCGAGCCGATGAACGAGGCGCAGGCGGTTCGAGCTGCCGCGCGGGCGGAACTGGAGGGGGCACCGGCCCCGGACGCCCTGAGCGCCGCCGAGGTGCACGCGATGATCGACTCGCTGGGTAACGTCGGAGCGGCACTGGCCGGTGCTGACATAGAGAGCGTGGCGGGCCTCTACAGGGCGGTTGACCAGCAAGTTCGTTACACGCACACGGCCCACGAGGCTGATGTGATCATCAAACCCGTGGGCCGTGTGAATAGTGCGCGTGTCCGAGGGGGGACTTGAACCCCCACCCCCTTGCGGGGACTAGCACCTCAAGCTAGCGCGTCTGCCATTCCGCCACCCGGACTCGGCTCTCGCCGTGGTGTGTGCATAGATTACATGATCGTCTTCCGTGGTCCAAATCGGGGTCGGTTGTTGGGGTTCCGGGTGGGTTTTTGCTGGTAGCGGAAGTGTGAGTGGATCATGGGTCGGGTGGTGGCGGGGTGGGGGGTGGTGGGGGTGGTTGATCAAAGGGGTGGGTGGGGCGACTTATGCTTGAACTGGACAAAAGTTCGGTCAGATTTGACGAAAGTTCTGGACTTGCCTGGTCAGGGGCCCCTAGCGTTCATGCTCCCTGCAACACCGTGCGACGACGACGTCGGTCACGGCGTGGTCGTCCCTGTCCCTGCCAGGAGCATGGATATGAGATGGACAGCGCGATGGACGCGGACCTCGGGGTTTGGGCTCTTAGCGGCATCTTTGGTGATCGGCGCGACGCCGGCGGTGGCGGATCCGCGCAGTGATGTGGTTCCTCCGCAGGAGCCCGGGGTCACCTTGAGGGTGTTCGACGTGCAGGTCGGGTTGGATCGGCTCTGCACGTTGAAGCCCGCGCAGACGCCCAACGTCGACAAGCTCATGCCCACGATCGACTGGACGACGACGGAGCAGTTCGGGTTCGCCGATCGGTTCGTCGTGCAGGTCACGGGCAACCTCAACGTCACGCAGGCGGGCGCGTACACGTTTCGGGTGCTCAGTGACGACGGGTCTCGGCTGAGCGTCGACGGCACCGTGGTGGTGGATCACGACGGGTTGCACGGGCCGGATCCGAAGGACGGGACGGTCAACCTGTCGGCCGGGTACCACTCGTTGTTGATCGATCACTTCGAGCGGGACGGTGGTCAGCAGCTGACTTTGCAGTGGAAGCCGCCGGGGGCGTCGGGGTTCTCGGTGGTGCCGAACTCCGCCCTGAGCACGGATGCCGGGGTGGTTCGGGTGACGGCCCCCGGACGGAAGGACTGCGCGACGACCGGTGATTCGCCCGGTGACGGGTTGCCGCTCAACGCGGTGCACCCGGACTTCACGTTGACGAATTTGCGCCCGTCGGGGTTCCAGCCGCGGGTCAGTGCGATGGATTGGCTGCCGGACGGCCGGTTGGTGATCGCGACCTGGGACGGCAAGAGCACGGACACCGGTGAGTTGTGGGTGCTCGGGAACGTCACGGGGGCGACGTCGCCGGATCGGGTCACGACGAAGCGGATCGCGACGAACCTGCGGGAGCCGATGGGGGTGAAGGCGCTCGACGGTCGGCTCTACGTGTCGCAGAAGCACCAGCTCACCGAGCTGACGGACACCAACGGCGACGATGTGGTGGACCAGTCGCGGGCGGTGGCGACGTGGCCGTACGGCGGGAACTTCCACGAGTTCGCGTTCGGGTTGCTGTACCAGGACGGGTTCTTCTACCTGAACCTCTCGGTGGCGATCAACACCGGTGGGGCGACGACGAACCCGCAGCCGGCGGTCAACCGGGGGACGACGGTGAAGGTGAACCGCTCCACCGGGCAGGTCACGTACCTGGCCGGTGGCCTGCGCACGCCCAACGGGATCGGGTGGGGGCCGGAGGGCGGCATGTTCGTCACCGACAACCAGGGCGGTTGGCTGCCCGCGTCGAAGTTGGTGCACGTCAAGCAGGACCGGTTCTTCAACCACTACACGAACCCGGCCGGGCCGTTCGACGCGAACCCGGTCACGGCTCCGGTGCTGTGGTTGCCGCAGAACGAGATCGCGAACTCGCCCAGCACGCCGGTGCACCTGACGACGGGTCCGTACGCGGGGCAGATGGTGTTCGGCGACGTCACGTACGGCGGTCTTCAGCGGGCGTTCCTGGAGAAGGTCAACGGGGAGTACCAGGGTGCGGTGTTCCGGCTGACGCAGGGCCTGGAGGCCGGGGTGAACCGGATCAGCCTCGGCCCGGACGGCGCGATCTACGTCGGCGGCATCGGCGACGGCGGGAACTGGGGCCAGGACGGCAAGCTGCTGTACGGGTTGCAGAAGCTGACGCCGAACGGCGGCCGCACGTTCGACCTGCTGGCGGTGCGGGCGATCGCGGGCGGGTTCGAGTTGGAGTACACGCAGCCGTTGTCGGCGGAGACGGCGGCGGGGTTGGCCGGTCGCTATCGGGCGACGCAGTGGCGGTACGCGGCGACGCCGTCCTACGGCGGCCCCAAGGTGGACCAGGAGAGCCTGCGGGTGGCGTCGGCGGCCCTGTCGGCGGACGGGCGGAAAGTCACGTTGAAGCTGGACGGGCTCAAGGCCGGGCGGGTGGTGCACCTGCGGTCGCCGCGGCCGTTCACGTCGAGCACCGGGGTGCCGTTGTGGAGCACCGAAGCCTGGTACACGGTGAACAACCTGGTCGGCAGCGCGCCGTCGCCGACGCAGTTGTTGGAGGCGGAGAGCGCGGCGCTGTCCGGTGGCGCGGGGGTCAACACCGATCACACCGGCTACTCGGGCGCGGGGTTCGTGGACGGGTACGGCACGCAGGGTGCGACCACCCGGTTCGCGGTCAACGCGTCGGCGGCGGGGGCGCACACGGTCGGGTTGCGGTACAGCAACGGGCCGAACCCGTCGTCGGGGACGAAGACCGTCAGCGTGTACGTCAACGGCGCCAAGGTGCGGCAGGTCGCGTTGGCGGACACGGGCAACTGGGACACGTGGGCGACGCACACCGAGTCGTTGACGTTGCGGGCGGGGGCGAACACGATCGCCTACCGGGTCGACAGCGGCGACATCGGGCACGTGAACCTGGACTACCTGACGGTCACGCCGGCGCAACGGGTCGTGCTCTACAACGGCGGCGGCACGGAGCAGTGGCGCAACGCCGACGGCAGCGCGCCGTCGTGGCCGGTGGCGAACGGGTCGATGGAGGCGTTGGGCGGGGACATCCGCAGCCGGCAGGTGTTCGGCGACTTCCGGCTGCACCTGGAGTTCTGGCTGCCGAACCTGCCGTCCAACGTCACCGGGCAGCAGCGCGCCAACAGCGGCGTCTACCTCCAGGACCGCTACGAGGTGCAGATCCTGGACAGCTACGGCAAGCAGCCGTTGGCGGCCGACGACGCGGCGAGCATCTACCTGAAGCGGGCGGCGTCGCCGAACGCGGGCACGGCGCCGCAGACGTGGCAGACCTACGACATCACGTTCCGGGCCGCGCGGTACGACGGCTCGGGCGTGAAGACGGAGAACGCGCGCGTCACCGTGGTGTGGAACGGGGTCACCGTGCACCAGGACTTCGCGATCGACGGGCCGACCGGCGGTGGCGCGGCGGAGGGGCCGAGCGCGGGTCCGCTGCGGTTGCAGGACCACGGCGATCCCGGTGAGAACGTGCGGTTCCGCAACATCTGGGTGGAGCCGCTGAACTAGCGGCCGGCGCGTCCCGGGTCGTCGTGGCGGACGGCCCGGGGCGCGGTCAGGTCGTGCCGAGGTCGCCCAGGCGTCGCCGGACGCGGTCGACGTCGGCGGCGCGGCCTTGGTCGCGGTACAGCTCCAGCGCTTCCTGCCAGGCCGCGCGGGCCCGGTCGGTGTGGCCGAGGGCGGCGTGGGGCTCGGCCAGGTGGTCGAGGGTGCCGGCCACGCCGACGGCGTCGCCCAGGTCGCGGAACAGGGCCAGTGCCCGCTCGTAGTGCCCGACGGCCTGCCGGTGGCGGCCGGCGTGGTGCTCGATCCAGCCGAGGCTGTGGTGGATGTCGGCCTCGCTGGCGGTGCTGTGGTGGCGGCGGTTGGCGGTCAGGGCGGCCAGGCAGTGCTCGCGGGCGGTGTCGTAGTCGCCCAGGCGGACGGCGTACCAGCCGACCTGGTTGAGCGCGCGGACCTCGCCGACGGTCTGGTCGAGCGCGCGGTAGAGGTCCAGGGCCGCGCGGGCGTGGGCCATGGCCCGCCGGTCGTCGCCGCGGCGTTCCCAGGTCCACGCGAGCTGGCGGTGGGTGTTGGCCTGCTCGGTCGGGTCGCCCTGCCGTTCGGCCACGGCGAGTGCCCGGTGCAGGTGGTCGGTCGCCCGGTCGTGGTGGCCGAGGTAGGCGTGGGAGACGCCGAGGTGGCGGTGCACGAGGGCGGGCGGGTCGGGCAGGCTCGCGGCGAGCGCCGCCTGCCAGAGCGCCAGGTTCTCGTGGGTGTGCCCGCGCCGGTAGTGGAACGTGTAGAGGGTCCACGCCAGTTGCCACACGACGTCGCGCCGCCCCTGGGCGGCGGCGACCTGTTGGGCGGCCAGGACGTTGGCGTGCTCGGCGTCCAGCCACGCCATCGCCTCCGGCAGGTCGGCCGGTGGCCGCGCGGGGACGCTCGGCGGCGGCAACGCGACCGGTTGCCGGTCGGGTTCCAGGAGGCGGTCGGCCGCGGCGGCGGTGTGCAGGTAGAAGTCCACGACCCTGGTCAGGGCCGCGTGCCGCGTCGGATCGGGCAGGTCGCGGGCGGTGTCGGCGGCGTAGGCGCGGATCAGCTCGTGCATGCCGTAGCGGCCCTGCGCGTCGCGGTGCAGCAGCGAGGCGTCTTCGAGGGCGAGCAGCGCGCGGCGCGTGTCCGGCACGGGCAGGCCGGTGAGGGCGGCGGCGGCGAACAGGTCGGTGTCGGCTCCGGGGGCGATGCCGAGCAGGGCGAAGACCTCGCGCCGGTCGTCGGGCAGGGCGCGCACGGACCAGGACAGCACGGCGGGCAGGCTGGCGGTCGGGTCGCCGGTGTCGAGCGCGTCCAGGCCGAGGTCGCGCAGCTCGGCGGCGAGCACGGCCAGCGGCAGCCGGGGCCGGGTGTGGGCGTGGGCGGCGACGACGCTCAACGCCAGCGGGAAGCCGCCGCTGAGCTTGATCAGGTCGTCCACGGCCTTGGCCTCGCTCTCGACCCGGTCCACGCCGAGGCGGGCGGTGAGCAGGGCGCGGGCGTCGGCGATCGGCAGCACGTCCAGCGCGAGGTGGTGCGCGCCGTGGCCGCTGATCAGGCCGGGCAGGTGGTTGCGGCTGGTGACCAGGACGGTGCACGTCTCGCTGCCCGGCAGCAGCGGGGTGACCTGGTCGGTGTCGGCGGCGTTGTCCAGCACCAGCAGCACCCGCCGGCCCGCGACGAGGCTGCGGAACAACGCGGCCTGCGCGTCCGGGTCGGCGGGGCGGCGTCGCGGGTCCACGCCGAGGGCGTCGAGGAAGTTGCGCAGCACCGCGGCGGGCGTGACGCGGTCGCCGGTGGGGCCGAAGCCGTTCAGGTCGGCGAAGAGCTGCCCGTCGGGGAAGCGGTCGCGGTGCGCGTGCGCCCAGTGCAGCGCCAGCCACGTCTTGCCGATGCCGCCCGCGCCGCCGATCGCGGAGATCAGCACGGTGGCGGCGTGGTCGGCGACCTTGAGCGCGGTGTCGAGGCGGTCCAGCTCGTCCAGGCGGCCCACGAACGGCGCGGGCGCGGCCGGGAGTTGTCGGGGGACCGGTGTGCGGGTGTCGCCCGGGGCGGCGACGGGCTCGGTGGTGAGGATGCGCTGGTGCAGGCGTTGCAGTTCGGCGCCGGGGTCCACGCCCAGCTCCCGCGCCAGGCTCGTGCGCAGCCGCCGGTAGTGCTCCAGGGCGTCGGCCTGGCGACCCTCGCGGTACAGCGCGAGCATCAGCCGGGCCGTCACGCGCTCGTCCAACGGGTCTTCGGCGGCCCGCGCGGTCAGCGCCGGGATCAGGTCGCGGTGCCGGCCGCACGCCAGCGCCCAGTCGACGCGGTCGGCCTCGGCGGCGGCGCGGTCGAGCCGTAATCGCTCCCGCACCGACCGGGCCCAGGGCGTGTCGCTCTCGGCCAGCGGCTCGCCCCGCCACAGCGCCAACGCCCGCTCGACCAGCGCCAGGGCCTGCTCGGGGTCGTCGGTGTCGCGCGCCCGGGCGTGCAGGCGGGCGAAGCGGTCCACGTCCACGGTGTCCGGGTCGACGGTGACGACGTAGCCGGTGTCCCGGCGGGTGATCGTGATCGGGGTCGGCGCCAGCGCCCGCCGCAGGTTGGACAGGTAGGTGCGCAACGCCGCCCGCGCCCGTCCCGGTGTCCGCCCGCCCCACACCCGGTCGACCAGGGTGTCCGCCGGCACCGGACGGTTGCGGTCCACCAGCAGCGCCCCGAGCACCGACCGCTGCCGGGCGTGCCCCAGCGGCACCGGCACGCCGTTCAGCCGGACCTCGACCTCGCCCAGCACGCCGACCAGGACATCGCGCGACCCCCCATGACCGCTGTTGTCACCCACCACTCCTCTTTACCGAAAGCGGCGAAGCGGATCAACGACGGTGGTGCGCCCGCGGGACGGGGGCCGCTCAGCAGTCCACCGGTGTTGCCGCTGTCCCACTGGCCGCGTTCGGCGGCGTAGGCGTCACCGCCCGTCTCCACGACGCGCAGCCCCGGCAGGTTCAGCGCGTCGGCGACCACGTCGACGAACGACAGCTTCTCCTCGGTGACCTCGATCGGGTCGCCGGGTCGCAGGGTGAACGTGTGGATGCCGTCCACGATGTTCGGGAACGTCGTCACGCAGTCGCGGTCGGCGAAGGTGAACACCGTGTCCAGGCGCATGGCCGCGCGCGGCTTCGGCATGCCCGCCACGATCACGCGCTCGGCGGCGCCGCGCTCGAACAGGGTGGCCGCGAGCTGGGTGATGGCCTGGCGCGACGACCGCTCGCTCATCCCGATCAGCACCACGCCGTTGCCGACCGGCATCACGTCGCCACCCTCCAACGTGGACAGTCCCCACGAACGCTCGGGGTCGCACCACCTCACGGTCGAGCCGACGAAGTCGGGGTGGAACTCGTAGACCGCCTTCATCGGCAACGTCTCGTCGTGCCGCGCGGGCCAGTACAACGGCCCGAGCACCGAGACGATCAGGCCCGCGCCGATGAACGCCGAAACCCACGCGCCCATGACCGACTCCAGCACGCCCATCATCGACGGCTGCCGCAGCCCGGAGAGGTCTTCCTTGCCCAACGCGCCGTAGGACAGATCCGGCCCGGCCCGGCCACGGTAGGTCGGGGTCGGCGGACCCTCAGGGCCACGGCCGGGGCCGACGCCCACTCTCCCCGTTCGGGTGATGGGTGTGCGCGGCGGGGCGCTAGATTGCCGATCATGACGACGGAACCGAGCCTGTGCGAGCTGGCGCCGGGCGTGCACGCCTGGGTCCAGCCGGGCGGCACGTGGTGGATCAACAACGCGGGCGCGGTGCACGCCGGGGGCGACGTCGTGCTCGTCGACACCTGCGCCACCCGCCGCCGCACGCGGCTGTTCCTCGACGCCGTGCGCGACGCCACCGACGGCGCGCCGATCCGGTCGGCCGTGAACACCCACCTGCACGGCGATCACGTGTACGGCAACGCCCTGCTGCCCGACTCGACCGCGATCGTCGCGCACGAGCTGACCCGCCAGGGCATCCTCGCCGACTTCCTGCTGGCCGACACCCCGCCGCTGTGGTCGCCGACGCCGGACTGGGGCGTGGACGCGGTGCGCCCGCCGACGGTCACGTTCCGCGACGAGCTGACCCTGCACGCCGGGGACAAGCCGGTGATCGTGCGCCACCCCGGTCACCCGGCGCACACGGCGGGCGACGCGGTCGCGTGGCTGCCGCAGGACCGCGTCCTGTTCGCCGGCGACCTGGTGTTCAACCGGGTCACGCCGCTGATCGTGATGGGTTCCGCCGAGGGCGCGCTGCGGTCGCTGGACTGGCTGCGCGCGTTCCGCCCCGAGCACGTCGTGCCCGGCCACGGCCCGCTGGTCACCGGCGCGGAGTTCGACGCCGTGCTCGACACCCACGCGCGTTACTACCGGTTCGTGCTGGCCACCGCCGAGGCGGGCATGGAGCGGGGGCTGACCCCGTTGCAGGCGGCGCGGGAGGCGGACCTGGGCGAGTTCGCCGACCTGCCCGACGCGGAACGGCTGGTGCTCAACCTGCACCGCGCCTACGCCGACGCGGCCGGGCGCGAGCTGGACGTCGTGGCCGCGTTCGGCGACGCCGTGGCCTACCACGGCGGGCCGCTGGCGTGCGCGGTGTGACGGTCACCAGCGGGTGGTGACCGGCCAGGTCGTGCAGAGCACGGAGGCCGCCACGAACGCGCCGCCCTCCCGGCGGCTCGACCGCCGCCGGGTAAAACGACGGCACGCACACCAGCGCGGTCGCCACCGTCGGCACCGGGCCCAGGGCCGGCCACCATGGGGATCGGGCGCGGGCCGGCGGTCGGCTCGCGCCCGATCGTCGGCAGCCGGCCCGCCCCCCCCGCAACCGGGACGTCGGGTCGGCCACCGGGTGGGGGAGTGGGGCGAACCCCCGCGCGGGGAGGGGCGATCCGCCGGTGGGCGGAACGGTGGTCGGGGTCAGAGTTGGCCGGTCGGGAGGCGTCCGGCGGCGAGGGCGGCGACCTGCTCCGGGGTGAACGGCGGGTCGAGCAGGTCGGCCCGCTGCGCGTGGCAGCGGAACATGTCGGCGATGTAGTGCATCCGGTCCGGCAGGTCGGCCCAGTCGCGGGCGGCCGTGTCGAGCAGGCTGTCCGGGGTCGGGTCGACCGTGCGCAGCAGCGCCAGCAGGTCCGGGTCGACCAGTTCGGCCAGCAGCGGCGGGAAGGTGGCGCGCAGGTCCTCGGCCAGGTCGAGCAGTTCGCCGCCGGGCAGCGCGAGCGTCATCAGGTGCCGGGTGACCGCGCGGCGGGCCAGCGCGCGGGCGTGGTCGGCCAGCCGTTCGGCGGCGACGCGCACCGGCGTGCGCCTGCCCAGCACGGTCAGCAGGGCCAGCCGCAGCCACTTGACCACCCGGTTGCCCGGCAGGAGCAGGTCGAACAGGCGGCGTTCCAGGTCGCGCGGGTCGATCACGGGCGCTTCCAGGGCGGCCGCGATCTCCGGTTGCAGCCGGGTCTGCTCGTGCAGGCCGACCTCGACGTTGGCCAGCAGCAGCAGTTCGGCCCGCTCCTTGGCGTCCGCGGTGAACCGGGCGCGGTGGTAGCGGGTGAACGCCTGCCGCAGGTAGCGCTGCCCCTCCGGCGGCTCACCGGGGCGCAGCCCGTCCACGAACCGCGTGATCCGCTCCTCGTCGTAGGCCGGGGCGTCGGCGAACTCGGCCAGGAAGCGGGCGAACTCGCGGGCGATCTCCTCGAACACCTTGAGGTTCCCGCGCGCCGCCGCCGCACCGGCCGCCTCCAGCCGCGCGGTCGTCACGACGGCCTGGCGCACCAACCGCTCGACGCCCTCGACCGCGTGCTTCGGCACGGCCCGGCGCAGGCCGCCGGCCACCAGGTCCACCGCGGCGGCGGCCTCGGGGGAGGACCGCAGCAGCCGGTCCAGCACCCGGGCCAGGTCCTCCTGCCGGATGGTCTGCCCCACCTGCTTGGACGCCCACACCGCGAACGTGCACCAGTTGGCCCACCCGCCGGTGGTGCCGGCCAGCGCCCGGGACAGCTCGTGGTAGCAGTGGGTGATCCGCAGGTTCCGCACGACCGGGTCGCCGTCCGCGGCGATCCGGTCGACGTCGGCGACGGTCGGCGGGACGCCACCGCCGAGCCCGTGCAGGTGCCCGCTGGTCTGGGTCATGGACGCGGCCTTCCTCCCCCTGGGGTGTACACGTGGTTGGTCGTCGCGGACGCGACGAATGTGACACCCCGGGGTCGGATCAGGGCCGCCAGGTCCGCACCACGTGCCGGCGCAGCTTGCCCGAGCCGGTCCGGGGCAGCGACGGCACGAACACCACCTCGCGCGGCACCTTGTACGCGGTCAGGTGGGCGCGGACCAGCGCGATCAACGAGTCCGCGAGCGGCCTCTCGATCTCCGGCGGCCCCTCCTCGCGCACCACGTACGCGCACAGCCGCACCGACCCGTCGTCCAGCGTCACGGCGCACACCGCCGCCTCGCGCACCATCGAGTGCCCCAGCAGCAGGTGCTCGACCTCCAGCGGGTGCACCTTGATGCCGCCGACGTTCTCCAGGTCGTCCAGCCGCCCGGTCACGCGCACGTAGCCGTCCGCGTCGATCGAGGCCAGGTCGCCGGTGGCGTACCAGCCCCGGACCCGCCGGGCCCGGCCGTCGAGGTCCACGCCCGCCGTGACGGTCGGGCCGCGCACCTGCAACCGGCCGAGCACGTCCGGCTCCACGGGCTCGCCCGCGTCGTCCACCACCCGCACCTCGAACGGCGGCAGCGCCCGCCCCACCGTGTTGAACCGCCGCGCGGACCGCGTGTTGTGGGTGAACGCCTGACCCACCTCGGTGCTGCCGATCCCGTTGAGCAACCGGTCGCCGAGCAGCTGCGTCAACCGCTCCTCCAGCGCCGGCGCCAGCACCTCCCCGCCGGTCGCGGCGAGGCGGAGGCGGGCCAGCCGGTCGCCGCCGGGGTGGTCGACGAGCCTGCGGTAGAACGTGGGCACCGCGAACAGCGCGGTGACGTTGTACTTGTCCAGGATCGCCAGCACGTCGTCCACCAGCGGCGGCTCCGGGTTCAGCACCACGCGGCTGCCGCTCATCAGCGGGAACAACAGCGAATTGCCCAGGCCGTAGGCGAAGTGCATCTTCGACACCGAGTGCACGACGTCGTCCGGGCCCAGCCCGAGCGCGGCCACCGCGAACGACCGGTGGTGCACGGCCGGGTCGCCGTGCAGCTGCGGGCACAGGCGCGGCACGCCGGTCGTGCCCGAGGTGAACGTCGCGTACACCTGGTCGTCCGGCGCGCGGGGCGCCACGGGCGCCGGGGCCGCGCCCTCCAGCTCGGCGAACGTGGTCGCCGGGGACCCGGTGTCGGGCGGCACGTCGCGGTGGCGGCGCACGACCAGCGCGGGCCGGGCGGCCACGAGCACCCGGCGCAGCTCGTCGGGGTGCAGCCGCGGGTTGACCGGCACCGCCACGCCGCCGGCGTGCACCGCGCCGAGGAACGCCAGCACGAAGTCCGGGCCGTCGTCCAGCACGAGCGCGACCCGGTCGCCGGGCCGCACGCCCCGGTCGACCAGCGCGCCGGCGATCCGCGCGGCGCCGTCGTAGACGTCGGCGTGCGTCAGCATCGCCCCGTCGACCTCGTAGGCCGGGCGGTCGAGCCACCCGCCCGCGTCGGCTCCGGCGCGCAGCGCCTCGACCAGGTTCATCCCACTGCTCTCCCTGCTCCCGCCCGCCCGTGCCGCCGGGCGGGGACGTGTCACGAACCCGCGCCGGACCGGTCCGGCGCGGCGACCTCCGAACGCCACCCGCGCACCAGGCCGAACACCCCGGCGACGGCCGCCCACCCGGTCAACGGCGGCGGTCCGCCGCGCCGCGCGCCCACGAAGTCGGAGTACGCGCCGCCCACCGGCGGCACGTCGAGGTCCGCGACGCCCTCGACCGACACGCGCAACCGCGGCGCGCCCCGGCCCAGCTCGACCGTCCCGGCCACCCCGCCCGCCACCGCCTCGGCCCGCACGCCGTCACGGGTCGCGGCGACCGTCCGCACCGCGGTGACCGGCACGCCCAGCACCCGTTCGACGGCGTCCAGCGCGTCCGCGCCCAGCTCCGCGACCAGGTCCGCGTCGGGGTGCTCGACCCGCACCGCGAAACCGCCCGGCACACCGCCGCCCTCGCTCACCGCCTTGCGCAGCGCGGTCAGCTCCGGGTGGTGCGCCCAGGGCAGGTCCACCGAGCACCGGTCGGTCGCCACGTCGGCCAGGTCGACGGCCGCCTTCCTGCCCGGCAGCACCGGCAGCCCGCGCCGCGACGCGGTCGCCACCGCGGCGGCGTCCGGCAACGCCACCACCACGCCCTCCGCGAGCACGGTCTCCACCAGCCGCACGGCGTCCCGCAACGCCCACGGCGCGCCGTGGGCGCGGGCGGCGGGCAGCAACGCGCGCACGTCCGGATCGGCCACGCCGACCACCCGCACCCCGTCCACCACCCGCACCCCGTCCACCACCCGCACCCCGTCCACCACCCGCACCCCGTCCACCACCGGCACGTCCCGCGCGCCGACGAGGACGACCCGCACGTCGGCGGGCTCCGCCGAGGCCGGCGCCCGGTCGCTGGCGAAGAAGCTCACGTCGGTCGCCCCGGGCTCGGCGGCCACCCACGCGCGCGGCCGGTCCAGGTCGGAGTGGTCCTTGTGGACCGGCACCCACTCCGGGTCCGCGGCGGGGTGCGCCGGACCGGCCGCGAACACCTCGCGCCACCGGCTGCGGATCACCCTCGTGTGCCGCTTCCAGATCGGCAGCTTGTCGTCGGCGCTCAGCGGCTGCCCGCGCCCGGCCGGGCCGATCCGCCCGTCCGCCGTGGACACGCCGCCCGCGCACTGCGCCAGCGCCCCGTCGCCGGGGTAGAGCAGCAGCGGCGACACCGCGCCCAGACCCGGGTCGGCGGCCGGCTCGGCGGCGAGCACCTCCACCACGTCGAGGTCGTCCACCAGCACGTCGTTGTCCAGGGAGAACAGGAACTCGCCGCGGGCCGCCGCCGCGCCGACGTTGCGGCGTTCGCCGCCGCCCCGGTCGTCCTCGTGCCGCAGCACGGTCAGCGGACGGGGGTACGCCGGCCGGGTCAGGTGGTCTGCGGTGCCGTCGTCGGACCCGTTGTCCACCACGACGACCTCGAAGTCGCCGGAGGCGCGGGCGAGCGAGGCCAACGCCCGGCGCGTGCACTCCCGGCGGTTGCGCACCAACATGACGACCGAGACCAGGCCCGGTACCGGGGTCGGGTTCACGCCGCGCCCTTCAGCGAATGGGAGTCGTCCTGCCGCGCCACGCCGCCGCGCTTCGTGGGCACGACGTGCGGCGGGGTGTGCCCGCGGCCACGGCGGCACCGCCGGTCGCCCGGTCCACCGCGGTGGGCACGGACCGCGACGGATACCGCGATCGTGCGGAAGAATCCCCGGGCACCACCCGCCTCCCGGCGGGCCGGATCGTTCCAGGCGCCGATCGTAGGGATCGGCCCGGACCCGCGCCAGACCGGGAATCGGATTCCCGAAGGGAAGACCGTGGACCACACCGCCGCACCCGCGACCCCGTACGGTCCCTACCCGATCGGCGCGCCGGCACGACCGGCAGCGCCCATTCGGACGGCGTTGTTCTGCCACGCTGCGGGTTCTACCGGTCTCGTGTGGCGCTCGTGCGTGAACAAGCTGCGCACCCCGCTGCGCGCCGCCGCGCTGGACTTCCGCGGCCACGGCTCCGCGCCGCCGCTCGCGCCGGACGCCGACTGGGGCGTGTTCGCCGACGACGTGATCGCGGCGGCCGGTGCGCTCGCCCCCGGACCGGTGACCGGCGTGGGCCACTCGCTCGGCGGCACGGCCCTGCTGCTCGCCGAGGCGGCGGCCCGGCGGCGGGCGGTGTTCCCGTCCCGCGCCGAGGCGCTGGCCCGCTACTCCACCCGGCCGCCGCTGTCGCTGCTCGCGCCGGACGTGCTGCTCGACTACGTCGACTCCGGCCTGGCCGACGAACCGGGCGGCGGCGTGCGCCGAGCTGCCCTCCGGCCGGTACCGGGAGGTGCCCGACCTCGACCACCTCGGCCCCCTGGTCCGGCCCGACGTCGTCGCCGACGTGCTCGACGCGCTGTTCGCCGAGAACGAGGAACGGTCCGCTTGACGGTCCTCAGTGGACGACTCGGGGCGCGACGACCCGGCGCGCGACGACTCACGGCACGACGGGTCGGCGCACGACGGGTCAGGGCACGCCGAAGTGGCGCGGCGGGACGCGGTGCCGCCGCGCCACGGGGCGCGCTGTAGACCGGAGGGTCAGCTCACGGTGATGTTCGAGCTGCCGCTGCTCTGGTAGCCCTCGGTCGCCATGATCATGTAGTAGCGGAAGCTGCCCAGCTGCATGCCGGCCCGGCTCCACGCGTCGAAGTGGTTGCCGGTGGTGATGGTGCCGCCGACCCGCCTCTGCTGGCGGACGCTCCAGAACTGGGGGAACGTCTTGGTGCCTTCCACGGACGGCGCGTTGTAGCGCATCGTCTGGTAGATGTCGTACGTGCCGCCGTCGCTGGTGACCGTGCCCTTCCACGTGCCCGTGGGCCGGTAGTTGCCCCAGCTGTCGACGATGTAGTACTCGACGAGCGGGCCGGAGGTCCAGCCGTACAGGCACAGGTAGCCGTTGCCCGACGGGCTGAAGCTGCCCGAGTAGCGCACGGTCCGGCGCGACCCGGTGCTCCAGCCCTTGCCGCACACGAAGTTGCCGGTGTTCCGCCACGAGGTGCTGTACTGCCCGCCCGACCCCATGGTCATGGAGACGGTGCCCTGGGCGTCGGTCCAGAACGAATAGTAGTAACCGTTGTGGTTGCCCGTCTGGTTCGTGGTGACGGTCTGGGCGTGGGCGGTGCCGGGCAGGATCAGCCCGGAGCTGACGGCCAGGGCTCCGGCGCCGCCGATGAACATCCTGCGGCTGATGGCGTGCGGCGCAGGGGTGTTCTCGTCCATATGCGTGCTTCCTCCTCGTTGAGGCCGGCGAATGGCCACTCGGCGTGGTGCGACACCGGCGCGACGGCGGCGGGAGCGCTCCGGGATCGCACCCGGCGCGGTGGGGCGACCGCCGTGGCTCAACGGTCGGGCACCCGGTCCGCGGTGGGTGGCCTGGTCGACCTTCGGTCAGGGTCGGTCGACGCAGACAGTGTTCGGCCGGTCGCGGTGAGCTGTCAACGATTCTCGTAACCTTGCGAAAACGTTGCGGGGAGGTTGCGGGAACCGCTCCGGGAGTCGGCGGGCGGGCGTCGGCCGCGGTCCCGCGCCCGAGCGGGGCGGAAGTGCTCCGGAAACCGTCCGATGTGGACGAGAGGTGCCGTGGGGCGGGTCAGCCGACCCGGCGCACGGACGCGGTGTCGGTCAGGGCCAACACCGCGTGGGCCGCCGACGCGAGGGTGACGTGCCGGTGCCAGCCCGCGAAGGACCGGCCGATGAAGTCGCGCACGCCCACCGGGTCGGCGAACCGGGCGAAGTCGTGGTCGACCCGGTCGGCGAGCCGGGCCAGGTGCGCGAGCGTCGCCACGTCGACGTCCGGCCGGTTGGACAACCACAGCGCGGCGGGCCAGGACCGCGACGCCGGCCCGACGCCCAGCAGCACCAGGTCCACCGGACGGCCGACCGCGTCGGCGATGCGCACCGGCACGGTCGCGGCCAGCAGCGGCAGCCGGCTCGCGACCGGCTTCCGCGCCACCCGTGCCGCGGTCATGATGTGGTGCGCGGGCCGCGGCTCGGCGCTGCGCCGCGACGCCGTGGGGTCGACCGGCCGCAGGAGCTGGCCGCCGCCGATGCGGACGAGCAGCGGCGTGCGCGGGTGCAGGCGGGCGACGACCGTTGCGACGTCGATCCTGGGCACCTCCACCACCACGGGCAGGTCGGGGAAGTCGGCCCGGGCCGCGGTGGCGAGGAACGCCTCGATGACGCACTCGGTCTCGGGTTCGGCGCGCACGCCGTCGGGTAACGCCGGCCTGCTGCGGCTGCCGACCTCCCGTAACCACGACTGGGACAGGTGCAGCCGCCAGTCGACCGGCACGGCCAGCTCGTCCGACGCCGCCCAGACGCCCATGGCCTGCTGGGCGTTGAGCGTCTGGCCCCGGTCGGGGCAGAACCGCCTGCCCACGCCGACCGAGTGCTTGCCCGTCTTTGGTATCACCATGGGCCGCACCACCCACGCCTCGGGCGCGACCGCGCCCCGGACGTACCCGCCCAGGGCGCGGCGGACCGGCTTCCAGTCCCACGTCGAGTCGTTGATGAAGTGGTGCAGGTACTGCTCGGTGGCCTGACCACCGACGGCGTGAGCGATGTTGCGGATGGACTTGCGCCCGTTCGCCCGGAGCAGGCCGCGCAGGTACTCGCCGCCCTTGCGCCGCTGGTCCTGTCGGGCGAAGGAGGCGAACAGCGTGGTGCTGAGGTCGGCGACGACCAGCTCGCGCGGGCTGTCCGCGGTGATCTGGGCTATGGCGTTGCCTCCGGCGGGCATTGTGCCTCTTTTCGTCACGTGACGTCAGTGTCGTATTCCAACCTGGCTCGGAACGCCGGGACTGCCTAGGTACGGGGAGCACCTACCTGCCGGGTCCGCAGGTGTGCGGACGCTCCCCCCGCGGCGAGCGGCCGGCGGCCGTTCCGGGTGCCGTGGAATCGGGTGTGCTCCAGCCACACCTCCGTTCAGCCCAGCGGGTTGTCCCGGGCGAAGGTCGCTCACCGGGAAAGGCGCAGGTCACCGCGTCGGCGACGGCGTGCCGCGGCGACCCCGACCAGCGGCCGGCGCGCCGTGCCGCGCCGGCGAAGCCGAAGGGCCCTCGCCACCGCGGGCGGGTTCGCCGCCCGGCCCGCGACCTGACGGATGCGGCGTCGATTCTTTGCCCGCCGTCGCGCCGCGCCCCCACGATCACGGTGTCGACGAAGTGGTGTTCAGCCCTGAACTGAGCCGTACGACCGCGCGGCTTCCGCTTGCGCTCGTGCCGAGTCCCTTCGTGATTGGAGAGTCCGTGAACATCGCCGGGCGCGTTCGTCCGACCGGGGTTGCCCTGCAGCAACCCGACTGGGACGACCGCGAGTCCGTGAACCGGGTCCGGGACACGTTGGCCGCCCGGCCGGGCCTCGTCGCCGCGGCCGAGGTGGCACTGCTGCGCTCCGCGCTGTCGGCGGTGGCCGCGGGCCGCGCGCAGGTCGTGCAGGCGGGTGACTGCGCCGAGGACTTCGCCGAGTGCGAGGCGGGCTACGTCGCGCGCAAGGTCGGCCTCCTCGACGTGTTGGCGGGCACGATGAGGATGGCCACGCACCGGCCGGTGGTCCGCATCGGCCGCATCGGCGGCCAGTTCGCCAAACCCAGGTCGAGCCCCACCGAAGAGGTCAACGGCGTGGTGCTGCCCGCGTTCCGGGGCCACATGGTCAACCGGCCCGACCCCGACGCGGAGCGCCGCAGACCCGATCCCGAGCGGATGCTGATGGGGTACGACGCGGCCGCGACCGTCAGCGCGCTGCTCGGTTGGGGCGGCGCGGCGCGCCGGCTGGTCGACCCTCCCGTGTGGACCAGCCACGAGGCGCTGCTGCTCGACTACGAGATGCCGTTGCTGCGGCAGGACGAGCGCACCGGGGCGACGTTCCTGGCGTCCACGCACCTGCCGTGGATCGGCGACCGCACCCGCCAGGTCGACGGCGCGCACGTCGAGCTGCTGGCCGGGGTCGCCAACCCGGTCGGCTGCAAGGTCGGCCCGTCCACGACCGCCGACGAGCTGCTGGCGCTGGCCGAACGCCTGGACCCGCGCCGCGAGCCCGGCAGGCTGGTCCTGATCGCCCGCATGGGCGCCGGCCTGGTCACCGAGCGGCTGCCCCGGCTGGTGGCCGCCGTGCGCACGGCCGGCCACCCGGTGGTCTGGCTGTGCGACCCCATGCACGGCAACACCACGCGCACCGACGAGGGCCTCAAGACCCGCTACCTCACGACCGTCGTCGCCGAGATCGAGCTGTTCCAGCGGGTGCTGCGCGCCGAAGGCGGCGTCGCCGGCGGCCTGCACCTGGAGACCACGCCCGACGACGTCACCGAGTGCGTCGTGGACGAGTCCGAGGACCGCCACGTCGGCGACAAGTACACGAGCTACTGCGACCCCCGGCTCAACCCGGAGCAGGCGATTACCGCCGTGGCGGCGTGGACCGGCTGACCGCGCCGGCCACCGCGACCCCACCGTTCGGACCCGGGCACGGCGACACAGCGCCCGGGGCGCGATCGTCAAAGGAGCGACACATGACCGGTATCCCCCCGATCGCCACCTACCCGTTGCCGACGGCGGGCGACCTGCCCCCCAACACCGCGACGTGGACGGTGGACCCGACGCGGGCGGTGGTGCTGATCCACGACATGCAGCGCTACTTCGTCCGGCCGTTCCCCCGACCCGTGCGCGACCGCGTCGTGGCCAACATCGCGGCGGTGCGCGCGGCGTGCGCCGACCGCGGCGCCAAGGTGGCCTACACCGCGCAGCCCGGCGGCATGAGCGAGCGGGACCGCGGTCTGCTCAAGGACTTCTGGGGACCCGGCATGCGGGTCGACCCCGAGGACCGCCGCATCGTCGACGAACTCGCGCCCGCCGACGAGGACCGGGTGTTCACCAAGTGGCGCTACAGCGCGTTCTTCCGCTCCGACCTGCTGGAGTGGATGCGCGCGGACGGCCGCGACCAACTGGTCGTGTGCGGCGTGTACGCGCACGTGGGCGTGCTCGGCACGGCGCTGGACGCCTACGCCAACGACATCCGCGCGTTCCTGGTCGCCGACGCCATCGGCGACTTCACCGAGCAGCACCACCGCATGGCGGTCGACTACGCGGCCCGGTGCTGCGCCGTGGTCGCCACCACCGACACCGTCCTGGACCAGGTCCGGGCGGCGCACGAGCAGAAGGCGGCGCTGTGACGGGCAACGGTGACCTGCTGGACCGGATCCTCGCCGCGCCGCACCGCCCGTTCGCGCTGCTGCACCGCGCCGAGGCGGGACAGGGCCGGGTGGACGTGCTGGTCGGCGAGGTGTCGACGCCCGACACGCTGGCGGGCATCGCGCTGCCGGACGGCCCGGTGGCGCACGACCGGCACGACGTGCTGGCGATCGTGCCCTACCGGCAGATCGGCGAACGCGGCTACGCCCACCGCGACGACGGCGAGCCGCTGATCGCGCTCACCGTCGCCGACCAGGACGCGCTGCCGCTGGACGACCTGCTGCGCAGGCTGCCCGACGTGCCGCTGGAGCTGGACCGGGGCCGGTTCGAGCCGGACGACGAGACCTACGCCGGGATCGTCCGCCGGATCGTGTCCGACGAGATCGGCCGGGGCGAGGGCGCGAACTTCGTCATCCGCCGCACGTTCGTCGCCGACGCCGCGGGCTTCTCGCCGGTGTCCGGGCTGTCGTTGTTCCGCAGGCTGCTGCGCGACGAGACCGGCGCGTACTGGACGTTCGTCGTGCACACCGGCGACCGCACGTTCGTCGGCGCGACACCGGAACGGCACATCAGCGTCACCGGCGGCACGGCCGTGATGAACCCCATCAGCGGCACCTACCGCTACCCGCCGTCGGGGCCCTCGCTGGACGGCGCGCTGGAGTTCCTGGCCGACAACAAGGAATCCGACGAGCTGTACATGGTCCTGGACGAGGAACTGAAGATGATGGGCCGCGTCTGCGAGGGCGGCGGCATCGTCCACGGGCCGTACCTGCGCGAGATGGCCAGGCTGGCGCACACCGAGTACTTCATCACCGGCCGCACCGAACGAGACCCGCGCGAGATCCTGCGCGAGACGATGTTCGCGCCCACGGTCACCGGCAGCCCGCTGGAGAGCGCGTGCAAGGTGATCGGCCGCCACGAGCCCGACGGCCGCGGCTACTACAGCGGCGTCATGGGCCTGATCGGCCGCGAGGCGGGCGGGCGGCGGTCCCTGGACTCGTCCATCCTCATCCGCACGGCCGTCGTGGACGCCGGGGGAGAGCTCCGCATCGGGGTCGGCGCGACGCTGGTGCGGCATTCCGACCCGGTCGCGGAGGCCGCCGAGACCAGGGCCAAGGCCGCGGGGCTGCTGGCCGCGCTCGGCTCGTCCGGCGGAACCGGGCGGGCCGACCGGGTCGGCCTGGCCGAGCACCCCGACGTCCGGGCGGCGCTGCGCTCGCGCAACACCGACATCGCCGGGTTCTGGTTCGCCGCCGACGACTCCCGCGACGCGCCGCACCCCGACCTGGTCGGCCGGCGGGTGCTGATCGTGGACGCGGAGGACACGTTCACCTCGATGCTGGCGCACCAGCTGCGCGCGCTCGGGCCGGAGGTCGTCATCCGCCGCTTCGACGAGTCCTACGACCTGGACGGGCACGACCTGGTCCTGATGGGGCCCGGACCCGGCGACCCCCGCGACCGGCACCACCCGAAGATCGCCCACCTGAGGTCCGCGGTGGGCACGCTGCTGGCGCGCCGGCTGCCGTTCCTGGCGGTGTGCCTGAGCCACCAGGTGCTCAGCGCCGAGCTGGGGCTGCCGCTGGTCCGCCGCGAGGTGCCGAACCAGGGCATCCAGCTGCCCGTCGACCTGTTCGGCACGGTCCGGCGCGTGGGCTTCTACAACACCTTCGCGGCCCGCAGCGCGGAGGAGGTGCTGCACCACCCGCGGGTCGGCGCGGTCGAGATCAGCCGCGACCCGGTCACGCACCAGGTGCACGCCCTGCGCGGGCCGCACTTCGCGTCCATCCAGTTCCACGCGGAGTCGGTGCTGACCCAGCACGGCCCGGCGATCCTCGGCGACCTGTTCGCCGGTCTGGTCGCCGGCCTGCCCGTGGGGAGCCGTGCGAGGTGACCCACGACCGCGGGGCAGGAGGGCTGGCGGACACGGCCACGCTGGCCGGGTCGCGGGGAGCCGTGCGACTCGACCGGTCGGGCGGTCCGGCGGACGCCGCCGCACCGGCGTGCGCACGGGGAGCGGCGTGGCGGACCCGGCCGCCGGAACCGGTCTCGCCGGGCTGTTCGAGGGCAGCCGCACGCCGTGACAGGCCGGGCGGTCCGGCGGAGACCGGCGACGAGCGGGGAGCGCCATGAACCACCACCGACGATTCCGCCGGTTGCTGGCGGCGACGGCGCTGGCCGCCGCGGCGGGCCTGACCGCCGGGTGCGTCTACGTCGGCGAGGCGTCCGGCCCCGGGCCGGCCACCCGGCCGTCCTCCGGGGCTCAGCCGCTCAAGGTCGCCGTCTTCAACAACTACCCGCCCGCCGAGTACGTGGAGAACGGCGAGCTGACCGGGTGGATGATCGAGATGCTCGACCCGCTCGCGCGGGAGACCGGGCTGACGTTCGAGATCGTGCAGGTCACCAACTTCAGCACGCTCATCCCCGGCCTGCAGAGCGGCCGGTTCGACGCGGCGGCGGCGAACCTCACCGTGTCGGCGGAGCGCACCGAGATCATCGACATGGTCACCGTCGACGCCGTCGGCACCGGCTTCTCCACCGCCAACGGCAGCGGCATCGAGGTCCGGTCCGCGCTCGACCTGTGCGGCCGCGACGTCGGCATCCTCTCCGGCTCGGTGTTCGAGCCGCAGCTCCGCGCGATCAGCGACGAGTGCACGGCCGCCGGCGCGCCACCGGCCCGCGCGCACCTCTACCCGGACAGCAGCTCCGCGGTCCTGGCCGTGGGCAACCAGCGGGTGAACGTGTTCATGGGCTCCTACTCCGAGGTCGTGCACTCGGCCAACCAGTCCGGCCGGCTGACCGTGCAGCCCTACCAGTTCGCCAAGCTGCCGGAGGCGATCGGGTTCCCCAAGGGCTCGCCGCACACCCGCGCCGTCCTGGACGCGGTCAACAAGCTGATCGCCTCCGGCGAGTACGAGGCGCTGCTGGCGAAGTGGAAGGTGCCGGGCATCGCGATCACCGAGTCCCGGCTCAACCCCGAGGTCCCCTGACCACCACGTCCCCGACCACCGCCGCCCCTTACCACCGGCGTCCCCTGACCACCGGCGTCCCCGACGGAGAACCCATGTCGCGCAGGCACACCCCACGGGCCGAGGACGACCCGACCCCGGTCGGCGCCGGGCGGCGCGTCCGCGCCCCGGTGCACGTCGGCTGGTGGATCGTCACCGCCGTCGTCGGCCTGACGCTGCTCAACATCGTCGGCGCGATGGCGCAGAGCCCCAACATGGACTGGGGCGTGGTGTGGGACTACTTCCTGTCCACCGACGTGCTCGCCGGGCTGCTGCGCACCCTCGAACTGACGGTCATCGCGATGGTCTTCGGCATCGCCGGCGGCGTGCTGCTCGCGGTCATGCAGCTGTCGCCCGTGCCGGCGGTGGTGTGGTTCAGCAAGACCTACGTCTGGTTCTTCCGCGGCACGCCGCTGCTCGTGCAGATCCTGTTCTGGTACAACCTGGCGGCGCTCGTCCCGTCGATCGGGCTGAGGGTGCCGTTCGGCCCGGTCCTCTTCCAGGTCGACACCAACGACCTGATCACGCCGTTCCTCGCGGCGATCGTGGCGCTCGGGCTCAACGAGGCCGCCTACATGGCCGAGGTGGTCCGCGGCGGCCTGCTCGCGGTCGACCACGGCCAGCACGAGGCGGCGCGGGCGCTGGGCATGAGGCACGGGCAGACGCTGCGGCGGGTCGTCATCCCGCAGGCGCTGCGGGTCATCGTGCCGCCGACGGGCAACCAGGTGATCAGCATGCTGAAGGCGTCGGCGCTGGTCAGCGTCACCTCGACGCCCGAGCTGCTGTACTCCGTGCAGATCATCTACAACACCACGTTCGAGACGATCCCGCTGCTGGTCGTGGCGAGCATCTGGTATTTGATCGTCACCAGCGTCCTGCACGTGGTCCAGCGGTACGTGGAGCGGCGCAGCGCACGAGGGGAGCACCGCCCGTCCGCCGCGCCGCCCGCCCGGTCGCGCGTGCGCCTGCGACCGCCCTTCACCCGCCGCACGCCGTCCGAGTAGGAGGAGCACCGTGCCCCAGACCGTCCTGCGCATCCGCGACGTGCACAAGAGCTTCGGCCGCACCGAGGTGCTGCGCGGCATCGACCTCGACGTGGCCGCGGGCGAGGTGGTGTGCCTGCTCGGGCCGTCCGGCTCGGGCAAGAGCACCCTGCTGCGCACGATCAACCACCTCGAACCCCTCGACCGCGGCGCGGTGTACCTCGACGGCGAGCTGATCGGGTACCGGGAGTCCCGGGGACAGCTCGTGGAGCTGTCGGACCGGCGGCTGTCCCGGCAGCGGGCCCGGTTGGGGATGGTGTTCCAGTCCTTCAACCTGTTCCCGCACATGACCGTGCTCCAGAACGTCGTCGAGGCCCCGATCCGGGTCAAGGGCGAGGACCCCGCCGCGGCCCGGTCCCGCGCCCTCGACCTGCTCGACCTGGTCGGGCTCGCGGACCGGGCCGCGGCCTACCCGCGCCGGCTGTCCGGCGGCCAGCAGCAGCGCGTCGCCATCGCGCGGGCGCTGGCCATGAACCCGGCGGTGATGCTGTTCGACGAGCCGACCTCCGCGCTGGACCCGGAGCTGGTGGGCGAGGTGCTCGACGTGATGAGACGGCTCGCGTCCGAGGGCATGACCATGCTCGTGGTCACCCACGAGATCGGGTTCGCCCGCGACGTCGCCGACCGCGTCGTGTTCATGGACCGCGGCGTCGTGGTGGAGGAGGGACCCGCCCGGGAAGTCCTCGACCACCCGCGCCACCAGCGCACGCAGAGCTTCCTCGCCCATGTCCGGTGACCGCTCCGCCGGCCGCTCAGCGGCCCTCGACCGCGCCGGCCCCGGGTCGCGCGCCGACCAGCTCGCGGACCCGCAGCAACCGCAGCGCGAGCTGGATCTCCAACGCCCGCGCCGGTTGCTGCCAGTCCGGGCCGAGCAGCTCCTTGATCCGGTCCAGCCGCCGGGTGACCGTGTTCGTGTGCACGTGCAGGCGTTCGGCGGCGTAGGTCGGGCTCGCGCCCGCGTCGAAGTACGCCTGGAGCGTGGGCACCAGGTCGGTGAAGCGCTCCCGGTCGTACTCCAGGACCGGCCCCAGGACGTCCTCGACGATGCCCGCGACATCGTCGTCACCGGACATCAGCGCGCCCACGAACCCCAGCTCGCGCATGGACGCCGCGCCGCCGCTGACCCCGAGCGCCACCACCGCCCCCAGGCACCGCACGGCCTCGCGGTACCCCTCCCGGATCGACTCGGCCCCGGTCAGCGGCCCGGCCGCGCCGACCGAGAGCGGACGGCCCAGCGCGGCCGCCACCGCCGACGACACGTCCCGCGCGACGATGCCCGCGTCGCTGCCGGGCAGGAGCATGATGAGGTGGCCGTCGAGGGTGCTGCGCAACCCGCCCATGCGCCGCGCGTACATCGCCGCCCACGCGTTGGCCCGGCACTGCACGCCGCTCTCCGGTCTCGCGACCACCATCAGGTACGGCTTGGTCAGGTCCAAGCCGATCCGCCGCGCCCGTTCGGTGAGGTGGCGCGGCACCCGCTGGTCGTCGCTGAGCGCGTCGTGCAGCAGCCGGTCGCGCGCCTCGTCGTCCGCCCCGGCCGCCCCGTCGCCCCGCCGGATGAACAGGACCGCGACCTGGGAGACCAGGCGCAGCTGGGCGCGCCCGGCGGCGGGCAGGTCGCCGGGCGCGGACAGCACCAGCGAGCCGACGTAGTCCTTGCCGATGCACAGCGGGGCCACCCACTTGCCGTCCCTCGACTCGGCGTCCTGGCTGGTCATGGTCGCGGCCATGGCCACCTGGATCGTGTCGTCGCCGTCGTCGGGCCCCGCGCCCGCGGTGACCAGCACGTCGCCGGACGCGGTGTAGGCGGTCACCCGCCCGCCGAACGCGTCGGCCGCGGTGGCCGCGAGGGTGTTCAGGTCGCCGCCGGTGAGCAGCATGTCCACCAGCGCCGTCTGCAGGTGGTGGTACTCGTGGAACTTCTCCGCGCTGGTGGAGACCTGTGACAGCCGCCGCTCCAGCTCGGCGGCCCGCGCCTCGGCCTCCAGGCGCAGCCTGGTGGTCTGGAGGTGGATGCTCGCCAGGATGCCCAGCGACACCAGCAGCGACCGCTCGTCGGCGGTGAAGTGGTGCACCTTCCGGCTGGCCACGTACAGCCGTCCGCCGGAGGTGTGGGCGTGGGGGTCGCCGTGGCTGAGCGGGACCGCGATCAACGCGTGCAGCCCCTCGGCGCGGACCATCTTCTCGAACGCCGGCGACAGCGTGACCCGCTCGTCGGTCCGCACGTCGTGGGAGGCGAACGGGGCGGCGTCGGTGCGGCCCGCGGCGGTGATGTGGTCGTCGGCGGGCAGCAGCAGGCCCACGCTCAGCTCGGAGGTGTGCCCGTCGGCGGCGAGCACCCGCACCTGGTCGTTCTCGCCGTCCGGCAGGGCGACGAAGGCCATGTCCATGCTCAGCAGGTGCCGGGCGCGGCGGGCGATGGCGTGCAGCAGGGCGTCCACCGAGTCGTAGGGGATCGCGAGGTCCCGGGTGGCGTCGATGAGGGCGGTGAGCCCCGCCTCGCGGGTGCGGCCGCGCTGGATCTGGGCGTGCACCCGCAGCGCCTGCCACACCGACGCTTTCACGTCGGTGTCCGCCATGCCCGAGATCCCCGACCTGCGCATGTCGTCCAGGAAGTTCGCGAACGCGTCGACCGGCGCGCCGGTGGCGAGCAATTCGAGTAACTCCTCAATGCCGCCGGCCGCCGTCCGCTGCGAAGGCACGAAGGTTTCCATTCCCAGAACACCCCCAGTGTGTGCGGCGCGATCACTCGATCGCACCAGGAATTTCGTTCGGCAATCACGCTCTGTGAACGGCCCCGGCAAGCCTTCCCAGTGTATCCAGTGGATGAAAGAGATGCCGATCACGATCCGCGAGTGGGCGGAGGCGCGCTCCGCCCACTCGCGTTGAAATACTTCCCTCCGGGATCAACCGAATGGCGGCTCGGTCAGACCTTCTTGCGCAGCCCTTGGGCGAGCAGCGTCACGACCGCGAAGCCCAGGATCAACCAGATGCCGGGGTAGAGGTCGCCGAGTTGGACCGCCGGCACGATCACCGCGGTGACGAGCGCGAGACCGAACGCGCCACCGACCTGGAGCGAGCTGTTGATCATGCCCGCGGCCAGGCCCTGGTCCTCGTCGCGCACGCCGTTGGTGCCCGCGACCATGAGCGCGGCGAGGCTGAGCGCGAAGCCGATGCCCCAGATGACCGACACCGGGACGAGCACGGTCCACAGCTCCGGCTCCGGGCCGATGCGCAGCATCAGCAGGTAGCAGGGGATGAACGACACCAGGCCGACCATGAGGACCTTGTTGACGCCGAACCGGTCCATCAGGTAGCCGAGCTTCGGCCCGATGATGACGACCATCAGACCCGCGGGCAGCAGCACGAACGACATGTGCCACGGCTCCCAGCCGTTCATGTTCTGCAGGTACAGCGCCAGCACGAACTGGAACGCCATCGCGCCGCCGTACAGCAGGAACGAGCTGACGTTCGCGGCCACCAGGTTGTGGTTGCGGAACAGGTCGAGCCGGATCAGCGGCTCCCGGACCTTGCGCTCGATCATCACGAACGCGATCAGCAGCAGCGCGGCCACGACGAACCCGCCGATCGTGCGCGCCGAGCCCCAGCCGACCTCCGGCGCCGTGACCACCGTGAACACCAGCAGCAACATGCCGAGCAGCAGCGTCAGCGCGCCGCCGACGTCCAGGCGCGCGGACTCGGTGCGCGGCGGGTCCGGCGGCAGGAAGCGCAGCGCGCCGATCAGCAGCAGCACCGCCACCACGGACGGCAGGACGAACGTGGTCCGCCAGTTGATCGCGGCCAGCAGACCGCCGACCAGCAGGCCGGAGGAGTACCCGGACGCCTCGAAGACGTTGAAGACGCCGAACGCCTTGTTGCGCTGCGGGCCCTCCGGGAACGTCGTGGCCAGCAGCGACATGGCGGCCGGCGCGGTGAAGCCCGCGGCCACGCCCTTGACGAACCGGGTCACGATGATCAGGAAGGCGTCGTCGGCGAACGCGCCCAGCAACGAGATGGCGGCGAACACCGCCATGCCGATGACAAAGACCCGTTTGCGGCCGAACAAGTCCGCGCACCGGCCACCCAGCAGCAAAAATGCGCCGAACGCGAGGATGTACGCGCCGGGCACCCACTGCGCGGTCGCGGCGCTCACCCCGAATGCCGCCTGGATTTCGGGGATGGCGACCGCGATCATCGAGTTTTCCAACCCGTCGAGCATGATCGCACCGCTGAAGATGAACAGCAGGATCCACTGCCGCCCGCTCCAGCGCACGGGACCGGCGCCGGGATCCGGACCGGCGATGCTTTCGCTTTCCCGCTTCCCCTCGTTCGGGGTCAAGCCGGTGGACATTTACTACCGCCCTTCGGGTATCACTGCTCGGGCCCGGCGAGCGCCGCGGCCCGGCACAACTGTTGGTTCGGGATTGCGAAATCAGTGCCGGTCGAACGGTTGTTCGACCACGTCGGCGGTCCGCCCGGTCCGCGGAGCGGCGCCGGTGGCGTCGGCGGCCGGTCGGCTGATCGCCCGGACGGCCGGCTGTCGCGGTGCTGGTCGTGGACGTGCGCCCGGGAGGCCCCAGGGTCTTCGAGTTCCCGGTAGCCTGGGCTGCGTACTACCAGCGTCTGCGATAGTTGCACACGCCTTATTTTGCACGGTGCTGATAATGGCGTACGCAACTAGGTGTTGCAAGTTGCAAGGAGGGGTGTCCCCGTGGAGATCGCTGACGATGCCGTCGAGACCCGTGCGCAGGGCTGGCGGACACTGGCGGCGCTGCACGCGCGCATCGAGGATGCGCTGGAACGAGCGCTGCAACGGGAGCACGACCTCTCCGTCAGCGAGTACAGCCTGCTCGACGTGCTGTCCAGGCAGAGCGCGTTCGCCGGGTGCTACCTGCGGATGACGCAGCTCGCCCGCGCCGTGGTGCTCAGCCAGTCGGCGACCACCCGCCTGGTGACCCGGCTCGAACGGCGCGGCCTGCTCCAGCGCTACCTGTGCGAGGACGACCGGCGGGGCATCTACACCGAGGTCACCGAGGCGGGCCGGACGGCGTTGGAGTCCGCGCGGTCCACGCACGACGACACGCTCGCCCAGGCGCTGAAGGAGGCCGCGGAGCTGCCGGAACTGGCGCCGCTGGTCGACGCCCTGGCGACGCTGCCGTTCGTCCCCGCGTTCCCGGTGTCCCGCTAGCGGGCGAACCGCACGGGTCCGCCGACCGGCGGACCGCGCACCACCACCGCCGTCGCGGCCTCGCGCCGTCGGCGGATCCTCGCCGGCGCACGCCCCCGTGCCGGCTCCGACGGGATGGTCCGGGGCCGTCGTGGCCGCAACCGGACTCTCCCGCTCCACCGCTCGAACCGACCGCTCCGGGTCGGCCCCTCCCGCGCCGTCCGCGCCTGCGGCGTTCACGCCCGCGCGTGTCGCGCCGCCCCGTCCGCGCCGCTCGTGCCGCTTCCTCCGCGCCTGCGCGCCGCTCGTGCCGCCACTGCGCGCGCCGCGCCGCCTCGTCCGCGCTGAGTCGCGCCGCCCCGTCCGCGCCTGCGCCGCTCGTGCCGCCGCCGCTCGTGCCGCCGCCGCTCGTGCCGCCGCCGCTCGTGCCGCCGCCGCTCGTGCCGCCGCCGCTCGTGCCGCCGCTCGTGTCGCCGCCG
>NZ_JBSGBG010000001.1:391631-431717 GCF_053601135.1 Actinosynnema sp. NPDC004786 | reverse complement strand
GAGCGTTATTCAGAAGGTTGATCTTGGGGTGGCAGCGCAACAGCCCCGTCTGGGTAGGGTCGGTTTCCTCTCACAGAAGCTCGACCAACCACAGGACGGGGCTGTTGCGCTACCAGTCTACGACCGGGCTCGACCACGACCAGATCCAGGAACTGGTGGGCCGGATCCACCAGGTCCTCGGACCGTCCGACCGACGGCCGGGACGCCCGCCGGTGCTGGGCCTGTACCGGTCGGTGCTGCTCACACTCGTGCTGTTACGCCAGAACCTCGCCCAGACCGTGGCCGCCGAGTGGTTCGGCGTCTCCCAGTCCACCGTCTCCCGCGTCTTCCGGCGGATCGCACCGCTGATCGGCCAGGTGCTGTGCCCGCACACCCCGCCCCTGCCCGAGGCACTGTCCGGGCGGGTGGTGCTGGTCGACGGAGCACTGATCCCCACCCGCGACCACGCCTCCCACCGCAAGCCCAACTTCAACGCCAAACACCGACGGGCCGGCGTGACCGTGCAGGTCATGGCCACCCTGGACGGCAGCCTGCTCGCCGTATCCGACCCGGTCGAAGGCCGCACCCACGACAAGACCGCCTACATCCTCACCGGCCTGGCCGACCTGCTCGCCGACCACGAGGTCGTCGCCGACCTGGGCTACCAGGGCACCCCGACCATCCGGCCCCGCCGCAAACGCCCCGGCCACAAACACCACACCCCCGCCGACAAGATCTGGAACACCAGCGTCAGCCGGATCAGGTGGGCGGTGGAACACGCCATCGCCCACCTCAAGGCCTGGAAGATCCTCGCCACCGGCTACCGCGCACGCCTGGCCGAACTCCCCACCGTCATCCGCATCGTCACCAACCTCGAGCACTACCGCCAAGGCTGGTGACCTTCTGAATAACGCTCCTACGTTCAGAACGCGTGAGTCCCACGTTCAGGACCCCTGAATTCAACGCTCAGGACGTGCCCGGTCAGTCCAGGAGCGTCCACGAGGCGGTGCAGCGGACCGTCACGGCGATCCGCTGCGCCTCCAGGTTGAGCTGGTCCATCTGCGGCGGCACGCCCGGCGCGCCGCCGCCGTACCCGGCCGCCATCGCCCGGTGCGACTCGACCGCCCACGCCTCGGCGTCGCCGTCGGTCAACCGCTGGAGCGGCCCCAGCCGCGCGCCGAGCGCCTCGGCATAGCCCTCGGCACGGCGACGCGCGTCCGCCACGGCCTCGCGCTGCGCCTCCCGGACGGCGTCCGCGTCGTCCTTGAGCTGCCACGACGGCCCGTTCAGCCAGGTCGGCTCCGCGGTCACGAGCGCGCCCAGCAGGTCGTCCAGGCCCGTCACGTCGTCGACCCGCACGACGTAGTTCTGCACCGCACGGCTGCCGGATCGACGCCTGCCGTCCCAGTTGTCGTGCACGGCGAGCTGCCGCGACCGCACCTCGACCCCCGGCCGCTCGAACGCGGGCTCCACGGCGGCGACCCGCGCCGTCAGCCGGTCCACCGCCTCGTTGCGCGTCGAGCCCGTCGTCTCGAAGCTGACCTGCACCTCGGCGCGGTCGGCGGTTCGCTCGACCTTGCCGACGCCCTTCGTCACCACCTCAGCCATGCCACGACGCTACCGGCGATGTCACTCGATAGCGCTCTATAGATCCATCACTAGAGTGACGAATACCCGGCGACACGGCCCGAGTATTGGATCGGCCGTAGACACCTCGATACCGTCCGAGGATGGACCCGGTGCGCAACCCGTTCGCCCCCGGCGCCGGTCAGCGGCCGCCCGAGCTGGCGGGGCGCGACAAGGAGCTGGGCGCGTTCGAGGTCGTCCTCGAACGGGTGGCGCGCGGCCGGCCGGAACGCAGCCTCGTGCTGACCGGGCTGCGCGGCGTGGGCAAGACCGTGCTGCTGGGCGAGCTGCGGTCGATGGCGATGAAGCGCGGCTGGGGCGCCGGGAAGGTCGAGGCACGCCCGGAGGCCGGTCTGCGCCGCCCGCTGTCGGCGGCGTTGCACCGGGCGATCCGGGACCTGGCCGTGCGGCACCGCGCGCCCGACCGGGTGGAGGCCGTCCTCGGCGTGCTCAAGGCGTTCGCGCTGCGGGCCAACCCGGACGACGCGAAGCTGCGCGACCGGTGGCAGCCGGGCATCGACGTGCCCGCGGCCGTCGGCCGGGCCGACTCCGGGGACATCGAGATCGACCTGGTGGAGCTGTTCACCGAGGTCGCGGAGCTGGCGCAGGACGTCGGCACGGGCGTCGCGCTGCTGATCGACGAGATGCAGGACGTGCCGGCGGACGACATCTCTGCCCTGTGCGCGGCGTGCCACGAGCTGTCGCAGTCGGGCGCGCCGCTGGTCGTGGTGGGCGCGGGGCTGCCGCACCTGCCGGCGGTGCTGTCGGCGTCGAAGTCGTACTCGGAGCGGCTGTTCCGGTACGTGCGGATCGACCGGCTCTCGCGGGCCGACGCCGACCGCGCGGTGCTCGCGCCGATCGACCGCGAGGAGGCGGGCATCGAGCCGGAGGCGTTGGACGCGTTGTTCGACGCCTCGGGCGGTTACCCGTACTTCATCCAGGCGTACGGCAAGGCGGCGTGGGACGCGGCGCCCGCCGACCCGATCACGGCGACGGACGTGGCGGTGGCCGCGCCCGAGGCGGACGCCGAGCTGGCGGTCGGGTTCTTCGGGTCGCGGTACGAGCGCGCGACGCCCGCCGAGCGCGAGTACCTGCGGTCGATGGCGGAGCTGACCGACGGCAAGGACGCGGGCGTGAACACCGCGCAGGTGGCCGAGCACCTGGGCCGCAAGCCGTCTTCGCTGTCGCCCGCCCGGGACAGCCTGATCAAGAAGGGGCTCGTGTACTCGGCGGAACGCGGGCAGATCGCGTTCACCGTGCCGCACTTCGGCCGCTTCCTCCTCGGTCGTGAGGACTGACCTGCGGTTTCGGCTCGCTCCGGTGGTATTCGGCTGTCTAGCGCCCACGCTAGGGAGCCGGCGTCCGCGCGTCCTGTCGAACGGGTGTACGTCAGGCGAATCGTCGGGAGCTACGGCGTTACGGCCGACGATTCATCGGCCTGTGGGGCACCTCACCGGATAATCGGGTGCTTTCGCGCCTGTGGGGGTGCATACTTGAGGCACACCACCGAGAGACCGTTGAGAGGGATGAACCCCCGATGAACTTCACTGCGAAGCTCCGCGCTCGTCGTGTCGAGGCTCGCAACCGCAAGGCCGTCGCCCGCGCGATCGACATGGCGCCCACCCCGGCCATGCGGCACGAGCTGATGGCGATCGCCCAGGCTCAGGTGACCACCCTCCGCTGACGAGGGTCCTTCCTCCGGCGCGCGTGACGACCACCCGATCGACACCGGGTGTGCGCCCCGTCGTCCGCGTACTGGCGAAGGGGGAAATGACTCGGCCCTGCCGCACCTCCCGCGCGGCAGGGCCGAGTCATGTCGAAAACGTGATTCGTGTCACACCCTTTAGTGGATGTAACGGTCCCCGATCGTGTATCGATGTTTCAGGTGACCCCGCGGTGCTGTCGGACCCCCGACCTGGCAGCACCGCGGGGTTTCCCATGTCCGGCTACTTGGCCGTGGCCGAGCCGTTCCAGGTGTCATCCGACGTGCGGCGGGCGCGCCTGATCATCACAACAATCTCCCCCTGCGTGTTCATGCTTGTCCCCCAATGGACCACTCCATGGTGCCATCGGGGGACGACGGTTTCATCAGAGTTTGCTGAGAGCATGGGGCGATGACGCTCCCGCTCCTCGTCGTGGACGCGGCCAACGTCGTCGGCTCCGTCCCGGACGGCTGGTGGCGCGACCGCGCCGGCGCCGCCGCCCGGCTGCGGGACGACCTCGTGGACGTGGCGCGGCACGGCCTGCCGTCGCTGCCCGGCCCGCTGGAGGTCGTCCTCGTGGTCGAGGGCAGGGCGCGCCACGTCGAGCCGGTGCCCGGCGTCCACGTCGTCCCGGCCGAGGGCTCCGGCGACGACGCGATCGTGGACGTGGTCCGCGCCAACCCGCCGGACCGCCCGTGCACCGTGATCACCGCCGACCGCGCCCTGCGCGCCCGCGTGGAAGCCCTGAACGCCACCGTCCTCGGCCCGCGCACGGTCCGTCGCCCACATGGTGGACGCTGAAGCGGACCAGCGTGGAGCCGCGTGACCGGCACGGCTGCTCCGCCCTGTGGTTCAACTCCTCCACGTGCTGAGATGCCGTCGGCAGGCTTCCGCGAACCCGGTGCAGCCGTGTGCTTCGCCTGCAAGCACGTCAAGCAGGTCGTCGACCGACCGCGGGTCGCGCCGATAGCGCGAAGCCTGTCGTCGCAACGCCGCGTGAACCGCGTTGGGGAACAGTTCGAGTTGGTCCTGCAGGAAGTCGTCCTGGTGAACGGCCACGACGTCGTACGGCTCGAGTGCCGCGTCCGGGAAGTCCTTCAGGTTCTCGGTGACCAGTACCTCGGCCCCTCCCCGGACGGCGGCCGCGAGCACGTGCCGGTCCTTGGGGTGGTTCTCCATCGAGTCGATCAACTGCTCGTAACCCCGGACCCGGGCATCGGGGAAGTGGCGGCTCATCTGGTCGATCCGATGGGTCACCTGTTCCGCTGTCGCGCCGCGCTTGCGCAGGTTGCGATCGAGCTCCTCCAGCACACCGGCCGACCAGAGCGGTCGGTAGACCCCGGACTCGGCGATGCTCAGGAGGGTGTCGCACAGGTACGGCTTGAGCAGAACGCAGGTGTCGAGGAAGACGGGGAACAAGGATCACCTGTGTTCGTCGGTCGGCAGTCGCTCGAACGGCGTGTCCAAGGGCAGGTCGTACAGACCGTCGGCCTCGCCGTCCCGGACCATCTCGTCCAGGCCGGCGGCCCGTGCCCGGCGGGCCCGCTCCTGATACGCGAGGAGGTCGGCGAGCCGTACCCGCCGGTGGCGGTTCGGTTGCTCGTACGGGATCTCGCCGGCTTCGAGCAGGCGCACCAAGGTGGGCCGCGAGACGCCGAGCAGGTGTGCGGCCTCACTCGTGGTGAGCACCGTGTGCTGGGGGGCCACGGTGATCGCGAGTCCTTGCGACATGGCGGCGACCACGCTGCGGAGCACGTCGAACACCTCGGCGGGCAGCTCCAGTCGGGTGCCGTCGGGCGCGAGCAGGGCGGCGTTCCCGTCACCGGGGCGGGCCAGTGCCGTGACCCAGGATGACAGGCTCTCCGGGCTGGCCGGCGGCAACAGGGTGCGCTCTCCCATGATCGCTGTCATGGTCCCAGCGTAGCGCGAAACGAACAAAACGAAAGCCGTGTCATCCACATGGTGGACGCTGAAATAGACCAGCGTGGACATCGTGTTGACTCCGGGCGTGACGACCGCTCAACGCCGCCGTGCCCGTGTCCGCGCCCCCGAACTGGTCGGCCGCGGCTGGCTCAACACCGGTGGGCAGGACATCGCGCTCAAAGACCTGCGCGGCAAGGTGGTCCTGCTCGACTTCTGGTCCTTCTGCTGCATCAACTGCCTGCACGTGCTGGACGAGCTGCGGCCGCTCGAAGCCGAGTTCGCCGACGTCCTGGTCACGATCGGCGTGCACTCGCCCAAGTTCGTCCACGAGGCGGAGCCCGCGGCGCTGGAGGCGGCCGTCGAGCGGTACGCGGTGGAGCACCCCGTGCTGGACGACCCCGAGCTGACCACCTGGCGGAACTACGCCGTGAAGGCGTGGCCGACGCTCGTCCTGGTCGACCCGGAGGGCTACGTCGTGCACGTCGCCGCGGGCGAGGGCCACCTCGACGCGTTGCGCCAGATCGTGTCCGAGGTCGTCGCCGAGCACGACGCCAAGGGCACCCTGCACCGCGGCGACGGCCCCTACGTCGCGCCGCCGCCCCGCGAGACCGAGCTGCGCTTCCCCGCGAAAGCCGTCCTGACCGGCGACAACACCCTGCTGGTCAGCGACTCCGCACACCACGGCCTGGTCGAGCTGGAACTCGACGGCGAGACCGTGATCCGCCGCATCGGCACCGGCGAGCGCGGCCGCCGCGACGGCCTGGAGCCCACCTTCTCCGAACCGGCCGGCATCGCGCTGCTGCCCGCCGACGTCGCCGCCCGCGTCGGCTACCACGCCGTCGTCGCCGACACCGTCAACCACCTGCTGCGCGGCGTGAACCTCGACACCGGCGAGGTCACCACGGTCGCCGGCACCGGCGAGCAGTGGCGCGACGGCGAGACCGACGGCCCGGCCGACGCGATCCCGCTCACCAGCCCGTGGGACGTCGCCTGGTGGGAACCGGCGGGCGGCGTGGCCGTCGCCATGGCGGGCAACCACACGCTCGGCCTGTTCAAGCCGCTGGAACGCCGCGTCGAACGCCTCGCGGGCACCACCGTCGAGGGCCTGCACGACGGCCCGGCGACCGAGGCGTTCTTCGCCCAGACCTCCGGCCTGGCCGCCGACGGCGACCGGCTCTGGCTGGTCGACTCCGAGACCTCCGCGCTGCGCTGGCTCGACGCCGACCGCACCGTGCACACCGCCGTCGGCAAGGGCCTGTTCGACTTCGGCCACCGCGACGGCCCCGCCGACCAGGCGCTGTTCCAGCACCCGCTGGGCGTGACCGTCCTGCCCGGCGGCCAGGTCGCGATCTCCGACACCTACAACGGCGCGATCCGCCGCTACGACCCGGCGACCGGCGAGGTGTCCACCCTGGCCACGGACATCGCCGAGCCGTCGGACGCGGTCCTGGTCGACGGCGAGCTGGTGGTCGTGGCCTCCGCCGCGCACCGCCTGGAACGGCCGGTCGCGCCGGGCGCCCGACTGGTCAGCGGCGAGGCGCACCAGGTGCGCCGGCCGCCGTCGGTGCTCGCGCCGGGCGAGGTGGAGCTGGCCGTCGTGTTCACGCCGCCGACCGGCCAGAAGCTGGACGACCGGTTCGGCCCGTCCACCCGCCTGGAGATCACCAGCTCCCCGCCGGAGCTGCTGGAGTCGGGCGCGGGCGTCGGCACGGACCTCGTCCGGGCGCTGCGCATCGCCGAAGGTTTCACCGAGGGTGTGCTGCACGTCGTCGCGCAGGCCGCGAGCTGCACGGACGACCCGGCCGTCGAACACCCGGTGTGCAAGCTGGCCCGACAGGACTGGGGCGTGCCGATCAGGGTCGAGCGGGACGGTCCCCGGCGGCTACCCCTGATGATGGGTGGCCTCGACGAAAGCATCTAGACTCTGCTGGTGCCCGATGTCAAGCTCGAGATCCAGATGCTGCACGACCGCGTGATGGTGCGGATCTCGCCGGAGGAAGGCGAACGCCGCAGCAGCGGTGGCATCCTGATCCCGGCGACCGCCCAGATGGCGAAGCGCCTGGCCTGGGGAGAGGTGCTGGGGGTCGGCACCCACGTGCGGCACGTCAAGGTCGGCGACCGGGTCCTGTTCAACCCGGAGGACCAGTTCGAGGTCGAGGTGCAGGGCCACACCTACCTCGTCATGCGGGAACGGGACGTGCACGCCACCGCGACCGAGCGGACGGAGCACGGGACCGGTCTCTACCTGTGACGACGAGACCGGTGAACGACCCGAACGTGATCGACGCGTGACGACCGTCGGGTAAGCAGTCCCAGGACCTTGCGAGAGGCAAGAGGGGGAGCGGTGCCGGAGAACCAACGACCGGAGTACGACGCTGAGCGGACCAAGGCCATGGAGCCCGTCCGCCCGTCGGGCACCGCTTCGGAACGCACGACGCAGATCGCCGCGAACTCGGTGCAGGACGCCGCGTGGCCGCAGGAGGAGCCGGACGCGGAGCCGGACGCCTCGGCCACGGTGCGCAACGTGACGCCCCCATCGGGTGGTTCCGACAACGCGGCGTCCCCCTCGGGCGTCTCTAGCCACGTGACGCAGCAACACCCGACGCGCGACGCGCGGCAGAACCCGCCGGGCCTGGACGGGGACGCCACTCAGGCGATCACGCCGCCCGGCGAGCCGACGCGCGCCTTCCCGTCCCCGCTCGCGGCCGAGCGGACGCAGATGATCAACACCCCGCCCGGCGGCTTCGACCGGCCCCCGTCGCCCTCCGAGGCGACCACGGTCTTCTCCACCCCGGTGTCGGCGCCGGAACCGGAGCCGCGCGAGGCCACCGTCTACGGCCCCGTCATGGTCGACGGCGACCCGGAGGCTGACGAGGCCCAGGCGCGCCGCAAGCGGTTGCGCAAGGGCGGCCTGATCGCCGCCGCCGTGCTGGGCGTGCTGGTCGTCCTCTACGGCCTGGACCTGGTCGTCTCCGGCGGCAACGTGCCGCGCGGCGTGACCGTGGCGGGCGTGGACGTCGGCGGCCTGAGCCACCCCGAGGCCGAGCAGAAGCTGCGCGACGAGCTGGGCCCGCGCCTGGCCTCGCCGGTGAAGGCCCGCGCGGGCGACGTCGAGACCGAGGTCGACCCCGCGGCCGCCGGCCTGGAGCTGGACTGGGCCGCCACCCTGGACCGGGCCGGCAGCCAGCCGCTGTCCCCGATCACCCGCGTGACCTCCTTCTTCACCAGCCGCGAGGTCGGCTTCGCCACCCGCAGCGACGCGGCCAAGCTCACCGCCGCGCTGGAGGGCATGCGCGCCCGGACCGACCACGAGCCCGCCGAGGGCACGATCCGCTTCGAGGGCGCGACGCCGGTCGCGGTCGAGCCGAAGCAGGGCCAGAAGCTCGACCTGGCCGGCGCGTCGGAGAAGCTGCTCGCCGACTGGGCCGACGGCGGCACGGTCGAGCTGCCCGTGGCCACCACGCCGGTCAAGACGACCAAGGAGGGCGTGCAGAAGGCGCTGGAGGAGGTCGCCAAGCCGGCCACCGCCGCGCCGCTGATCATCCAGGGCGAGGGCAAGGACGCGACGCTGACGCCCGAGCAGCTGGCCACCGTGCTCGTGTTCGAGCCCGCCGACGACGGCGGCCTGACCGCGAAGGTCGACAACGCCAAGGTCGTCGAGCACGCCGGCCCGCAGCTCAAGGAGACCGAGAAGGAGGGCAAGGACGCCCAGATCGTGTTCGAGGGCGGCCGGCCGGTGGTGAAGGAGTCGGTCGACGGCCTCGGCATCGACTGGGACAAGTCCCTGGCCACGGCGCTCGACGTGCTCAAGCGCTCGGACCAGCGCTCGATCAAGGCCGAGTACAAGCACACGCCCGCGAAGGTGACCACCGAGCAGGCGAACAAGATGGGCATCAAGGAGGTCATCGGCGAGTTCCAGACCGGTGGCTTCGTGGCCGCGTCCGGCACCAACATCCGCGTCGTCGCCGAGAAGGTCAACGGCGCGATCGTGAAGCCGGGCGAGACGTTCAGCCTCAACGCCTACACCGGTCCGCGCGGCACCGCGCAGGGCTACGTCGAGGCGGGCATCATCGAGAACGGCGTGCCCGGCAAGGCGGTCGGCGGCGGCATCTCGCAGTTCGCCACCACGCTCTACAACGCCGCCTACCACGCGGGCATGAAGGACGCCGGGCACAAGGAGCACAGCTACTGGATCTCGCGGTACCCGAAGGGGCGCGAGGCCACGGTGTTCATGGACTCGGCGGGCAACAGCCTGATCGACATCAAGTTCACCAACCCGGACGACACCGGCGTGGCGATCCAGACGATCTGGACCCCGTCCACGATCAAGATCGTGCTGTGGGGCACCAAGAACTACGACGTGACCGGGTCGACCAGCGCCGAGTTCAACCACACGCAGCCGCAGGAGCGCCGGATCGACAAGCCGGGCTGCCAGGAGAGCCCCGGCGCGCCGGGCTTCTCGGTCACCGACACCCGCACGATCACCGACCGGCGCACCGGCCAGACGCGCCAGGAGACCCGGACGGTCCGGTACGACCCCCAGTTCAAGATCATCTGTGAGCCGCCGCCGCCGGGCAGCTGACCCCGCGAGCGCGGTTCGTGGCGGCCACGACCGGGTATCACCCGATCGTGGCTACCACGGGGCAAGAGGTGCGCAGACATCCGGCCGTGCAGGTGCTCGGGCGGGCCGGGATGGTGTGTTACGGGCTCGTCCACGTGCTCTTGGCGGCGTTGACGGCCCAGGTGGTCCTCGGTGACACCGGGGAGCGGACGGACCAGAAGGGCGCGGTCGCGACCCTGGCCCAGACGTCGATCGGGCCGGTCCTGCTGTGGGTGCTCGCGATCGGCCTGTTCGCGTTCGCGGTGTGGCAGCTCAGCATGGCCGTGTCCGGGTACGGGTGGGTGACGAAGAAGCGCAAGCGCGTCTACCGCAGGTGCGGCTCGGTCGGCCGCGCCGTCACCGGCACGGCCATCGGCATCGCGGCGATCGGCTACGCCACCGGGTCGTCGCAGAGCAGTTCGACCGAGCAGTCCCAGACGTGGACCGCGCGCCTGCTCGCGCTGCCGTTCGGGCAGGTGCTCGTGGGCGCGGTGGCGTTGTTCGTGCTGGGCCTCGGCGTGGCGGTGGCGCGCAAGGGCGTGAAGAAGTCGTTCGAGGACGACCTGGACATGTCGGAGCTGCCCCCGGCCACCCGCATGTGGGTCGAGCGGCTGGGTCGGATCGGGTGGATCGGCAAGGGCGCGGCGTACTTCCTGATCGGGGTGCTGCTCGCGTTCGCCGCGGTCAACGCCGACCCGAGCGAGTCGGGCGGGTTGGACAAGGCGTTGCACACGCTGGCCGCCCAGCCGTACGGGCTGGTCGCGCTGGCCGTGATCGCGGTCGGTTTCCTGGGCTTCGGCGCGTACTGCTTCGCCGCGGCGAAGGCGCACAAGGGCTGACGCGCCGGAGTTCACCCGAAAAGGGTGGGTGGCTCGGCCGTTGGCCGGGCGCGGTCGGCGGCACGATCGGTGACGTGGACCACGGTGGCAGGGGTGTCGAGCGGGCGGCGCACGCCGGCGGGCGGGTCGGCCCCGACCCGGCGTCGCTGGTCCGCCGTGCCGCCGAGGCGGAGGCGACCGGCCTGGGCGGCGACCCGTGGCGGGCGCGTGACCTGTTCGCCGGGATGCTGCTCGACCACGACCGGGTGTTCGGGCCGGGTCACCCGGTGACTTTGGGCGTCCTCGGGCGGCTGGGCCACTGGGCCGGGCGCGTGGAGGACTTCGCCACGTCCCGGGCGGCGTACGAGGACCTGTACCGGCGGCGGTGCGCGGTGCAGGGCGAGGAGCACGAGGCGACGCTGGACGCGTTGGCCCGGCTGGCGGAGGCGACCGGTCACGCCGGCGACCCGCTGGCCGCGTGCGACCTGCACGTGCGGTTGCTGGCGCGGCTGCGGCGGCAGCGGGGGCCCACGCACCGGGAGACGTTGGAGGCGATGAGCCGGTTGGCGCAGTGGCTGGCGTGCACCGGTCGGGCGGCGCGGGCGCGGGACCTGTTCGCCGAGCTGGCGCTGTCGCTGGTCGGCACGCCCGGCGAGGCGTCCGACTTCGCGCGCGAGTCGCTCGCGTACTGGCAGCGGCGGGTGGGGCAGGAGCGGCGGCTCTCCCACCTCGACGTGCGGGAGCGACGCCCGGTCACCTCGTGACCGCCCACCGAACGCAAAAGCAGGGGTCCCCGCCCAGGGGACCCCTGCTTTTATTCTGCCTCAAGGGTCTGACAGTTCCCGGTGGTCGACCGGGGTCAGAACGCGGCTTCGTCCACGTCCATCAGGGAGTTGTCGGTCGCCTCGGTGATCTTGCGGCGGGCGGTCAGCTCCGGCAGCACGGACTTCGCGAAGAACGACGCCACCGCGACCTTGCCCTCGTAGAACGCCTTGTCCTTGGCCGACACCTGGCCGGCCAGCTTGGCCAGCGCCACCTCGGCCTGGCGCAGCAGCAGCCAGCCGACGAGCACGTCGCCCGCGGTCATGAGGAGGCGGACGGTGTTCTGGCCCACCTTGTAGAGGTTGCGGACGTCCTCCTGCGAGCCGGTCAGGAAGCCGACCATCGCGCCGAGCATGCCCTGGAGGTCTTCGAGCGCCTGCTTGAGCAGCGCCCGCTCCTCCTTGAGCCGCCCGTTGCCGCCCTCGTTGTCCAGGAACTTCTGGATCTCGCCGTTGAGGAAGCCGAGCGCCTGGCCCTTGTCGCGGATGATCTTGCGGAAGAAGAAGTCCAGCGACTGGATGGCCGTGGTGCCCTCGTACAGGGAGTCGATCTTCGAGTCGCGGATGTACTGCTCGATCGGGTAGTCCTGCAGGAAGCCGGAGCCGCCCAGGGTCTGCAGCGACTGGGCGAGCTGCTCGTACGCCCGCTCCGAGCCGACGCCCTTGACGATCGGCAGCAGCAGGTCGTTGACCTTCTCCGCCAGCTCCTTGTCGGGCCCGCCCAGCGCGATGCGGTCCTGCTGCGTCGCGGTGTAGAGGTAGACCGCGCGCAGGCCCTCCGCGTACGCCTTCTGCAGCATCAGGCTGCGGCGCACGTCCGGGTGGTGGGTGATGGTGACGCGCGGCGCGGTCTTGTCCGTCATCCGGGTCAGGTCGGCGCTCTGCACCCGCTCCTTGGCGTAGGCCAGGGCGTTGAGGTAGCCGGTGGACAGGGTGCCGATGGCCTTCGTGCCGACCATCATCCGGGCGTACTCGATGACCTGGAACATCTGCGCGATGCCGTCGTGCACCTCGCCGAGCAGCCAGCCCTTGGCCGGGACGCCGTGCTGGCCGAACGTCAGCTCGCACGTGGTGGAGACCTTGAGGCCCATCTTGTGCTCGACGTTGGTCACGAAGGCGCCGTTGCGCTCGCCCGTCGACTCGCCGGTCTCCGGGTCGAAGTGCCACTTCGGCACGAGGAACAGCGACAGGCCCTTGGTGCCGGGCTTCGGCTCGATGCCGGGGCCCTCGGGGCGGGCCAGCACCAGGTGCATGATGTTCTCGGTCATGTCCTGGTCGGCCGACGTGATGAACCGCTTCACGCCCTCGATGTGCCAGGTGCCGTCGTCCTGCAGCGTGGCCTTCGTGCGGCCCGCGCCGACGTCGGAACCGGCGTCCGGCTCGGTCAGCACCATGGTGGCGCCCCAGCCGCGTTCGATCATCAGCTCGGCCCAGCGCTTCTGCTGCTCGGTGCCGTTGCGGTAGACGACCGAGGCGAAGTTCGGGCCCGCCAGGTACATGTAGATCGCCGGGTTCGCGCCCAGGATCAGCTCGGAAGCCGCCCACTGGACCGACGGCGGGATGCCGAAGCCGCCCAGCTCGTTCGGCAGCGACAGCCGGTACCACTCACCGTCCCAGATGGCCCGGTAGGACTTCTTGAACGATTCGGGCAGCGTGGCCGAGTGGGTCTTCGGGTCGAAGACCGGCGGGTTGCGGTCGGCGTCGGCGAAGGACTCCGCCAGCGGCCCGACCGCCAGGTTGTTCAGCTCGGCAAGCACGCCGCGCGCCGTGTCCTCGTCGGACTGCTCGAACGGCCCCGTGCCGAGGTGGTCCTGCACGTTGAAGACCTCGAACAGGTTGAACTCGAGGTCCCGGACGTTGCTCTTGTAGTGACCCATCTCGTCGCTCACTCCATGCTGGTCGGGGCGGTCCCCCCTACTGACCGGTAACAACAGGGTATTACCTGTCAGTAACCCGGGCAAGGCCGACCATCGGGGTTGTGGCGAACCAGACCTGCTCCGACCGGTCTCCCCTATAGTCGGCCGGTGCCGTCCGGGCCCGACGTCAACCGAGTGGAGAACGCCGTCATCGGCGGTCATGCCATCCAGGTCGGTCACGTCCACGGCGACTTCGTGGTGGCGAAGGCCGACGGGGTCGCGAGTCGCCACATCGAGGTCCCCGTTCTGGAGGCGGACCCGGTGTTGTTGGGCGTGCACCGGCCGATCAGCGTGGGTTCGGACCCCTCGATGCCCCGTTACGTGCCGCGCGATGTCGACCTCCGACTGCGCGCGCTGATCGCCGGCGCGGCCGAGCGCGGTGGGTTCATCCTGCTGGTCGGCGGCTCGTCGGTGGGCAAGACGCGGTCGTTGTTCGAGGCGGTCAGGGAAGTCGTGCCCGACCGGTCGCTGGTCCAGCCGGCGACCGCGCAGGGGCTGGACGCGTTCGACCGGGTCGTCCTCTGGTTGGACGAGCTCCAGTCCCACCTCGACGGCGAGCACGGCCTGAGCGCACCGGTGGTGCGTGGCCTGCTGGCCAGGAAGACGATCATCGTGGCGACGCTGTGGCCCGACTACTACGCCGCCTACACCGAGCACGACAGGTCCGTCGGGGACCGGTACGCGGTTGAGCGGGATCTGCTCAAACTGGCCGAAGTCGTGCACGTGGGCGCGGCGTTCACCGACGCCGAACGCACGCGTGCGGAAACCACCGCCGCACAGGACGAGCGGCTGCGCATCGCCCTGGCGTCGCGGGACTTCGGCTTGACGCAGGTGCTGGCCGCCGCCCCACAACTCGTACACCGGTGGGAGAGCGCGGACCCGTACGCACGGGCCGTCATGACCGCCGCCCTCGACGCCACGAGGCTGGGAGCACGCTCCGCCCTCACCGCCGACTTCCTCGAAGCTGCGGCATCCGGGTACTGCACACCGGCGGAGCGCGCCTCCGCGCCGGCGGACTGGTTCCGGCGGGCGCTCGACTATGCGACCAAGCGCCAGCTCGGCGCGACCGCGCCGCTGGTGGCCGTAGGCGAGGCGATGGGTGTCGTCGACGGCTACCGGGTCGCCGACTACCTCCTGCAGCACGCCGATCGGACACGCCGCGCGACCGCGCCCCCGCGGACGTTCTGGGACGCCTGCGCGTCGCATGTCACCGACGACGGCGACGCGGCCCGGCTCGGCCGCGTGGCCTTGGAGCGGCGTCTCCACGGGTTCGCCCGCACCCTGCTCGATCGGGCCGCGCGGACCGGCCTGCCCTCGGCGATGCACGACCTGGTGGAACTGCACCGCACGACCGGCGACCGGGTCGAGGCCGACGACATGGCCGAGCGGCTCGCCGCCTCGGACCAACCGGATGCCGCGATGTACCGGATGCTCGTGGACGCGTGGGACTTCGACGAGGTGGCCCGCTTGGCCGAGGAGGGCAACGAGCACGCCGTCGGCCACCTCATCGAGTACGGCGATCCCGAGTACGCCATTGTGCTGCTGCTCCAGACCTTCGACCACGAACAGTCGTGGTGTTGGCGCAAGCTGGCCGAACTGTACGAAGAGGTCGGGGAAACGGCCAAGGCCATCACCGCGTACGAGGTCCTCTTGGCGCGCGGCGAGGACGAGGACATCGACGCTCTCGCCGAACTGCTCAAGCAGGAGAGCCGGCTCGACCGACTCCGTGAGCTGACCGACGACGGCTACTTCTGCGCCGCGACCGCCCTCGCCGAGGCATTGGAGGAGAGCGGCGACGTCGGAGGCGCTTTGGGCGTGCTCCACGATTTCGCCGGACTCGGCAACCCCGAGGTCGACTGGGCACTGGCGAACCTGCTCGCCCGTCGCGGCGACCTGGACGAACTGGTGGCACTGGCCGGGGACGGCGTGGGCAGTGCGGCGGACGAAGCAGCGAAATTGCTGGTCAGCCGCGGTAAGCGGAGTGAGGCGGTCGCGTTGGCGAAGCGGCTCGGCGCAGCGCGCCACCCGGTCGACGTGGCGGCCCTGTCGGGTGACCCGGCGGACGTGGACGAGGTGCGGGCCCTGGCCGACCGGGGCGACGAACGGGCCGCGTGGTTCATGGCCGAGCGGGCGCTGGAGCGGGGCGACCTCGACACGGCGATCCGGTACGCCGAGGTTTCGGCGACTTACGGGATTTCACACGGAATTGCGACAGCGCTGGTCGAGGACGGTCAGGTCGACCGTGCGCTGGACTACCTCCGGTCCGGGGTGGAGGCCGGGGGCAGCGTCTTGTCCTCGATGCTCAACGGCCTGCTCCGTGAGCACGGCCGTGACCGCGAGTTGCGCGCACGGATCAGCGCAGGCGACAAGTGGGCCTGGCTTCCCCTGCACGAACTGCTGGTGGAGCAGGGGCGGGACGAGGAAGCCCGGCGCTTCCGGAAGTTCGGCCTCACCCCGGACGGCGAGATCGCGTCCCGGTGAGCTGCGACGAGGTTTCGGGGTGCCGGGTCACACCGGGCGGGCGCCCCCGCCGGACAGCAGGCCCGCCTGGTAGGCCAGCGACACGGCGTGCGTCCGGTCCCGGGCGCGGAGTTTGCGCAGGATGTTCTTCACGTGCGTGCGCACGGTCTCCACGGACACGTACAGCTCGTTCGCGACCGCCTGGTTCTCCATGCCGTCGGCGATGAGCTGGAGCACCTCGTACTCCCGGCGGGACAGCGACCGGCGCGAGCCGGCCTCGGCGGCCGGGGTGAAGCCCGCGGCCAGCGGCGCGAGCGTCGGGTCGAGGTAGGTCCCGTCCGCGTGGGTGCGGGTGATGGCGTGCAGCACCTCGCCGATCTGGCCGTCCCGGGGCACGAGCCCGCGCACGCCCGCCGCCAACGCGGCCCGCACGAACTTGGCGGTCCGGTGCGGCTCGCGCACCAGGGACACCACGGCGAGCGTCGAGGAGGCGGCGCCGGTCAGCAACGTGGCCAGGTGGCCCTGCGGGTCGAGGACGGAGTCCACCAGCAGCACGTCCGGCCGCAGGCGCTCGTGCAGCCGCACGGCCGTGTGCAGGTGACCGGTGGCGCCGAGCCAGTGCATGGTCGGCGTGCGCCGGACCACGGCGGCCACGCCCTCGCGGAACAGCGGCACGGGGTCCACCAGCGCGACGCCGGGCCCGGGGGCCGGTGCGGGGGCGCGCCGATCCCCGCCTGGCACGAGCGGGCGCGCGTTGAGACCGGTTCTCATGGTGGTGCGACACCCGCGACGACCAGCCATGACGCGGTTTCCTCGCATTACTTTCCGTGCTTTCGCGGCGTCTCCGCTGGTCACGTACATGAACAAGGGTCACGAGTGTGACTCAATGATCGGTGGCGGTCTTCCGCTCGCCCGCAACGGGCTCGTAAGACGTACGTCACACACCCATGTGGGACGCCGCGCACCGCCGCCGCCCGAAGTACGCGCTGCCACCCCTGGGCCGAGCACTGTGGAGGCCGCATGGAAACCCTCGACTGGGTCGTAGTCGGTGGGTACTTCTTCGTGATGGTGGCGATCGGCTACTGGTCACGGGGGCGGATCAGGAACATCGCCGACTTCTTCACCGCCGGCGGCAAGATGCCCTGGTGGCTGTCGGGCATCTCGCACCACATGTCCGGTTACAGCGCCGTCATGTTCGTGGCCTTCGCCGCCGAGGCGTACCGGCTCGGCCTGACCGTCTACATCTGGTGGGCGCTGACGATCGGCGTCGGTGTCGGCATCGGCGCGTTCCTGTGGGCGGGCACGTGGAACCGGCTGCGCTCCAAGCACGGCGTCAAGTCGCCGCTGGAGTACCTGGCCCGCCGCTACAACGTGCCGACCCAGCAGATCATGGCGTGGGCGGGCGCGGCGCTGAAGGTCGTGGACATCGCGGCCAAGTGGGTCGCGGTGGCGCTGCTGCTCCAGGGGTTCGCGGGCGTGCCGGTGTGGCTCGGCATCGCGCTCGTCGGCGTCGTCACGATGGTGTACTCGGTGCTGGGCGGCCTGTGGGCCGACGCGCTGACCGACTTCGGCCAGTTCGTCATCCAGGGCCTGGCGGGCATCGCCATGTTCGTCGCGGTCGCCGCGCACTTCGGCGGCATCGACTTCATGTGGACCATCTGGGACCAGCTGCCCGAGTCGCACTCCGACCCGCTGTCCGGCCAGTACACGCTGATCTTCTTCATGGCGCTGTTCCTGATCAAGACGCTCGAGTACAACGGCGGCATGTGGAACCTGGCGCAGCGCTACATGGCCGCGCCGTCCGGCGCCGCGGCCAAGCGGTCGGCGCTGCTGTCCAGCGTGCTGTGGCTGCTGTGGCCGCTGGTGCTGTTCTTCCCGATGTGGGCCGCGCCGCTGATCGTGCCGGGCATGGAGGCCAACGCCGAGCAGGCGTACGTCGAGATGGGCAAGGCGATGCTGCCCGCTGGCATGGTCGGCCTGGTGCTGGCGGGCTTCTTCTCGCACACCATGGCGATGGTGTCCTCCGACGCCAACGTGATCTCCGCGGTCATCACCCGGGACATGCTGCCCAGGCTGTGGAAGGGCGTGCGGCGGCTCGGCGAGGCGCAGCAGCTCCGGCTGGCGCGGATCACCACGTTCCTGTTCATCGGCCTGAGCATGACGATCGCGCTGACCGCCGACACCAAGGGCTTCGTGCTCAAGGTGGTGATCGCCCTGGTGGCGGCCACGATGGGCCCGATCGCGATCCCGCTGATGCTGGGCATGCTGCCGTGGTTCCGCAGGGTCGGCCCCACCGCGGCGACGACCTCGGCGATCGGCGGGCTCGTCACGTGGGCCGTGCTGTACGTGCTCCAGCAGAACAAGGTCGAGTTCGTCACCCAGGCGGTGATCGTGTCCTGGCCGCTGCTGGTGTCGCTGGTGCTGTACCTGCTGGTGGGCCTGGTCCTCAAGCCCGAGCCGTCGCCGGAGCGGGACGCGCTGGTCGAGTCGCTGCGGTCCGACCCGGACGAGGAGAAGGTGGCGGCCCGGGCCTGAGTGGGCCGCGTCGCCCTGTGTGCTGGGTCATCTCCGCTGTGCGGGCGCCGTCGTGCGCCCGCACAGTGGTGCCATGGAGGGCTGGCGACCGCGGGACGGGGACGAGTCCGCCGCCGGGTGGCGGCTGTGGCTGGCGCTGAGCGGCCGGCTGTGGCCGTCGGCCGAGTGGGACGGCACGCCCGCGGCGGCGGTGGCCGGGCTGCGGTCGGTGCTGGCGGAGTGCGCCGGGATCCGCGGCACGTACCCGGGCGACCAGTCGGCGGCGGTGCTGCGGCTGGTCGACTCGGTGGTGTTCGTGCTGAGCCTGCCGGTGGACCTGTGGCGCGAGGACGGGCTGCCGCTCGACGCCGACCGGGCGGCGTTGCTGCACAGCGACCTCGCCGGCGTGGTCGAGCACGTGGCCGAGGTGCGCGCGGTCCTGGCGCGCGGCGGCGGTTGGGCGGAGCTGGAGGCCAGGTAGACCCGCGTGGGCGACGCCCATGACTGCCGTGCCGCTGTTTTGGGGCGCACCTGAGTGTTGAGTGCGTCGTCACACCTCGGACGGCCGCGCGCGCCGGGCCATGTAGTGTGTGTACTAATGATTAGTGCACAAACTGTCGAGGACCCGCTGGCCCTGGAACGGCAGGTCTGCTTCGCGTTGTCCATCGCGTCCAGGAACGTGGTCGCGCTCTACCGGCCGCTGTTGGAACCCATGGGGCTCACCCACCCCCAGTACCTGGTGATGCTGGCGCTGTGGGGGCGCGCGCCGCTGTCGGTGAAGGAGCTGAGCAGGTTGCTGGCCCTGGAGCCCGCCACCCTGTCGCCGCTGCTCAAGCGGCTGGAGGCGATCGGGTACGTGACGCGGTCGCGGGCCGCGGCGGACGAGCGGCAGCTCGCCGTGACGCTGACCGAGGCGGGCGCCGCGCTGCGCGAGCAGGCGCTGGCCATCCCGCCCGCGGTGGTGGAGAAGCTCGGCATGTCGTTGGCCGAGCTGCAGGACCTGCACTCCGTGCTGACCAGGGTGATCGCCGCGACGGAGCGGTCATGAGCGGCCCGTCGCTGCCGCTGCGCGCGTGGTACCTGCTCGGGGGCAGGCTGCCGATGCGCCACCGGGAGTGGGTGTTCCGGCAGGCCACCAAGCCGACGTGGTTGTTCTGGTTCGGCGTGCGGATGTTCCTCCAGGTGCTGCCGCTGACGGTGGTCATCGCGCTCGCACTGGTCCTGGGCCTCGGCTCACCGTGGCCGCTGGCGGTCGCGTGCGGGTCGCTCGGGCTGATCGTGGGCGTGTACTTCGGGGTGTCGTACGCGATCGAGAGCACGGACAACCGGATGACGAAGTACGGCTACCCGGCGGGCGCGGCGGCCGAGGTGCGCAAGGAGCGGTCGCGGCGGGACCAGGAGCGCTACGAGCAGGTGTGGCGTTCGGCGGAAAACCGGTCCTGAGCCGACGCGGCCGTGCCCTAGCGTGCCGTGACGTGGAGTGGCAGGCGGCGGTGGCCGCGGCGTTCGGGCTGGGTGACGTGGTGGAGCCGTGGACGCCCGCCGCGGGCGGTCGTGCGCACCTGGTGTGGCGGCTGCGCACGACCAGGGGCACGTGGGCGGTCAAGCGGCTCAACCGGTCGCGCGAGGACTGGTGGATGCGCGACTACCTGGTGGCCGCGGAGATCCAGCTCCGGGCGCACGCCCGCGGCTTCCCGATGCCGCGCCCGGTGCACCCGCTGGACCCGGTCGCGCCGCTGCTCGCCGACGTGCGCGTCGGCGACGAGGTTCACAGCCACCTCGTGCACGAGTGGCACGAGGGCGTTCCCCCGACCGACGACGTGTCCGCGTGGGTCGGCGGGATCCTGGCGGCCCTGCACGGCCTTCCCGCCGGCGGGAGGCCCGAGGGGAGGCCGCACCCCGTCGAGGAGTGGCGGGAGTGGCTGGACGAGGCGCCCGGCGACTTCACCGACGCCGTCCGCGCCTACCTGCCGGACATCGCCCGGGCGAGGGAACTCGCCGCCGACACGGGAGGTCTCACGGCCGTCGGCACGCACCGGGACGTGAAGCCGGACAACGTCCTGCGGACCGCCACCGGCCCGTTGCTGCTGGACTGGGACGGCGCGGGCCCGGACTACGCCGAGTGGGAACTCACCCGCGCGGCCCTGCACTTCAGCCGGTTGGGCGAGGACCGGGCGGCGTTCGACCGGGTGATCGAGTCCTACGAGCGCGCGGGCGGCCACCGACCACCGGCGTCGCCGACGTCGTTCGCCGGCCTGCTGCGCACCTACCTGGGCGGCGCGGCGTGGATGGTGTGGCGGGCCCTGGGCCACCGCCCGGTCACCCCACCCGAACGCTCCGCCGCGCACGCGCACGCGCTCGAACTGCTGGCCGACCTGCGCACGTCCCTGGCCCGCCTGGACGACTGGACCGACCGCCTGCGCTGACCACACGACGAAGGCCCAGGTCGAGGTGACCCGGGCCTTCGGCTCGGCTGAGCGGGTGACGGGAATCGAACCCGCCTCTACAGCTTGGGAACCCGATCTTGCAGCCCAGGTGGATGTGTTGACCTGCGGCGGAGGCCGGTCCTGTATGACCGGCGTTGACCACTGTTGTCCAGGGCTTACAGCACGTGAACAGCACGGTGTACTACGTCGCCGATGCCACTGCTGGGTCTGGTCGGTATGGACCAGCGGGCTGCAACTGAGACTGTCCATGCAACAGATAGCCCGAATGGCGGTTATCTCCGCCCTGGGAGGTGTGATCTAATAAACGATCATTTTTTCAAGAGATTTTTTTGATGGTCGACTGAGGTTCGGCCGTGGTCAGTACGCTTGCCACCAACGCCGTAAGTACGGTTGAGGCTAGCCAGACCGTTTCCCAGGGATTTACGGAACCATCCGTACCCGCAAGGACTTGAGACGCGCCAGTGCCCGCGAGCAAGATGCCCACAAGTGACCGCCTCAGTCGGATGTGCACAGCACAAGTGTGCCACGCAAACTCGTCTTGTCCCAAAGTAGGGCTTCGTGTCATCCCGCCGACCTGGCTCGTCCCAACCACGCGTGTCAAGGGGGCACCTGCCGCCTGCACGGGAGGGTTGGGCTGGGTCTGCCCCTGACGCGTGTCCAGGTCCGCAATGGCCTCCTCCCGCTTGATCCGGGAGTCCACGCCCGAGGTCGCTCCGGTGCCTTTGGTGGCGTACTTGGCGATGTAGCCGGCCACCTGCCGATCCCGCACCACCCCGTCGACGTCGGCCGTCTCGGCCTTGAGCGGCCTGGTCGAGCGTGAGCGCGGCGGCGGCAAGGATGACGATGAAGGAGACGCCGCTGGCGTCCTGGTCCCGGTCGGGTAACCGCACGTGGACAGCACGGTGACGTACTAGCCCGATCATGACGAAGGCCCAGGTCGACCGGCTGACTCGGTGCTGACCTGGGCCTTCGTCTGTCTGAGCGGGTGACGGGAATCGAACCCGCCTCTACAGCTTGGGAAGCTGTCGTTCTACCAATGAACTACACCCGCCTGTCGCGCGGCTCCGATCATACACACAGCCGGCCGGCGCGTGGCCAGAGGTCGGCGTGCCGGGGTGGTCGCCTACGCTGTGCCCGTGCTGCTGAGTGACCGCGATCTGCGCAAAGAGGTCGACGCCGGCCGGCTGGTGCTGGAGCCGTTCGACGACGTCATGGTGCAGCCGTCCAGCATCGACGTCCGCCTCGACCGCTTCTTCCGGGTGTTCAACAACACCCGGTACACGCACATCGACCCCTCGGTGCAGCAGGACGACCTCACCTCGGTGGTCGAGCCGGTCGACGACGAGCCGTTCGTGCTGCACCCCGGCGAGTTCGTGCTCGGCTCGACGTTCGAGCTGGTCACCCTGCCCGACGACCTGGCGGGGCGGCTGGAGGGCAAGTCGTCGCTCGGTCGCCTCGGCCTGCTCACGCACTCGACGGCGGGGTTCATCGACCCCGGCTTCTCCGGCCACATCACGCTGGAGCTGTCGAACGTCGCGAACCTGCCGATCACCCTCTGGCCGGGCATGAAGATCGGCCAGCTCTGCCTGTTCCGGCTCAGCAGCGCGGCCGAGTTCCCGTACGGGTCGGCCCAGGCGGGGTCGCGCTACCAGGGCCAACGCGGTCCGACGCCGTCCCGCGCGTACCTCAACTTCCACCGCACCGACACGAAGCGCTAGAGCTTCAGGTCCCCGTACCGGGCCAGCACCCGCGACCGCAGCTCCGGGTCGGTCCGCGGCACGGGCTCCAGGAACACCTCGTCCACCTCGGGGTGCGCGGCGCGCAGTTCGGCGTCGATCCGCACGCACGTCCGCTCCAGGTCGGCCGCGCCGAGCGCGTCGTCGAAGTCGAGCCGCGCGCACACCAGCACCCGGTCCGTGCCGACCGCCATCGTCAGCAGGTCCACCACCTGCTCGACCTCCGGCGCGTCGCGCAGGGCCTGCCACACCGCGCGCACCAGCAGCGGGTCGGCCTGCCGGCCGATCAGCAGCCCCCGGTTGGTCGACGCCAACGTGTACGCGGCGAACGCGAGCAGCACGCCGATCGCCAACGACGCCACGCCGTCCCACACCGACGACCCGGTCACGTGGTGCAGCCCGAGCCCGCCGAACGCGAGCAGCAGCCCGACCAGCGCGGCCGAGTCCTCCAGGAACACCGTCTTCACCGTCGGGTCGTCCGACACCCGCAGGAACGCGAGCACCGACCGCCCCTCGGCCCGCGACTCGCGCCGCACCTGCCGCACGGCCTGCGTCCACGACACGGACTCCAGCAGGAACGCGATGGCCAGCACGACGTACCCGACGACGGGGTTGCCCTGCTCCACCGGTTCGCCGAGGACGGTCCGGAACCCCTCGTAGAACGCGAACACCGCGCCCGACACGAAGATCGACACGGCGGCGAGCAGCGACCAGAAGTACCGGTCCTTGCCGTACCCGAACGGGTGCCTGCGATCCGCGGGCCTGGTCGACCGGCGCAACGCCGTCAGCAGCAAACCTTCGGTGAACGTGTCGGCGACCGAGTGCGCCGCCTCCGCCATCATCGCCGCCGACCCGGTGATCACCCCGGCGATCGCCTTCATCACCGCGATGGCGAAGTTCACCGCCAGGGCGAGCAGGACGGTGAGCGTGCTCTCGCCACCCTTCGACTGCTCTGGTGCCATGCCCCGACGTTAGGCCCGTCCGGCAAGATCCGCGCGATGTGACCGGCCTCACGAAACGATCATGATCATGCCTGCGACGACGAAGTGTCACATTTCATTTCGTGGGGGGAACTCGGGTGGCGAATCCGATCGGTCGCGTCGCGGCCATGGTCGCGGCGGTGGCGACAGCCGCGTTGGCGGCCCCGTTCGCGGGCGCGCAGGAGGGCACCGTGACGGTGCAGGGCCTGGTGTGGTTCGACCGCGACGCCGACGGCGTGGTCGACGCGGGGGAGCCGCCGAAGGTCCGCGGCACGGCCGTGCGCGTCTTCAACGCCACGACCAAGGAGTTCATCGGCGAGTACGACACCGACGACAACGGCCGCTACCGCGCCGAGGTGCCGGACGTCCCGCTGGCCCTCTACAGCGGCAGCACCGCGCGCTTCGAGTCGACCACCAAGTCGACGTTCAACCCGGTCAGCGGCGGGGGCACGTTCGACTTCGGCATCCGCGGCGGCACGATCGGCGGTTTCAGCTTCGTCGACGACGACCGCGACGGCGTGAAGCAGGCGGGCGAGGCGGACGTCCCGGGTGAGGGGTCGCGCACCCTGTTCTTCCACAGCGGCGGCCTGAACGGGCCCGGCGTGGTGATCTTCGGCGAGACCCGCGGCCCGAACGGCGAGTTCCTCTACCAGGACCTGGCGTTCGGCGACTACGTGCTGAGGGCGGCGGACCGCGAGCCCGACCTCATCCTCGCCCCGCCGCTGCCCGGCGGGCACGACCTGCCGCAGGACACCCGCGAGAAGGCGCTGAACGTGTTCTCGTCGGAGCCGCTGCGGGTGGACGCCCGGTACGTGCGCCCGAACGCCGACTTCGTCGTCGGCACGCCCGTGGTGGAGCCCGCCGAGGACGCCTACGCGCTCGGCGACGAGGTCACGCTCACCGTGTCGGTCACCAACCGGGGCGAGGCCGCGGACAGCCCGTCCTTCGTGATGTTCGGCTCGACCCCGACGTTCGTCTCGGCGAGCGACAACGTCGTGGTGCGCCACCCCGGCCAGGACTTCGCCCTGCACGAGCCGATGGCGGTGGGCGAGACGGTCGAGCTGAGCCTGACCTACCGGCTGGACAACCCGGAGTTCGAGGAGTTCCACCTGTTCGCCCGGCCGGTGTCGCTGTTCAACCGGCGTGACGTCAACTCGCGGGACAACCACGCGATCGTGCCGTTGAAGTACCTGCCCGCGGAGACGACGACCACCACGCCGACCTCGACCACCACGTCCACCACCGGGTCGACGTCCACGGAGCCGACGTCCACCGACACGTCCACCACCACGACCGCCGCCGCGGGACCGGTCGGTGGCGGCAGCGGGCTGGCGCAGACCGGTGCGTCGCCGGGGTCGTTCCTGGCGGCCGGCGGCCTGTTGGTGCTCGTGGGCGCGCTCGCGTTCCTGGTCGCGCGCAAGCGTCGCGTCCGGGCCTGACGGTCGGCTCGCCGCCGGGCGGGGCGGTCGTGCCGCTGCTCGGCGGCGGCGCGTTGACCTGCTCGGCGGCACGCGGGCGTCGTCGCGCCTGACCCGTTCGGCCGACCGCCACCGCTAGCCTGCGGCAATGGGCATTCTGGTGCACGTTCTGCTGACGGCGGTGGCGGTCTGGGTCGCCACGCTCATCCCGGGCATCGACCTGGAGGAGGGCGCGTCGACGCCCGCGAAGATCGGCACGCTGATCGGCGTCGCGCTGCTCTTCGGCCTGGTCAACGCGGTGGTCAAGCCGCTGGTGAAGTTCTTCGGCTGCCTGTTCTACCTGGTCACGCTCGGCCTGATCGGCCTGGTGGTGAACGCGCTGCTGTTCTGGCTCACCGGCTGGCTGGCGTCCGAGCTGGGCCTGCCCTTCGACGTCACGGGCTTCTGGCCGGCGTTCTGGGGCGCGATCATCGTCGCCCTCACGAGCTGGCTGCTGAACATCGCCTACGACCGCATCACCGACCGCGACTGACACGACGAACGCCCCCGGTCCGCGCCATCGACCGGGGGCGTTCGTCGTTCACGAGCGGCTAGTTGGACGACGCCTTGTCCTCGTCCGGCAGCGGGGTGCCGGTGGGCGACTCGTCCGTCGGCACGTCCTGGCGCTCGCGTTCCAGGCCCCGGCGCACGGACGTCAGCAGCATCTGCGCCACGTCCACGACCTCGACGTGCGAGCCCGCCGTGCCCTCGTTCTGCCTGGCCGTCACGCCGTCGGTCAACATCACCCGGCAGAACGGGCAGCCCGTCGCGATCTTGGACGGCGCGGTGCCCAGCGCCTCGTCCACCCGGTCCAGGTTGATCCGCTTGCCGATCCGCTCCTCCATCCACATGCGCGCGCCGCCGGCGCCGCAGCACATGGAGCGCTCCTCGTGGCGCGGCATCTCGCGCAGCGTCGCGCCCGACGCGCCGACCAGCTCGCGCGGCGCCTCGTAGACCTTGTTGTGCCGGCCCAGGTAGCACGGGTCGTGGTAGGTGACGTCCTCCGCGACCTCGGCCACCGGCACCAGCCGCCGCTCGCGCACCAGCCGGTTGAGCAGCTGGGTGTGGTGCACGACCTCGAACTGGCCGCCGACCTGCGGGTACTCGTTGGCCAGGGTGTTGAAGCAGTGCGCGCACGTCACGACGATCTTGCGCTGACCGGGCTCGCGGCCGTCGAACACGGTGTTGAGCACCTCGACGTTCTGCTGCGCGAGCATCTGGAACAGGAACTCGTTGCCCGCGCGCCGCGCCGGGTCGCCGGTGCAGCTCTCCTCCGGGCCGAGCACGGTGTACTTGACGCCCGCGGTGTGCAGCAGCTCGGCCACCGCCCGCGTGGTCTTCTTCGCCCGGTCCTCGAACGCGCCCGCGCAGCCGACCCAGAACAGGTACTCGGCGTCGCCCAGCTCGCCGTCGAACACCGGCACCTCGAAGTCCAGGCCCTCGGTCCAGCTCAGGCGGTCCTTGGCGTTCTGGCCCCAGGGGTTGCCCTTGTTCTCCAGGTTCTTGAACATGCCGCCCAGCTCGGACGGGAAGTTCGACTCGATCAGCACCTGGTAGCGGCGCATGTCGACGATGTGGTCGACGTGCTCGATGTCCACCGGGCACTGCTCGACGCACGCGCCGCAGGTGGTGCAGGACCACAGCACCTCGGGGTCGATCACGCCCAGCTCGTCCGCGCCGCCGACCAGCGGGCGCTCGGACTCGGCCAGCGCCAGCACGTCGATGGACTCCAGCCGCTTCTTGTAGTCCTCGTACTTGTCCTTGGTCAGGCCGACCTCGTCGCCCGCCATGTCGCGCGAGCCGCCCGCCAGCAGGTACGGGGCCTTGGCGAACGCGTGGTCGCGGAGCTGGGTGATGACGAGCTTCGGCGACAGCGGCTTGCCGGTGTTCCACGCCGGGCACTGGGACTGGCAGCGGCCGCACTCGGTGCAGGTGCTGAAGTCCAGCCACCCCTTCCAGGTGAAGTCCTCGACCTTGCCGACGCCGAACACGTCCTTGTCCGGGTCGGCCTCCTCCAGGTCGAGGACCTTGCCGCCGCTCATCATCGGCTTCAACGCGCCGAGCGCGACGCCGCCGTCGTCCTCGCGCTTGAAGTAGATGTTGAAGAACGCGCTGAACCGGTGCCAGGCGACGCCCATGGTGAGGTTCTTCGACACCACGATCAGCCACACCATGCCGGACAGCAGCTTGGTGATCGCCATGATCGAGACCCAGTCGGGGCTCGCGGGCAGGATGTCGGACAGCGGCGCGGTGACGAACGACGACCACAGCGGCGGGTCCTCCAGGCCGGACGCCTGCTTGAACGCCTTCACGCCGAGGATGCCGAGGCCCTCGATGATCACGACCGCCTCGACGAAGTACGCGGCCTTGAAGTCGGAGCCCGCGAACCGCGACACGCGGTCGGCGCGGCGCGGGTGGTTGAGCTGGCGGATGACGGCCAGGGCCACGCCGCCGGCCACGGTGCCGATGCCGAGCAGCTCGACCAGCAGCGACCACAGCGACCAGGTGCCGATCACCGGCCAGTGGAAGCCGGGGTCGAACACCTCGCCGTAGGCCTCGAACAGCACCGCGGAGCCGATGAGGAAGCCCCACATCACCATCCAGTGCCAGGGCGCGACCTTGCGGAACTTGGCCATGCGGGTGTGCGCGACGAACTCCACGACCAGCGTGCGCAGGCGGGGCCAGAACGGTCCCGTGCGCGTCGGGTCCGGCTGGCCGAGCCGGATGATCCTGATCATCCGCAGGACACCCGCGACGAACAGACCCCAGGCGAACACGCTGACGGCGACGCCGATGGCGCCGAGGGTGAGCTGGAGGGCTCCCATTGTGGTGGCGGCCTTTCTCGTCCGTTCTCCTGGCTGGGCAGCCTACGCCCGATTACTGGCCGGTAACCACTTGGACGTGGTCGATCGCATAGGGCCCGTAGACTAGTGGAACACCCGTTCAACTTGTCGGAGGTCGGACCGTGCTCGTGTACCTCGCGCTGGCCGTGGCGATCGTGGGCGAGGTCACCGCGACCGTGTTCCTCAAGCTCTCCGAGGGGTTCAGCAGGCCGATCCCGTCCGCGGTGGTCGTCGTGGGGTACGTGGTCGCGTTCGGCGCGCTGGCGAAGGTGCTCCAGCTCGGCATGCCGATCGGCGTGGCCTACGCGATCTGGTGCGCCTTCGGGATCGCGGCGGTCGCGGGCATCGGGGTGGTCCTGTTCAAGGAGCCGCTGAACGCCACGATGGTGGTCGGGCTGCTGCTCGTGATCGCGGGCGTGGTGGCCATCGAGGTCGGCAGCGGTGCCGCCGCCTGACGGCCGCCGGGCCCGCGGCGACCGGCGCCGGCGGGCGATCCTGGAGGCGACGCTGCGGGTCGTGGCGCGCGACGGCGTGGCCGGCGTGAGCCACCGGTCCGTGGCCCGGGAGGCGGGCGTGCCCACGACGTCCACCACCTACTACTACGCGACGCTGGACGACCTGCTGATCGCCACGCTCACGTGGTCGGCCGAGCAGATGGCGGCGAGCTTCCGCGAGGTGCCCCTGACGCCCCCGGCGGTGGCGCGGTTCGTCGCGGAGGCCGCCGGCCCGCACCGCGACCGGACCCTCGCGGAGTACGAGCTGTACCTGCTGGCGGCGCGCCGCCCGGAGCTGCGCCCGGCGGCCCGCCGGTGGATCTCGCTCATGACCGGGGTCGCCGGCCCGCGCGACCCGGTGGCGCTGCGCGCGGTCCTCGCGGGGCTCGACGGGCTGCTGATCCAGGCGTTGATCGCGGATTTCCCCCCAATGGCGGAGGAATTGGAGCCCGTCGTGTCCCTTCTGATGCTTGGCGGATGACCTTCGCGCGGGACACTGGTGGCATGAGGTTCGCCGGTCGTGAGTCGTGGCAGGTGTCACACGGGACGAGTCAGACGGTCAACACCGCGCTGTTCGTCCGGGACACGCTCGCGCTCTCGGTCGAGACCGTGCCCGAGCTGCCCGGGCTCGACCCGTCCGTGCCGGTCGTGGTCCCGCCGGGGATCGACCGCGCGGGCGCGGCCGAGGAGTGGCTCGGCTGGTGGGCCGACGTGCTCGACCACGCCCGGGCCGAGCTGCCCGGCAGCGCGCCGGACGACCCGGCCGGCCCGTCGTTGCAGATCAGACCCGCGTTGCGGGCGGCCGTGCTGGCGCTGGGCGAGGCGGCGGCCGAGTACGACCACCGGTACGTGACGTCCCGGGGCGCGTTGCCGATCGGCGAGGTGGTGCGCGGCGTCGAGGGCAGGCTCGGCCGGTACGCGCGGCCGTTCCGGCTGGTGATCACCGAGGTGCCGGTGCAGGGCATGGTGTGGGAGCGGATGACCGAGACGCACGTGATCGCCTCGCAGCGCTTCCTGGTCGACCCGGCCCGGTCCGCGCCCGCGCTGCGGGCCGTGGTGGAGTCGCTGGCCTGACCGCCGGGGGTAGGGCCAACCCCCGTACCGGGTCGGGGGTCTCCCCGGTGGGCCGGCCGGGTCGCCGCGCCTAGCTTGGGGGTCGACAACACGACGCCTGAGGGGGCAGCGGTGGTTAAGCGGATCGCGGTGGGTGCGGGGGTGGCGGTGGCCGCGGTGCTCGTGCTGACGTCGTGCGTGCGGCTCGTGCAGAACGGCTTCGACGACCGGCACTCGCTGTCCGACCGGGTGACCGAGGTCCGGGTCCAGAACGGCTCCGGCAACGTGACCGTGCGCGGCGGCGACAGCGGGGCGGGGACCGACATCCGCCGGCGCGTCGAGTACCCGAAGGGCCGGGACAAGCCCGAGGGCGTCTCGTACCGCCTGGAGGGCACCACCCTCGTCCTGGACGGCTGCGGCAGCCGGTGCTCGGTGGACTACGACGTCACCCTGCCCTCCGCGGACGTCCGGATCACCGGCGAGAACTCCTCCGGCGACGTCCACCTGGAGCGCGTGGCGAGCGTGGACCTGCACGTCGGCTCCGGCAACGCGACGTTCCGCGACGTGGCGGGTTCGGTGCGCGTCGACAACAGCTCGGGCGACCTGGACGTCGTGGCCGTGGGCGGCGACTTCACCGGCCGGGTCGGCTCCGGCAACACCAGGCTGTCCGGGATGCGCGGCGCGGTCACCGTCGAGAGCAGCTCCGGCGACGTGGACCTCGCCACCGACGCGGTGAAGTCCGTGCGCGCCGACGCGGGCAGCGGCAACCTGACCGTCGTCGTGCCGCCGGGCTCCTACCGCGTCGACGCGGCCACCGGCAGCGGGGAGACGGCCGTCTCCGTCGCCGACGACCCGAACGGCGCGGCCGAGCTGTACCTGCGCTCCGGCAGCGGCGACGTCACGGTCCGCGCCGCCGCCTAGGCGCCCACCCCGTCGGCCCCGGTCGGCGACGCCTCCGCGTCGCCCGGCCGGGGCCTTCGAGTGTCCTGGATCACCACCCGGCGGGAACACCGGACGGCCTCCCGCCGTTGGACAGGCAGGAAGGTTGAGCCGGGCGGGCTCAAGTCCGCCGCTCCCGGCTAAACTTGAGCCGGTACCGCTCAACGCGGGGCTCTCACAGACGCACTACCAGGAGGAATCCAATGGCGCGAGCGGTCGGCATCGACCTGGGGACGACCAACTCCGTCGTCGCGGTTCTCGAGGGTGGCGAGCCGACGGTGATCGCCAACTCCGAGGGGTCGCGCACCACCCCGTCCATCGTGGCCTTCGCCAAGAACGGCGAGGTCCTCACCGGTCAGCCCGCCAAGAACCAGGCGGTGACCAACGTCGACCGGACGATCCGGTCCGTCAAGCGCCACATCGGCACGGACTGGAAGACGCCGGACATCGACGGCAAGCAGTACACGCCGCAGGAGATCAGCGCGCGCGTGCTCATGAAGCTCAAGCGCGACGCCGAGGCGTACCTGGGCGAGGAGATCACGGACGCGGTCATCACCGTGCCCGCCTACTTCGAGGACGCCCAGCGCCAGGCCACCAAGGAGGCCGGCCAGATCGCGGGCCTCAACGTGCTGCGCATCGTCAACGAGCCCACCTCCGCCGCCCTGGCCTACGGCCTCGACAAGGGCGACAAGGAGCAGACCATCCTGGTCTTCGACCTCGGTGGCGGCACGTTCGACGTCTCGCTGCTGGAGCTGGCCGAGGGCGTGGTCGAGGTCAAGGCGACCTCCGGCGACAACCACCTCGGCGGCGACGACTGGGACCAGCGGATCGTGGACTGGCTGGTCGAGCGGTTCAAGCAGAGCAACGGCATCGACCTGACCAAGGACAAGATGGCGTTGCAGCGCATCCGCGAGGCGGCGGAGAAGGCCAAGATCGAGCTGTCCAGCTCGAACACCGCCTCCATCAACCTGCCCTACATCACCGTGGACGCGGACAAGAACCCGCTGTTCATGGACGAGACGCTGTCCCGCGCCGAGTTCCAGCGCATCACCAACGACCTGCTGGAGCGCACCCGCGCCCCGTTCAACAACGTGATCAAGGACGCCGGCATCAGCGTCGGCGACATCGACCACGTGGTGCTCGTCGGCGGTTCCACCCGCATGCCCGCGGTGGCCGAGCTGGTCAAGGAGCTGACCGGCGGCCGCGAGCCGAACAAGGGCGTGAACCCGGACGAGGTCGTCGCGGTCGGCGCCGCCCTGCAGGCCGGCGTGCTGAAGGGCGAGGTCAAGGACGTCCTGCTGCTCGACGTCACCCCGCTGTCCCTGGGCATCGAGACCAAGGGCGGCGTGATGACCAAGCTCATCGAGCGCAACACGACGATCCCGACCAAGCGCTCGGAGATCTTCACCACCGCCGACGACAACCAGCCGTCCGTGCAGATCCAGGTCTTCCAGGGCGAGCGCGAGTTCGCCCGGGACAACAAGAAGCTCGGCATGTTCGAGCTGACCGGCCTGCCGCCCGCGCCGCGCGGCGTCCCGCAGATCGAGGTCACCTTCGACATCGACGCGAACGGCATCGTGCACGTGTCCGCGAAGGACATGGGCACGGGCAAGGAGCAGCGGATGACGATCACCGGCGGCTCCGCGCTGCCGAAGGACGACATCGAGCGCATGATCAAGGACGCCGAGGCGCACGCCGAGGAGGACAAGCGCCGCCGCGACGAGGCCGAGGTCCGCAACCAGGCCGAGACGCTGGTCTACCAGACGGAGAAGGTCCTCAAGGAGAACGAGGACAAGATCCCGGCCGACGTCAAGGAGAAGGTCACCGCGGCCATCGCCGAGACCACCGAGGCGCTCAAGGGCGAGGACATCGCCAAGGTCCGCGCCGCCGTGGAGAAGCTCGCCACGGAGTCCCAGGCCATCGGCCAGTCCCTGTACGCCAACACCGCACCCGCGGGCGACGCCGCGGGCGCCACCGGCGGCACGACCGCCGGCGACGCGCCCAAGGCCGACGACGTGGTGGACGCGGAGATCGTGGACGAGGACGAGAAGAAGTGACCCAGCCCGAGGAACAGCCCCACGTGGTGGTGCGCGACCGCAGGCGCATCGACCCGGAGACGGGCGAGGTGCGGACTCCCCCGGCCGACGAGGAGGCGCAGGCCAAGGCCGACGCCGACCCGACCGCGGAGACCGCGGCGAGCCCGGAAGCCGGTGCGGAGAGCGAGGGCGGCGGCAAGCACGCCGCCCCCGACGAGCCGGAGGAAGCCCACGTCGTCGACCCGTCCGTCGAGCTGAAGGCCCAGCTCGACGAGCGGACCGCCGACCTGCAGCGCCTCACCGCCGAGTACGCCAACTACCGCAAGCGCGTCGAGCGCGACCGGGAACTGGTGATCACCACGGCCAAGGCGCAGGTCGCGGGCGAGCTGCTGGGCGTGCTCGACGACCTGGAGCGGGCCGGCGCGCACGGCGACCTCACCGGCGCGTTCAAGGCGGTGGCCGACAAGCTGGTCAACGCCCTGCACGGCACCGGCCTCGAGCCGTTCGGGCACGAGGGCGAGGAGTTCGACCCGTCCGTCCACGAGGCCGTGCAGCACAGCACCTCGCCGGACGTCAGCGGGCCGACCGTCACCGCCGTGCTCCGCCGCGGCTACCGGTTCGGCGAGCGCGTGCTGCGGCCCGCGCTGGTCGCGGTGACCGACCACGAGCCGGCCGCCGAGCAGCCCGCCGAGGACACCACCGAGAAGCCGGCCGAAGAGCAGCAGGACTGAGGAAGGGGGCGGCGTCCGTTGAGCGCTCGCGACTGGATCGAGAAGGACTTCTACCGCGAGCTGGGCGTCTCCTCCGACGCCTCGGCCGACGACATCAAGAAGGCGTACCGGAAGTTGGCGCGGGAACTGCACCCCGACGCCAACCCCGGTGACGCCCAGGCCGAGGCGCGGTTCAAGGCGGTGTCCGAGGCGTACGGCGTCCTGTCGGACTCCGCCAAGCGCAAGCAGTACGACGAGGCCCGCCGCCTCTTCGCGGGAGGCGGCGGGTTCCCCGGCGGCTTCGGCGGGGGCGGCGGGTTCGACGTCGGCGACCTGTTCGGCCGCCAGGGCGCGCAGGCGGGCGGCATGGGCGGGCTCGGCGACCTGCTCGGTGGCCTGTTCAACCGCCGGGCCGGCACGTCCGCGTCGGCCACCAGGCCGCGCCGCGGCGAGGACGTCGAGACCGACGTCCGGATCGACTTCACCGAGGCCGTCAAGGGCGCGACCGTGCCCATGCGGCTGTCCAGCCCGGCGACCTGCGGCACGTGCGCGGGCTCGGGCGCGCGTCCCGGCACGTCGCCGCGCACCTGCCCGAACTGCGGCGGCGCCGGCCTGGTGACCCGCAGCCAGGGCGCGTTCGCGTTCTCCGAGCCGTGCGCGGACTGCCGCGGCACCGGCCGGATCGTGGACGACCCGTGCCCGGAGTGCGGCGGCGACGGCGTCAGCACCAAGACCAGGACCCTCACCATCCGCATCCCCGCCGGTGTGGACGACGGCCAGCGGATCAGGCTGGCCGGGCAGGGCGAGCCGGGCCGCAACAACGGGCCCGCGGGCGACCTGTTCGTGCGCGTGCACGTCAACCCGCACCCGATCTTCGGCCGGTCGGGCAACGACCTGACCGTGACCGTCCCCGTGACCTTCCCCGAGCTGGCCCTGGGCACGACGTTGACCGTGCCCACGCTCGAGGGCAAGGTGACCCTGAAGGTGCCCGCCGGCACGGCGAGCGGCCGCGTGCTGCGGGCCAAGGGCAAGGGCATCGCCCGGCGTGACGGCCAGGTCGGCGACCTGCTGATCACGCTGAACGTGGCGGTGCCGAACAACATGGACGCCGCAGCCCGGGAGGCGTTGGAGAACTACGCGTCGGTGACGGCGAAGCACGACCCGCGCGCGGAGCTCAACGCCCTGTTGGAGAAGAGGTCGGTGTGAGCTTCCCGTTCCCGCCCGGCACGGACGAGGACACCCCTTTCTTCGTCATCTCCGTGGCCGCCCAGCTGTCCGGCCTGCACGCCCAGACGCTGCGGGCCTACGACCGGCTCGGTCTGGTGTCGCCCGGTCGCACGTCCGGCGGCGGGCGGCGGTACTCGATGCGCGACATCGTGCTCCTGCGCGAGGTGCAGCGCCTCTCGCAGGAGGAGGGCGTGAACCTGGCCGGGATCAAGCGGATCATCGAGCTGGAGAACGAGGTCGGCGCGCTGCGCGCCAAGGTGCAGGAGCTGACCGAGCAACTGGCCTCCGCCATGGCCGCCGCCGAGCACGCCGCCGCGTCGGTGCACGCCTCGTACCGCCGTGACCTGGTGCCGGTTCGCCACGAGACCGCCCTGGTCGTCTGGAAACCGAACTCCAAGCGCTGACCCCGACGCCCCGCGCCCACGGCCCGGGGCGTCACTCTTTGGGGTGATCATCGGCCCGAAGTGTACGGAAACACTGTTACCGCACCTCGGTTAGCCATGAGGAACCCCGCGACGCCGACCCCCTCGCCACACCGGACGCCGCGGACCCCGCGTTCGCGCACTGCACCACTGCCGACGGGTCTGGCCGGGCCGTTCGTGCGGCACCTCGCCGCGCCGGTCCTCGCGGCACTGTGCCCGCCCGAACCGCGCCGACCGAGCCCGCTCGAACTGTGCCTGCCCGGACCGCGTCGCCTGATCACGCCACGCCACGCCACGCGACACGCCGGCCGATACGCGCCCGTCGAACCCTCGCCGCCCGCCCGAGCGCCGCTGGATCGCGGTCATCGCCGAACCCCGGCCCTGACCTGCGCCTCCGGGCGCGGGATCGCGCCGTGGGGACGCGTCACCCGGGGGTGAACGTGAAGAGTTTCGTGAAGAGGGTCAGTCCAGCGTGAACGGGTCGTACTTGATCCGGTCCAGGGGGGTGCCGGCGACGAGCATCCGGGACACGGTCGCCCGGATCATGGACGGCGAGCCGCACACCAGCACGTCCCGGTCCTCCCACGCCCCGTAGCGGGTGACCACGTCGGCCAGGGTGCCGCGTTCGACGCCCCGCGCGCCCGGGTCCGACTCCAGCACCGGCACGACGGTCAGCCACGGGTTCGTCATGGCGAACCGCTGGAGGTTGTCCAGGTCGTACAGGTCCTCGCGGGTCCGCCCGCCCATGAACAGGTGCACGCGCGGGTTCTCGCCCCACTGCGCCATCTCGTCGATGATCGCGTGCATCGGCGCGACCCCGGTCCCGCCGGCGACCATCAGCACGTCCCGCCCGGACGTCCGGTCGACCGTGAGCCGCCCCATCGGCGGCCCCAGCCGCCAGACGTCACCCCGCTGGGTGTGGCCGACGACCGACCGGCTGACCCACCCGCCCTCGACCGAGCGGATGTGGAACTCGATGATCCCGTCCTCGCGCGGCGCGTTCGCGGGCGAGTAGTAGCGCCACAGCCGAGGGCGCTGCGGCGTCTCGACGCTCAGGTACTGCCCGGCCCGGTACCCCACCGGGTGATCCGGCTGGAGCCGCACGACGGCGAGGTCCCAGCTCACCCGCTGGTGGTCCAGCACGGTGGCGTGCCAGTACGCCGGCCCGTCGTCGGCCGCCGCCGCCTCCTGCATCGCGCGGGCCATGATGGTGTACGCCTCGGCCCACGCCATCTCGACCTTCGGCGTCCACGCGGGCCCGGCGTACTTCTTCACGGCCGCCAGGAGCGCCGTGCCGACGGACTCGTAGTGCGCGTTCACCACCCCGAACTTCCGGTGGTCGCGCCCGAGCTGCCGCAGGAACGGGATGAGGTCGTCCGGTCTGTCCACCATCTGCACGACGTGGACCAGCGCGCGCAGCAGGCGGCTGCGCTGGACCTCCATGTTCACCGGGAACATCTCCCGGGTCGCCGGCGCGAGGCTGAAGAGCATGCCGTAGAAGAACTTGGCGACCTCTTCGGCGCGCGGCTCCACCACCGCGAAGCTCTCCCGGATCATCCGCACCATTGCGGTGACACCGGGAGGGGGTTCGCGGTGTGGTGGGCTGGGGATGGGGCTCAACACGGCGTTCGCAGTCATGGTCCGGGCGCAGTCTCCACGTTTCTGGCGGCGCCATCAAGGGCGCTACGTCCTCGTCAAGCTTCCATCCCCGACGAGGGGACACTAACCCGCCAACTGGCCGGTCGACTCCTTGATGCCACCTTCGAGTGCAGTGCGGACACGGAACGTCACGCACCGCTCCGGCGAACGAGTGGACATTCCCTTCCACGTATACCGAAATCGGCGCTTGCGGCCCACCGCCGGGAGCACACCCAGCCGGGAGGTGTGGGCGGGATGACACGGGACGGCCCGGCGTCCGCGGTGGCGGCATCCGCCCCGGTGGCATATTCACTCCAGTGGCGGCTGCCGGACCGCACGCGTGCGGTGGACCGCAGCCGCCTGTGGATTCCCACCTGCGGATTGTGGACAACTCCACACCCCGTGTGGACAACCCGCTGCGACATGTGGGTGACCGACCCGGGTCCTACCGGGAACGCTCGGCTGCGCTGCGTTCAACGCAGAACTCGTTGCCCTCCGGGTCGGTCAGCACGACCCAGCCCGTGCCGTCCGGGCGGCGCATGTCGGACTCGAGCGACGCGCCCAGCGCGAGCAGCCGCTCCACCTCGGCGTCACGCGTGGTGTCCGGCTGGAGGTCGAGGTGCACCCGGTTCTTGATCGTCTTCGGCTCCGGCACCTGGATGAACAGCAGCCCCGGGCCCTCGGGGAGCGGGATCAGCACTTCGGGGTCGCCCGGGGCGTCTTCGTCGGAGAGGGGCCGGCCGGTCACGCCGCTCCAGAAGCGGGCCAGCTCGTAGGCGTCGCGGCAGTCGATGGTGATGTGGCGCACGAGTGAGGTCATGCGGAGATCGTCGCGATCGGCCGGTCACGCCGCACGCGAGTTTCGCGGGGTGGTCCACGCCACACCCCCGGCGTCGGGTTGAGCGGAACAGGCTCAACTTTTCTGACGTTGTGCACTGTGACGGCTGGTGCGGTACGCCGGCAGCGTGCGCACGAACACCCGACCGAGGTGAGGAATGGACGCTTTCAACCCGACCACCAAGACGCAACAGGCCGTGTCCGCCGCCGTGCAGGCGGCGACCATCGCGGGCAACCCCGACGTCGGCCCGGTCCACCTCCTCGGCGCGCTCCTGGCCCAGGGCGACGGCCTGACCGCCCCCCTGCTCTCCGCCGTCGGCGCGGACCCGAAGCAGGTGCACAAGGAGCTGGAGCAGCTGACCAGGGCGCTGCCCGCGGCCAGCGGGTCGTCCGTGTCGGCCCCGCAGTTCTCCCGGGACGCGGTCCGCGTGCTCGGCAAGGCCCAGGAACTCGCCACCGAGATGGGTGACGAGTACGTGTCGACCGAGCACCTGCTGGTCGGCCTCGCCCAGCACGGCGGCCAGGTCGCCGACCTGCTCCGCCGGCACGGCGCGAACCCCGAAGCCCTCAAGGAGGCGTTCGGCAAGGTCCGCGGCTCCGCGCGGGTCACCAGCCCGGACCCGGAGGGCACCTACCAGGCGCTGGAGAAGTACGGCGTCGACCTGACCGAACGCGCGCGCAAGGGCGAACTCGACCCCGTCATCGGCCGCAACACCGAGATCCGCCGCGTGGTCCAGGTGCTGTCGCGCCGCACGAAGAACAACCCCGTCCTGATCGGCGAGCCCGGCGTGGGCAAGACCGCCATCGTGGAGGGCCTGGCCCAGCGGATCGTCGCCGGCGACGTGCCCGAGAGCCTGCGCGGCAAGAAGGTCGTCGCGCTCGACCTCGGCGCGATGGTCGCGGGCGCGAAGTACCGCGGCGAGTTCGAGGAGCGGCTGAAGGCCGTGCTCAAGGAGATCACCGACTCCGCGGGCCAGGTCATCACGTTCATCGACGAGCTGCACACGATCGTCGGCGCGGGCGCGGCGGGCGAGTCCGCCATGGACGCGGGCAACATGATCAAGCCGATGCTGGCCCGCGGCGAGCTGCGCATGGTCGGCGCGACCACGCTGGACGAGTACCGCGAGCGGGTCGAGAAGGACCCGGCCCTGGAGCGCCGCTTCCAGCAGGTCTTCGTCGGCGAGCCCTCGGTCGAGGACACGATCGGCATCCTGCGCGGCCTCAAGGACCGCTACGAGGTGCACCACGGCGTGCGCATCACCGACGCCGCCCTGGTCGCCGCCGCCACCCTCTCCGACCGGTACATCACGGCCCGCTTCCTCCCCGACAAGGCCATCGACCTGGTCGACGAGTCCGCGTCCCGGCTGCGCATGGAGATCGACTCGCGCCCGGTCGAGATCGACGAGGTCGAACGCGCCGTGCGCCGGCTGGAGATCGAGGAGATGGCGCTGGCCAAGGAGTCGGACCCGGCCTCGGTGGAACGGCTCGCCGCGCTGCGCGCCGAGCTGGCCGAGCAGCGGGAAGACCTGGCCGGGCTGACCGCGCGCTGGCAGAACGAGAAGGGCTCGATCGAGAAGGTCCGCGACCTGAAGGAGCAGCTGGAGCAGCTGCGCGGCGAGTCCGAGCGGGCCGAGCGCGACGGCGACCTCGGTCGGGCCGCCGAGCTGCGGTACGGGCGGATCCCGGCGTTGGAGAAGGAGCTGGAGGAGGCGACCCGCACCACGCAGGACGCCGCCGTGATGCTGAAGGAGGAGGTCGGCCCGGACGACGTGGCCGACGTGGTCTCCGCGTGGACCGGCATCCCGGCCGGCCGGCTGCTGGAAGGCGAGACGGCGAAGCTGCTGCGCATGGAGGAGGAGCTGGCCAAGCGCGTGGTCGGGCAGGCCGAGGCCGTCCGGGTGGTGTCGGACGCGGTCCGGCGCACCCGCGCGGGCGTGGCGGACCCGGACCGGCCGACCGGCTCGTTCCTGTTCCTCGGCCCGACCGGCGTCGGCAAGACCGAGCTGGCCAAGGCGCTGGCGGAGTTCCTGTTCGACGACGAGCGGGCGATGATCCGGATCGACATGAGCGAGTACTCCGAGAAGCACTCGGTGGCCCGCCTGGTCGGCGCGCCCCCCGGGTACGTCGGCTACGACCAGGGCGGCCAGCTCACCGAGTCCGTCCGCCGCCGCCCGTACTCGGTCGTGCTGCTGGACGAGGTGGAGAAGGCCCACCCGGACGTGTTCGACGTGCTGCTCCAGGTGCTCGACGACGGCAGGCTCACCGACGGCCAGGGCCGCACGGTCGACTTCCGCAACACCATCCTGGTGCTGACGTCGAACCTCGGCTCGCACGTCATCGCGGACGCCACTTTGGACGAGCGGCAGCGCACGGACGCCGTCATGAACGTGGTGCGGGCGCACTTCAAGCCGGAGTTCCTCAACCGGCTGGACGACGTCGTCGTGTTCCACTCGCTGGCCACGGAGGAGCTGACCTCCATCGTGGACATCCAGGTGCAGCGGCTCGGCAAGCGGCTCGCGCAGCGGCGGCTGACCCTGGAGGTCACCCCGGCGGCGCGGGACTGGCTGGCGTTGAACGGCTTCGACCCGGTGTACGGCGCGCGGCCGCTGCGGCGGCTGGTGCAGTCGTCGATCGGCGACCAGCTGGCGAAGGAGCTGCTGGCGGGCGAGGTGCGCGACGGCGACACGGTGAAGGTCGAGGTGCTGGACGACCAGTCGGGCCTGATCGTCGGCCGGGCCTGACCGCGGCTTCCGGGCCGGGCGCGTGCTCCGCAGTGGGACGCGCTCTGCGCGGTGGGCACGGGCCCCCGGGTGGGCGTGGGTCGAGGTGGTCGGGCCGGGCGCGCCCAGCGGGTTCATCCCGCTCGTCCGGCTCGTTCACCCACCGGCTCACCGCACCGCGAGCCGC
>NZ_JBSGBG010000001.1:250982-391533 GCF_053601135.1 Actinosynnema sp. NPDC004786 | reverse complement strand
TCAACCACCCGAGCCGCAACCACCCGAGCCGCAACCACCCGAGCCGCAACCACCCGAGCCGCAACCACCCGAGCCGCAACCACCCGAGCCGCAACCACCCGAGCCGCAACCCGCGAGCCGCACCGGCGCACTGCACCGGCTCAACGCACGCCGCGACCTGATCTTGCTCGCTCCGCAGGGGTCCCCGACCGGGGGACCCCTGTTCTTACTCTGCCGGCCGGGACCGACGATCGGTCGGCAGAGGGGCCGTGCCTGTGGACAACCCCAGGGCCTGTGGACAACTCCCGAGGTCGGGCCGGGGTCGGCGTCTCACCAGCCGCCGGAACCGGCCAGCCGGCCACCCGCGATCCGGGTAACAGCTTGATCCGTTCGCGCGAACCACGCCCCAAGTGATCTTCGTTTGTTCACCGCCGCCCGCTACTCTCGCACCGTGGGCATACCGGCGTGGGTCTGGTTCACCGTCGCCGCGGTCGCGGGCGTCGCGGGGTTCGCCCTGCTCGCCACCGACCGGGCGCAGCGAACCGCGCGTAACCGCGAACGCCGCCGCTGGGCGGCGCTGCGCGGCTGGCAGTTCGAGGAGACCGACCACGTGCTGCCCACGCGCTGGGAGAGCGGCGCGATCGCCTACTACGGCGCGGGCGTGGCCAAGGACGTGGTGGCGGGCTCGACCTTCACCGCCGACGGCCGCCGCCAGGTCTACGTGCTCGACCACGAGACCGGCGGCAAGGTCAACTCGGTGCTGGTCGGCGTGCGCTGCCGCCGGGCGCTGTCCGTGGTGGTCGAGCTGTGGCTGCCCAGCGTGCCGTTCCAGCGCGACCAGATGCCCGACCTGCTCGGACCGGTCGGCTCGCGGTACGCGTTCGTCAGCGAGCTGCCCGCCGCGCGCAAGCTCATCACCCCCGACCTGGTCGACGCGGCCGAGGAGATCGGCGCGGACGTCACCGTGGTCTGGCTGGAGGGCGACTGGGTGCTGGCCGCCGCGCCGCCGAACTCCACCCCCGCCCGCCTGGAACGGCTGCTGCGCGACCTCGGCGAGCTGGCCGACGTGATCGACCCGTTCGAGGCCGACCCCGAGTCCGACGCCGGTGGCGAGGTCCACCGCCCGCAGTTCGGGCGCAAGCCGTGACGCCGCCGACCGCGCTGGTGACCGGCGCGTCGTCCGGCATCGGGGCCGCGTTCGCCCGCCGGCTCGCCGCCGAGGGCCACGACCTGGTGCTCGTCGCCCGGGACGAGCGGCGGCTGGAGGAGACGGCGGCCAAGCTGCGCGCCGCGCACGGCATCACGGCCGAGGTGCTGCCCGCCGACCTGGCCACCGACGCGGGCCGCGCGAAGGTCGCGGACCTCCTCGCCGGGCGCGAGGTGGACCTGCTGGTCAACAACGCGGGCTTCGCGATCTCGTCGGAGTTCGTCGCCGCCGACCCGCTCGACCTGCAGTCCCAGCTCGACGTGAACGTGACGAGCGTGCTGCGGCTGACCCGCGCGGCGCTGCCGGGCATGGTGGCGCGCGGCCGGGGCGCGGTGGTCAACGTGTCCAGCGTGGCCGGGTTCCTGCCCGGTCGCGGCACGACGTACAGCGCGGACAAGGCGTGGGTGACGGCGTTCTCCGAGGGCATGGCGATGGCCACGGCGGGCACCGGGGTGCGCGTGATGGCGCTGTGCCCGGGGTTCGTGCGCACCGAGTTCCACCAGCGGGCGAAGATCGACATGTCCGGCACGCCCGACCTGCTCTACCTCGACGCGGACCGCGTGGTGCACGAGGGCCTGGCCGACCTGCGCGCGGGCAAGGCGCTGTCCGTGCCCGGCGCGCAGTACAAGGCCATCACGGTGTTCGCCCGCCTGGTTCCGCGGGCCCTGCTGCGGCGGATAGCCTCCCGCGCGGCGGGCGGACGAGGTCGCACCTGAAAGTCGGGAACCTGAACCCGGTCCGGTCCGTCCCACTCCACTAGTTGGAACAGGGAGGAACCGTCCATGGGTGAGCAGTTCAGAGTGGAGCCACCGGAGCTCCGCGGGTACGGCGAGTTGCTGACGCGCAACGCGCAGCACTTCATGACGATCAAGGAACACGCGATCACCAAGGGCGGCGACACCTCCGGTTTCACCGGTCTGCTCTCCTTGCTGCAGCCCATCGTCACCGGTGTGGCCTCCCTGTACGGGGAGACGCTCGACTTCGCGAACCAGATGATGGTCAAAGAGGCGGAGAGCCTGAACAAGGCCGCCGACATGTACGAGAAGAACGAGGAAATGGTGATGGGCATCCTCGACCGGGTGCTCTCCCAGTTGCACTCCGTGGCCGAGGCCCCGTCGCTCGGGGGTGGCGGGCGATGACCGCGTACGCGGACGTGGAGGACCCGTCGGTCGCGCTCGCCGCGGCGGCGGAGGACCGGCCCGGTCGGCAGACGACCAGGGAGCTGATCGAGAAGGCCGGCTGGAAGATCCAGGGCGTCAACTGGATCTACGAGAAGGTCACCGGCGAGAACCTGCTCGACGCGCTGATCAAGCCGCTGCTCGGCGACTTCGAGAAGATCGACGAGAACGCCAACGCCTGGGACCGGGTCGCCAAGGCGCTGGACTCCGTGCGGCACAACGTGGACGCGGGCGCGGAGCAGCTGTCGTCCCACTGGGACGGTGACGCGGCCAAGGCGTTCGAGACGCGCATGGGCACCATGTGGGTCATCGCGATCGAGGCCGACTCGCAGATCGCGCGGATCATCGGCAACAAGTTCCGGTCCACCGCCAGCACCTGCCGCACCGCGTGCGGTCTGGCGCTGACGCTGCTGGACAAGCTCGTCGGCAAGCTGATGGAAGCCGCGATGACGGCGTGGATCCCGGTCGTGGGCTGGGGCCGCGCGGTGTGGATGGTGTACGACGCGATCCAGATCGTGGACGCCATCCGCAAGATCATCATCTCGATCCAGACGCTGATCGAGGGCGTCCAGGGGATGATCGACGGCATCGTCGCGATGGGCACCGCGCTGTCCAAGCTCAAGGACGTGCGCGACGTCGGCGACCTGCTCGACGTGGTCGACGGGTACCAGGACGGCAAGGAGAAGTACGACAACGGCGTGGCCGCGGCGAAGTCCGGCGCGATCGGCGTCGGCCTGGGCGCGTACGGCCTGGGCAAGGCCGGGGTCGCGGCGAACGGCAGGTACACCCAGCCGCCGCCCACAGGACCCACGCCCGCGCCCGCGACCTCGGGTGCGGGCGCCGGATCGGGTTCCGGCGGGGGTTCCGGCTCCGGCGGAGGTGGCGGGCAGTGACGTTCCCCTACGACAAGGCGCGCTTGGACGCGCTGGTCGCCGACGTGGACCAGCGCCTGGCCAACGTCGAGCAGACGGCGCGGGCGGCGAGCCAGGTGCAGATGCGGTCGCGCGGGCTGACGCAGGCGGACTTCGCGGAGATCTCGCGGTTCGCCAACAGCCCGGGCGCGCCCCGCGAGCTGAAGGAGCTGGCGCGGCGCGTCGACGCGGGCGAGCTGACCTGGGAGGACGTCGCGTCCGGGCGGGCGGTGGACGACGAGGGCGTGCAGCGGGCGCTGCAGACCGGCGTGCCGGACCTCCAGCGCGCGTACACGGCGATCCAGGAGGGCAACGACCCCGAGGACGTCATCTCCGCGGGCTCCCCGCGGCCGCGCGGGCGCGGTGACGACGACGATGACGAGCCGAGCGGCTTCACCGAGGACGCCTGGTAGCGCGGTCGGGTCACGGGTCGCCGCGGGCCGCCCGTGACCCGACCACCCCGGAACGGGGAAGCGCTCAGGTGAGCGTGGGGAAGTCGAACGTGCCGCCGCTGGTGTGGTTGGTGCCCGCCCCGCGCACCACGTCGTAGGCGACCGCCGCCGCGATCGCCAGCGAGCGCACCGGCTCCGGCGTGCCCGGCCGCAGGTTCAGCACGTCCCGCCGCACCCGCCGACCGTCGCGCTTCGCGATCGCGCCGGGGCTGAACGACGCCACCTCGTGCAGCAGGCACAGCCGCTGCCCGGCCGGGTCCAGCAGCGCGTAGGCGCCGTGCCCCTCGTGCCGCACGGACCCGACCGGCGTCCCGTCCGGACGGGAGACCTGCGTGGGCGGCTTGCCCGCGCCCTTGCGGATCAGCAGCACCGGCTGCCCGCGCTCGGCCAGCGCCAGGTCGAACCGCGTGCGCCCGGAGAACGCCGTGGCGCGCAACAGCTTCCGCAGCGGACCGAGGAAGCCGCGCTCGGAGACCGTCGCGATGGGAACGCCGTGCCCGTTGTGGACGTCGTTGCGGTACCGGGTGGCCAGCAGGTGGCGCAGCACGCCCCACGGCTGCTCGATGATCAGGGTGTCGGTGCCGGGAAGGGTCACGGTGTGCCAGCGTACGGCGCGGTATGACACTCTTGGGACCCGTGCGAACTGAAGTGGTCCTGGACGCCGCGGCGAAGGCCGAACTGGCGCGGTTGGTGAGCGAGTTGGCCGTGGTGCACGGCAAGGTGACGCTGTCCTCGGGGGCCGAGGCCGACTACTACATCGACCTGCGCCGGGCGACGCTGCACCACGCCGCCGCGCCGCTGATCGGCCGGTTGCTCCGGCAGCTCACCGCCGACTGGGACTACGTCGCGGCGGGCGGCCTCACGCTCGGCGCGGACCCGGTGGCGTGCGCGATGATGCACGCCGCGGCCGCGTCCGGCGAGGTGCTCGACGCGTTCGTCGTGCGCAAGGCCGCCAAGCAGCACGGCATGCAGCGCCGGATCGAGGGCATCGAGGTCGCCGGGCAGCGGGTGCTGGCCGTCGAGGACACGTCCACCACCGGCGGCAGCGTGCTGACCGCCGTGGAGGCCCTGCGGGAGAGCGGCGCGACGGTGATCGGCGTCGCGACCGTCGTGGACCGCGGCACGGGCGCGCGCGAGGTGATCGAAGACGCCGGCCTGCCGTACCGGTACCTGCTCGACCTCGCCGACCTGGGCCTGGCCTGACATGGTGAGCGCGCTGGTCCTGCTGCTGGTGCTGGTGGCGATCATCGGTGCGGGGGTGGCCGTGGGGGTGGCCCGCCGCAGGCGCAACCCGTTCACGAACCAGGGGTTCGTGAACGAGTGGGAACAGCGGATGCGCGCTCTGGAGGCGTCCCTGGGGTGGCGGTTCGTCGCCGAGGACCAGGGTTTCCAGGAACGGGTCCCGCAGATCGGCCGGATGTTGGAGGCCGATCGGAGCCGGGTGAAGTTCCAGCTCGTCGGCCACTGGCGCGGTGTGCCCGTGCTCGCGGTCGAGGTGGTGTTCCGGGCGGACAACGTCGTCACGTCCGAGTACCGCACGTACACGGTGGTGGTCGTGCCGCGGCCGATGCCGGGGCCGTGGGTGCTGATCAGCCCCCGGCACGACAGCGTGTGGGGGTTGTTCGAGCAGTTCGTGGAGACCGGCGACCCGGCGTTCGACGCGCGTTACGAGGTGCGCCGGCTCAACCCCGCGTTCGCCTCGGCCCTGCTCGGCTCGGGTCTGGCGCAGGCGTTGCTCCAGGACCCGAGGGCGAACGGGGCGGCGATCGCGTTCGACGAGCACAACCTCGCCGTCGCCGTGCCCGGACCGCTGCTCCAGGCGCCGCTGGCGCACCTGGCCGACCTGCTGCTGGACCTGGCGGGCCGGGTGCCGTGGCAGGCGCTGCCGCGCGGCTGACGGCCCGATCCCGTCAAATCGGACGGGAATTCACGGGCGCGTGATCGCCGTCCGGCCTACGCTGGCCGGAGGGAGGTCGCTATGGTCGCGCGTGCGTTCGCCGAGCTGGTCATGGTGGTGCACTTCGGGGTGCTGGTGTTCCTGCTGGTCGGGGGCTTCCTGGCGTGGCGCTGGCCGAGGGTGCTGTACTTCCACGCCGCGATGGCCGGCTGGGGCCTGCTGATCGTCCTGTTCCCGCTCGCCTGCCCGCTGACGTGGCTGGAGAACGAACTCCGCGCCGCCGCCGGCCAACCGCAGCTGGTGAACGGGTTCATCGACACCTACATCGACGGCGTCCTCTACCCGGAGTCCGCGGCGCGCCCGGTGCAGGTGCTCGTGGCACTCGTCGTGCTCGCCTCGTGGGCCGGGTACTACGTCAAACGTCGCGGTGAACAGACCTCCGCCCGCAGCACCGAGGTGTATCGCTGAACCGGCCCATTGCGGCGTTCGACTGTTCGGGCTACACCTCCGCCGATGGTGGCTACTCCGCCCTACTCTGCGGAGCAAGGGGGTGGACGCGATGAACTGGTTCCGGAGGCGGCGGAAAACGCGGAGCGCCGACCTTCCTACAAGCCTCGTGGCGTATTACTGCGACTTGCTCGAACGGAGGCATGGTCAACGCTGGCGTGTTCTGGCGTGGTTGGAAGAAGTGCACGTGAGCGAGAACGGCGATGTCCGGAAGAAGTTGTCGTTCACCGTTGCGGCCGACAGTGACCGGCTCGACTTCGTCTCGTTCCACGAGGGCGTCAACTGGGATTGGCCGGAGAAGCACCGCGACGGTGTGAAGATCGAAGTCCGCACTCCGGAGATCCGAGGTGTCGGCGGGACGCGCTTGGACGTGACGCACCAGTGGATGCGGAGGAATACGGTCATGACCTATGTCCACCTCGATGAACCGATCGTCCGCGACGACGAGTTCACGTTCGTGGTGGACATCTTCTGGCCGGCGATGTGCTTGCCTTTCGTGCGTGGTGAAAGTCCTGACAGCTTCCTCGCCTCGTTCGCCGAAACGGCGGGCGTGGTCGAATTCCGGATCGTGCTCCCGAAGCGGTGGGTGGTGCGTTTCGACCACCTCGGGCTCACGCCGAGCCGCGACGATTACGTGTTGACCGCGTCCGTCGACCGGGAAGGCCGGACGGTGGCGTCACTCGTCGTGCGGGACCTGCCCGGTTACCGCAAGGTCGGGCTGAAGCTCGACCTGCCGTCCGTCGCGGCCTGACTACGATCGCCCCGGTATTCCAACGCCGGGGGTGACGTGGTCGGTCAGGTGGCGCTCGAAGGCTTCCACGCCGTCAAGCACGCGGTTCGGTTCGGGGCCTCGGTGCGGACGGTGGTGGTGCTCGACCGGGACAAGGCGGTCGGGTTGGCGCGGTCGCACGCGGAAGACCTCGTGGCGGTGTTCGAGCGGGCCGAGGTGGTCGGGGCGGCGGAGTTCGAGCGGGTCGTCGGGCGGTCCCACCCGACCGGGGTCGGCGGGGTGGCCGAGCGGCCCGCGGACGCGCCGTGGGAGGTCCGGCGGGACGCGCCGGCGGTGCTGCTGGACAACCCGCGCAACCTCGGCAACTTCGGCGCGGTGATCAGGGTGGCGGCGGGGCTCGGCGCGGGCGGGGTGTTCTCGCTCGGCGACGTGGACCCGTGGCACCCGGTCGTGCTGCGCGGCAGCGCCGGGCTGCACTTCGCGCTGCCCGTCGGGCGGTTGGCCGGGGTCGGCGAGGTCACGGGCACGGTGATCGCCTTCGACGCCGGCGGCCGGGACCTGCGGGACGTGCGGATCCCCGACGACGCGGTGCTGGCCTTCGGCTCCGAGCGGCACGGGCTGTCGCGGGACGTGCGGGACCGGGCCGACCTGGTGGTCTCCCTGCCGATGCGGCCCAGGGTGTCGAGCTACAACCTGACCACGAGCGTCGCCATGGGCCTGTACCACTGGGAGCTGTTCCGCCGCGCGTCTTGACCGGTTCAGTGGGCATCCTGGTGCGGTGACCACACCACCCGCCCTCCTCGCCGCACGCGCCGGGGTCGCCGAACGCGCGGTCGAGTCCCGCCACCTGCGGCGGGTCTGGGGGGTGCCGGGCACGGCCCTCGGCGCGGTCGCCTGGCCGCCGGACTGGTCCGGCCGGCTGCACGTCCGGTTCGGCTACTGGTGGCAGGCGCACCTGCTGGACTGCGTCCTCGACGCCCAGCTCCGCTCGCCGCGCGAGTCGCGCGCGGCGCTGGTGAAGCGGCTCGTGCGCGGCATCCGGGTGCGCAACCTGGTCGGCTGGACCAACGACTACTACGACGACGTGGCGTGGCTGGGGCTCGCGCTGCTGCGCGCCGAGCGGGACGTCGGCATCGCCCGGCCGGAGGTCGTCGCCACCATCGCGGACCGGCTGCGCGCCGGGTGGACCGACCACGGCGGCGGCGGGATCTGGTGGAAGCGCGACGACGACTTCAAGAACGTCCCCGCGAACGGTCCCGCGGCGATCCTGTTCGCCCGGCTCGGCGAGCGCGCCGACCTCGGCCGGGCCCGGTCCATCGTGGACTGGATCGAGGACCACCTGGTCGACCCGGAGACCGGGCTGGTGTGGGACGGGCTGCACGTCCACCCCGACGGCTCGATCCGGGAGATCGAGAAGAACTTCTACACCTACTGCCAGGGCGTGGTGCTCGGCGCGTGCGTGGAGCTGGGTTCCGCGCGCTACCAGGACAAGGCGGCGCGGATCATCGCCGCGGTGGACGAGCACCTGGCCACCGACGGCGTCCTGCGCGGGCACGGCGGCGGGGACGGCGGCCTGTTCGGCGGCATCCTCACCCGGTACCTGGCGCAGGCCGCGCTGCGGCTCGACCGGCCCGAGGCGACCCTCGCGGCGGACCTCGTGCTGCGGTCGGCGAACGCGGTGTGGGCGAACCGGACCGCGGTGGTGAGCGGGCCGCTGTTCGGTCCGGAGTGGACGAAACCCGCGGTCAGGCCGTCCGGGCGGGAGCCGGAGCGCGACCTGTCCGTCCAACTCGGCGGGTGGATGGCGCTGGAGGCCGCCGCCCTGCTGGAGCGCAACGGGATCGGGCGGGCCGCGGCCTGACGCGTCAGTGGCAGCCGCAGGATCGCCGGTGCCGCAGCTCGGGCGGCAACCGGATCGTCTCCGGCGGCCGGGTCGGGTCCTCGATCCGGGACAGCAGCAGCCGCACCGCGGTGCGCCCGATCTCCTCCACCGGCTGCGCCATCGCGGTCAGCGGCGGGTCGACCAGCTCCGCCCACTCCACCTCGTCGTAGGTGACCAGGGCCAGGTCCGACCCGATCCGCACGCCGTGCGCCCGCGCCGTCCGCAGCACGTCCACCAGCACCTGGTGGTCGTTCACCACCACGCCCGTGACCTGCCCGAGCAGCGGCGCCAACGAGGGCCGCACCAGGTCCTCGTCCCACGCCAGCCCCGCCCGGCCGAGGCCGAGCCGGTAGCCGAGCACCCGCTCGTCCGTGGTCGCGAGGCCGGGCTGGCCGGACACCAGCCCGATCCGCCGGTGCCCCAGCTCCGCCAGGTGCCGGACCAGCGTGGACGTGGCCTGCACGTTCTCCGGGCCCACCTGGTCGGTGTCCCGCGCCACGGTCAACCGGTCGACCAGCACCGTCGGCACGCCCAGCCGGCGCAGCTCGGGCAGCGCGGCCGAGCCGGACGTCGGCGTGAGCAGCACCCCGTCCACCCGCCGCGACCGCAGCATCCGCACCGCGGCCTGCTCGGACTCGGCGCTGTCGTGGGTGTCGATCAGCACCAGCGTGTACCCGGCCCTGGTGGCCTCGCCCTCGATCGCCGCGATCAGCTCGGCGAAGTACGGGTGCGACACGAGCGACACGGCGAGCCCCAGGGACTTCGTGCCGCCGGTGACGAGCGAGCGCGCGATGGCGTCGCCGGTGTAGCCGGTCTCCTCGATCGCCTTGAGCACCCGTTCCCGGGTGGCGGCGGCGACCGACCGCGTTTCGTTGATCACGTGTGAGACCGTGGTGATGGAGACGCCGGCGAGACTGGCGACCTCCCGCATGGTGACCATGGACTCGTCCCCGTTCGGGCTTGCGCAAGCGATTGCGTGGGGACTTTACCCGTGAGGAGGAACGCGTCGTGGTTTCCGTGCTGTGTGTCGGGCTGACCACCGTGGACGTGACGCAGCGGGTGGCGGAGTTCCCCGTGCCGGGGCAGAAGGTGCAGTCGCTCGACGTGCACCTCGCGCCCGGCGGCCCGGCGGCGAACGCGGCCCGCGCGGTGGCGGCGCTGGGGCACCGGGCGGTGCTGGTGACCGCGCTGGGCGGCGAGCTGGGCGACTTCGCCCGGCGGGCGCTGCACCCGGTGGAGGTGCGGTCCGCCGGGGCGGGAGGCCCCGCGCTGAGCATGGTCGCGGTGCGCGAGCGCGACGGCGAGCGGACGGTGATCTCGCGCAACGCGGTCGGGGTCGAGGTGGCCGACGCGGTGGACCCGGCGCTGGTCGAGGCGTCCGACGTGGTGCTGGTCGACGGGCACCTGGGTCCGCTCGCGCTGCGAGCCGCGCGGCACGCGACGCGCGCCGGCGTGCCCGTGGTGCTGGACGCCGGCAGCTGGAAGCCCGTGCTGGACGACCTGCTGCCGCTCGTGGACGTCGCCGCGTGCTCGGCCGCGTTCGAGCTGTCCGAGGCCGAGGTGCACGCCCGGGGCGTGCCGCTGGTGATCCGCACGCACGGCGCGGACCCGGTCACCTGGTCGCGAGGTGGTGCCACGGGCTCCCAACCGGTACCTGTGGTCGAGGTGCGCGACACCAACGGCGCGGGCGACGTGTGGCACGGTGCGCTGGCGGTCGCGGTCGCCCGCGGGCTGGCGGTGGACGACGCCGTCCGGTGGGCGAACGAGGTGGCCGCGGTGCGCGTGCGCCACACCGGGCGGGACTGGGTGGAGGAGCTGGGACGGTGGCGGGACAGCGGATGAGGTTCGACGAGCTGGTCGACCGGGCGCGGCTGCTGGTGGACACCGGCGAGCGCAGGCTGCTCGGCATCGGCGGCGCGCCGGGCTCGGGCAAGTCGACGCTGGCGCGCCGGCTGGTCGACGCGCTGGGCGACGACGCGGCGCTGGTCGGCATGGACGGGTTCCACCTGGCCCAGCGCGAGCTGGAGCGGCTGGGCATCGCCGACCGCAAGGGCGCGCCCGACACGTTCGACATCCCCGGCTACGTGGACCTGCTCGGCCGGATCAAGGCGTGCGGGCCCGACGTGGTGTACGCGCCCGAGTTCCGCCGCGAGATCGAGGAGCCGATCGCGTGCGCGGTGCCGGTCGACCCGTCCGTGCCGCTCGTCGTGACCGAGGGCAACTACCTGCTGCTCCAGTACGACAAGTGGAAGCGCGTGCGGGTCGTGCTGGACGAGGCGTGGTTCCTGATGATCGACGAGGAGCTGCGGGTGTCGCGGCTGATCGACCGGCACGTCCGCTACGGGCGGTCGGTCGAGGACGCCCGCGAGCGCGTGCTGCACGGCAGCGACCACGTCAACGCGCTCATGGTGAACGCGTCCAAGGCGAGCGCCGACCTGGTGATCACCGAGGTGCTGTGACCGGTCAGGGCGCCGCGCCGACCTCCTCGTCCACCGGCTTCTTCATCTCCTGCCGGTAGCGGTACAGGCCGTAGGCGGTGCCGCCGACGAAGAACGCGATGCTGACGACCACCGCGACCGTCTCCAGCCACGGCACGGCGGCGAGCAGGCCCGCGCCGTAGTAGCCGGCCAGCACCAGCGTGGGCACCCAGGCGATCGCGCCGATGGTCGTGGCCAGCATGAACCGCTTCGGGTCCATCCGGGCCGCGCCGGCGATCATCGGGGCGAGCGTGCGCACCCACGGGATCCACCGGGCCAGCACGATCGCCCAGAAACCCCTCCGGTCGAGGAAGTCGCGGGCCTTGGCGAGGTTCTCCTTGTTGAGGACCCGGCCGCCGCGGCGGGCCAGCAGGCGCGTGCCGGTGTGCCGGCCGATGTAGTAGCCGATCTGGTTGCCGACGACGGCCACGACGAGCGCGGCTCCCGACAGCAGCCAGGCCGACAGCTCGCCGTCGTGCGACGCGAGCACCACACCGGCGGCGAACAGCAACGAGTCGCCGGGCAGGAAGAGGCCGAAGATGAACGCGCACTCGAAGAAGATGAAGCTCAGCGTGATCAGCCACACGGCCAGCGGGCCTGCGGAATCGAGCTGAACGAACGCGACAGCCTCGGACGATGCGGACAACACCACGCCATGCAGCCTACGTGGGAGTACGGCGTCACCCGGGCGACATGGGGACAACGCCTTGCCGAAGCCTCGGCGTCGTGGCGGTTCGCGCACGTCCGGACACGTGCCGCAGTGGTCCCGGGCCCGTCGGCGGCGGCCGGTCCGGGCTGCGGGATCCCGCAGCCCGGGGGTGGCGCGGGCGCGCGCGGCGCGGGTTGACCCCCGTGCGGACCCTGCTCAGGGACGCGCTGAGCGGTTAGCGTGGAGTGATGGAGTCCTTGCTCGCCGAACTCCGCTCCGCCGTCGGCGCCGACGCGGTGCTCACCGACGTCGACGTCACCGCGAGCTACCAGCGGGACATGATGCCGCTGGCCCCCTACGGGCAGCCGCTGGCGGTGGTGCTGCCGACCTCCGCGGCCCAGGTGCAGGCGGTCGTGCGGGCCTGCGCAGCGGCCGGGACGCCGATCGTGCCGCGCGGCGCGGGCAGCGGCCTGTCGGGGGCGGCGAACGCGGTCGACGGCTGCGTGGTGCTGGTGACCACCCGGATGAACTCCATCGTGGAGATCGACCCGGAGAACCGGCTGGCCGTGGTGGAACCCGGCGTGGTGAACCTCGACCTGCGCGGCGCGGTGGAGAAGCACGGGCTGTTCTACCCGCCGGACCCGTCCAGCTACGACTGGTGCACGATCGGCGGGAACCTGTCCACCAACGCGGGCGGGCTGTGCTGCGTGAAGTACGGCGTGACCACGGACTCCGTGCTCGGCCTGGACGTGGTGCTGGCCGACGGCGAGCTGCTGCGGACCGGCCGGCGCACCGTCAAGGGCGTCGCCGGGTACGACCTGACCAAGCTGTTCATCGGCAGCGAGGGCACCCTGGGCGTGATCACCCGGGCGACCCTGGCGCTGCGGCCCCTGCCCCAGGCGCCGGCGACGCTCGTGGCGACGTTCAACAGCACGGCCGACGCGGGCGCGGCGGTCAGCCGGATCGTGGCCGAGGGCATCGTGCCGTCGCTGATGGAGATCATGGACCGCACGACCATCCGGGCCGTGGAGCAGTACCTGAAGACGGACCTGAACGCCGACGCGGCGCTGCTGCTGTGCCAGTCCGACTCGGGCGGCGAGGCGGGGCGGCGGGAGCTGGCGGCCATCGAGCAGGCGTGCGCGACGGCCGGGGCGGACCTGGTCTACGCGACCGAGGACCTGGGCGAGGGGCGCGACCTGCTCGCCGCCCGGCGGGCCGTGCTGATGGCGCTGGAGGTCTACGGCGCGTGGCTCACCGACGACGTGTGCGTGCCGCGGACGAGGATCGCGGACCTGATCGCCGGGTGCGAGCGGGTCAGCGCGGAGGTGGGGTTGCGGATCGCCGTGGTGGGGCACGCCGGCGACGGCAACATGCACCCCACCATCGTGTACGACCCGACGTCGGCGGACGAGTTCGCGCGGGCGAAGCGGGCGTTCGACGAGATCCTGGCGCTCGGGCTCGCGCTCGGCGGCACGGTGACCGGCGAGCACGGCATCGGCAAGATCAAGCGGGAGTGGCTGGCGCGGGAGATCGGGCCGGTCGGGCTCCGGGTCCACCGCGAGATCAAGCGCGCGTTGGACCCGGGGAACCTGTTCAACCCCGGGTCGATGTTCGACGTGGGGGTCTAGGTCCGGGGGGATACGTCGGCCGGAGGCCCGGAGGCCGGGGGGCGCGGTGGTGCGGGGGCAGGGCGGTGCGGGAGCGGGGGCGGGGCCTACTCGACGGGGCGGATCCGCTGGGTGTCGTCCACGCGCTCGATGACCTGGGTGATGTCGGCCGCCTCCTGGGCGAGCAGCGACTTCTTCTCCCGCCGGGCCTTGACGACCTCGATGATGATCGGGACGACCGAGATCAGCACGATCAGGATCAGCATCATCTCGAGGTTGTCGCGCACGAACTGGATCTGGCCGAGGAAGTAGCCGAGGACCGTCAGGCCGGCGGCCCACGCGATGCCGCCGATCAGCGAGTACGTGAAGTACTTGCGCGCGTCCATCCGGCCGACGCCCGCCATCGCGGTGATGAAGGTGCGCACGATCGGCACGAACCGCGCCATCACGATCGCGCGCGCGCCGTACTTGTCGAAAAACTCGTGCGTCTTGTCGACGTACTCCTTCTTGAAGATCTTCGACTCGGGCTTGTTGAACAGCGCCGGCCCGGCCCGGTGCCCGATCCAGTAGCCGACCACGTTGCCCACCAGGGCGCACACCGTGAGCAGCACGCAGACCAGCCACAACGGGTACTCCAGCACCCCCGAGGCCACGAACAGGCCCGCGGTGAACAGCAGCGAGTCGCCCGGCAGGAAGAAGCCGACCAGCAGGCCGCACTCCGCGAAGACGATGAAGCACAGGCCGACCAGCATGTACGGCCCGAGCCCTTTGAGCAGGATCTGCGGGTCCAGCCAGTCGGGGCCGAGGGCGAGCGTGGAGGTGAGCGCGACCGTCACGGCGACCACGGTACAGGCATCACCTGAGCGTCATGACCGCCACGACCGTGCCGGCGGCCAGCCCCAGCAGCACCGCGAGCAGCAGCACCCAGCCCGCGCCGAGCGCCGGGCGCGCCCGGCGGACCGGGGCGGGCGGGTGCGCGCCGGAGCTGGTGGCCTGCGCGCGCAACGCGTCGGCCACCAGCTTCTCCTGGTCCTCGGGCACCCGGGTCAGTCCTTCGTCTGGTTGCCTGCTCCGGCAGAGGCTACCCACGCGCCCCGGGCCATCACCTCGCGCGGCCTCAGCTCGGCGTCCAGCACGACCAGGTCGGCGGCGAGGCCGGCGCGCAGCTCGCCGGTGCGGTCCTGGAGGCCGAGCAGCCGCGCCGGGTGGGTGGCGGTGGCCCGCACCGCCTCCTCGACGGTGAGGCCGCACGACTGGACCGCGTTGCGGAACGCGGCGTCCATGGTGAGCGTGCTGCCCGCGAGGGACGCGCCGCCGGCGAGCGTCGGCACGCCGTCCACCACCCGCACCTCCAGGCCGCCCACGTCGTAGACGCCGTCGCCCACGCCCGCCGCCGCGATCGCGTCGGTGACCAGGACGGTCCGGCGCACGCCCGCGTGCCGCGCGGCGAGGCGCACCGCGGTGGGGTGCAGGTGCACCAGGTCGCAGATGAGCTCGACGGTGACGCGCTCGTCGTCCAGCAGCGCGCCGATCGGACCCGGCTCGCGGTGGTGCAGCGGGCGCATGCCGTTGAACAGGTGCGTGGCGACCGTCGCGCCCGCCTCGACGGCCGGGCGGATCTGCGCCTCGGTGGCGTCGGTGTGGCCGATCGCGGCCAGGACATCGTTGTCCACCAGGTGGCGGACCGCGTCCACGCCGTGCTCCAGCTCGGGCGCGATCGTGATCATGCGGACCGCGCCGCCGCCCGCGTCGAGCAGCTTGTCGATCGAGGCGCGGTCGGGCGGGCAGAGGATGGCCGGGTCGTGCGCGCCGCACCGCGCGGCGGACAGGAACGGGCCTTCGAGGTGGATGCCCGCGAGGACGTCGTCGCGGACCAGCTCGGTGAGGGCCTTGACCTGGTCGGCCAGCTCAGGGACGGGCCGGGAGACCAGGCTGGCGAGCAGCGTGGTGGTGCCGTGCCTGCGGTGCGCGTTCGCGGCTTTGACCACCCGCGCCGGGTCCGCGCTGGTGAACGCCTCACCGCCGCCGCCGTGGCAGTGGATGTCGACGAAGCCCGGCACCACCAGGCCACCGGTCACGTCCGCGGTCGGGCCGTCCGGCGGAGCCCCCTGCCCGACGGCCGCGATCACGCCGTCCCGCACCGCGACCCACCCCTGGTCGAGCACCCCGTCGGGCGTGACGACCCGACCACCGGTCAGGGTCACGTCCACGGGTCCACCCCACGTGCTCATCTCTCCTCCAGCATGTCGATGGCCAGCAGCGCGGCACCGAGGCACCCGGCCTCGTCGCCCAACGCCGCCAGCCGCAGTTCCGGGCGTCGGTGGAACGCGATCAGCTCGTCCAACCGCCCGCCCAGCGGGTCCGTCAAGCGCGGACCCGCGAGTGCCAGGCCGCCGCCCAGCACGACGGCGCGTGGTCCCAGCAGCGCGGCCAGCAGCAGGATGCCCCGCGCGAGCGCGTCGACCGCCTCCCGCCACACGGCCAGCGCGTCCGGGTCCCCCTCGGTGAGCAGCGCCGCCACGTCGGCGGCGCCGGCGACGGGGCGGTTCGTGCGCTCGGTGTAGCGGCGGGCGATGGCGGCGCTGCTCGCCCGTGCCTCGACGCACCCGGTCTGACCGCAGCCGCACGGGTCGCCGTGGCCGACGTCCACGTGCCCGACCTCGCCGGGCGCGACGGACACCCGACCGTCCACGACGAGCGCGGCGGCGATGCCGGTGCCGATCGGCATGATCACCGCGTCGGTCAGGCCGCGGGCGTTGCCCTGGCGCAGCTCGGCCAGGCCGCCGGCGCGGACGTCGTGCCCGAACGCGGTGGGCAGGCCGGTGGCCGCGGCGATCCGGTCGCGGAACGGGTAGTCGGCCCAGCCGAGGTTGGTGGAGTAGACGCCGGTGCCGGTCGCTTCGTCCACGATGCCCGGGACGACCACGCCGACCGCCTCGACCGGGTGCTCGGAGGCGGCGCGCAGGTCGTGGACCAGGGCGGTCACGTCCTCGACCACGGCGTCGCCGCCCGGTCGCGTCGCGGAGCGCCGCTGGAGCACCGGTCGCACCCCGGTGGGGGTGCCGGTGACCAGGGCGGCCTTCGTCCCGGTTCCGCCGACGTCGACGGCTATCACGTGTCTGGTGCGCGCCACGAGGACCGATACTGCGGCATCCGACCACCATTGGTCTATACCAAGTGTCCGATTGGGTAGGTGGGGGTTGGGTTCGAAGACGGAAAAGTGCCCGTCGTGAGGTGGGTCGTGGAGGGGGAAGATCGGAGGGGTGAGATCGGAGGGAAAGAGCAAAAGCGTCCTCGCCGGACGGGCAGATCAGCAGGATGACGGGGTTCGGTGGTTCGGTGCGGTTGGGTGGTGGGTCGGGTTTCGTGTCATCCCGCCGACCTCCACGAGGGCTACCGCACGTGTCAAGGGGGCGGTTCCAGCGTCAGGTGCGGGTAGGGGTGGGAGTGCCCCCTTGACACGCGCGGTAGGGCTGCGCCAGGTCGGCGGGATGACACGAAGCCCTTGGTTGGGAAAGGCGCGCGGGTGAGGGAGTGGGGCGGGCGGCCGGTTGCGGTGCGGCGGCCGGTGTTGGGTGTGCGGGGTGGGTCAGTTGGCGGCCATGATTTTTTGCAGGGCGTCCAGGGCGCGGCTGGCGGTGCTCTTCACGGTGCCCTTGCTGATGCCGGTGGCCTCGGCGATCTCGGCTTCCGACAGGTCGCCGTAGTAGCGCAGCACGAGGACCTCGCGTTGCCTCGGCGGCAGTTGGGAGAGGGCGGCGACGACGGCCTGGTGTTCGGCGGTCAGCATGGCGAGGCTCTCGGCGGACCTCGCGTTGGCGACGTGCGGAGGGGTGTAGTCGCGGGCCGTCTTGCGGCGGCGCAGGACGCTGCGGGAGCCGTTGACCACGGCGGTGCGCAGGTAGCCGACGGCGGCTTGGGCGTCGCGCAGGTTCTTCCAGTTGCGGTGCAGGCCGGTGAACGCCTCCTGCACCACGTCCTCGGCCGTGGCCGGCTCGTCGACCAGCAGCAGCGCCAGGCGGACCAGCCGCATGCGGTGCTGGCGGTACAGGTCCTCCAGGGTCAGCGGGCCGGTCGGGGCCGGGGCCGCGCCGTCCTGGATCCGCAGGTTCGTCAGCGTGTCCTGCACACGCGCGATGCCGCCGCTGTTCCGATCGGGACCGACCACGGAAAAGACGTTACCCCGTCACCCGGTAGCTTCGGTGCGGCGCTGCACAACGGAGGTGGCAATCGATGGCACGGTTCGCGGTCGAGTTGGTGTTCGGGGACAACCAGGACGAGCGGATGGCGGTCCGGCCCGCGCACCGCGAGTACCTGGCCACGCTGGTGGAGCGGGGTGTCCTGCTGGTCTCCGGCCCCTACGCCGACCAGTCCGGGGCGCTGCTGGTGTACGAGGTGGCCGACGAGGCGGAGCTGCGCGAGGTGCTCGCCGCCGACCCGTACACGCCCGCCAACGTGGTGAAGGAGACGCGCGTGCACGAGTGGGAGACGGTGATGGGGGTCTGGCTCTAGGGCTTCGCGGCGGCCGAGCCGCCCGGTCCCACCAGGCCGGACAGGTCGTTGGCCGCCATCTCGCGGTCGGCGGCGGGCACCGATTTCGGGGCCTGCCGGTCGACCACCCGGGGGGTGAGCGCGCGGAACAGCTTCAGGCCGCCCACCCAGCCCGGCACGTGCACCGCCCGGGACCGCCGGGTGATGCCCCGGACCACGGCCTTGCCCACGTCCGAGACCGGGTACTTCTTGCCGGCCAGGCCCGGCATGCCGCGCCGCATCGGGCCGAACACCGGGTGCTCGTCGGCGCTGTTGACCATGTCGGTGGAGATCCACGAGAAGTAGGCCACGCCGACGTCCACGCCCAGGTGCTTCACCTCGGCCCGCAGGCTGTCCGCGAACGCCTCGCAGCCCGCCTTGGCGGCGGAGTAGGCGGCGTTGCCGGGGATGTGCACGATCGCCGCCAGCGACGACACGACGAGGCAGTAGCCGCGGCTCGCGACCAGGTGCGGCAGGCACGTCCGGACCGTGCGCCACACGCCGAGCAGGTTGACGTCGATGACCCGCTCGAACGCGTCGCGGTCCATCGAGCGGATGAAGCCCGTGGCGGCGATGCCCGCGTTCGCCACGACGACGTCGATGCCGCCGTAGTGGTCGACCACGCCGTTCACCGCGGTCTCCAGGGCCTCCCAGTCGGTGACGTCGGCCTCCCACGCCCGGCCGCCGCACCGCTCGGCCACCTCCCGGAGCAGGTCGCCCTCCAGGCCGACCAGGGCGAGCCGCGCGCCCTTCGCCGCCAGGCGGTGCGCGACCTCCGCGCCGATGCCCCGGGCCGCGCCGGTGATCAGGACAACCTTGCCCGCAACGTCCACGGTGACCTCCTCAGCCGCTGTGCCAGGGAGGCCACCGTAACGCAACCTACCGTCAGTAAGCTACTGGAGAGTTAAACGGCGCTGGCGGTGGTCAGGGCCGCCACCTCGTCCGCCTTCAGCTCCAGGGTGAGGGCCGGGAGGAGTTCGGCGAGCTGGTCGGTGGTGCGGGCCGAGGCGATCGGCGCGGCCACGGTCGGCTGCTCGGCCAGCCACGCCAGGGCGACCGCCGACTGGGTGGTCCCGTGGGCCTCCGCGACCTCGTCCAACGCCGCGAGGATCCGCAGACCGCGCTCGTCGAGGTACTTCGACGCGGCGGCGGCGCGCGCGCTCTCCACCGCGACGCCCGGCCGGTACTTGCCGGTCAGGAAGCCCTTCGCCAGGCCCCAGTACGGCGCGGACGCGAGCCCGTGGTCGGCGACCGCGCGGGACAGCTCGCCCTCGTAGGAGCGGTCCACCAGGTTGTACGCCTGCTGGAGCGCCACGAACCTGGCGAACCCCTCCCGCTCGGAGACGGCCAGCGCGGACGTGAGCCGGTCGGCGGTGTAGTTGGACGCGGCGATGTGCCGCACCTTGCCGCTGGTCACCAGCCGGTCGAACGCGGCCAGCGTCTCCTCCTGGGGCGTGTCGGGATCGTCCCGGTGGGCGTAGTACAGGTCGATGTGGTCCACGCCCAGGCGGCGCAGCGAGTCCTCGGCGGCCCGCTCGATCGTGGCGGCCTTGAGGTCGTCCAGCCCCCGCAGCGCCCCGACCTTGGTCGCGACCACGATCGAGTCCCGGTCGCCGCGCCGGCGCAGCCACCGGCCGATGATCGTCTCCGACTCGCCGCCGACGTGCCCCTCGGCCCACGCCGAGTACGCGTCGGCGGTGTCCACGAAGTTGCCGCCGGCGTCCGCGTAGGCGTCCAGCACGGCGAGCGAGGTCTCCTCGTCGGCGGTCCAGCCGAACACGTTGCCACCCAGGCACAGGCGCGACACGTCGAGGTCGCTCGTTCCGAGTTTCGTCATGTCACGAAGCTAGGCCGGGTGGTCCACCCCGCGCGACCGGAGCAGTCAGGACTAAATGCCGGCCCGCGGAGGTTGCCCTGTCCGGCACCTAGTTCGTGGGGAGACGAAATGACCGTCGAGTTGGGCAGGTACGGCGTGTGGGACCGGGTCGCGCGGTGGGGCGGGCGGGGCGAGGACGCGGCCGAGCTGGAGGAGCTGGGCTACGGGGCGCTCTGGCTCGGCGGCTCGCCCGACGGCAGCGTCCTGACCACGGTCTCCGAGCTGTTGGAGGCCACCGAGAAGATCGCCGTGGCGACCGCCGTGGTGAACGTCTGGACGACGCCGGCGGGCGAGTTGAACGAGGGCTACCGCGCGCTGGCGTGGACCGACCGGTTCCTGGTCGGCATCGGCGTCGGGCACGGCGAGCTGGTGGGTGAGGTCTATCACAGCCCCTACCAGAAGCTGCTGCACTACCTGGACGAGCTGGACGTGCCGCGGGACCGGCTCGCGCTGGCCGCGCTCGGGCCGCGGGTGCTCCGGCTCGCCGCCGCGCGCACCAGCGTCGCCCACCCCTACCTGGTGACGCCCGAGTACACGGCGCGGGCGCGCGAGACGGTCGGCGCGGGGGTGCTGCTCGCGCCGGAACAGCACGTGGTGCTGGAGGAGGACCCGACCCGGGCCCGCGAGCTGGGCAGGCGGGCGTTGGCCCACTACCTGCGGCTGCCGAACTACACCCGCAACTGGCTGCGCCACGGGTTCACCGAGGACGACCTGGCGGACGGCGGGAGCGACCGGCTGGTCGACGCGCTGGTGGCGTGGGGCCCGGTGGAGCGCGTCGCGCGGCGCCTGCGCGAGCACCACGAGGCGGGCGCCGACCACGTGGCGGTCCAGGTGGTCGGCGCCGCCGACGCCCAGCGGGCGTTGCGCGACGTCGCCGCCGCGCTCGCGGACTAGTTGTCGGTCACCTCGACGCCGTTCCAGAACGCGACGTGGTTCTTGATGTTGGCCGCCGCGGACTTGGGCTCCGGGTAGTACCACGCGGCGTCGGGGTTGTCCGCCCCGTTCACGTGGAGGGTGTAGTAGCTGGCCTTGCCCTTCCACGGGCAGACCGTGTTCGTGTCGGAGGGCCGGAGGTACTCGGCCTTCACCGACTCCAGGGGGAAGTAGTGGTTCCCCTCCACCACCTCGGTCTTGTCGCTCTCGGCGATGATCTCGCCGTTCCACCGTGCGATCGCCATGGCTCCACTATGCCGTTGATCATCTTTCCCCGCCGGGCCGTGGTCGTAGGATGCTGCCGACACCGCGTTCCGGGCACCCGAGGAGGACCCACCGATGCCCATCGCAACCCCCGAGGTCTACGCCGAGATGCTCGACCGCGCGAAGGCGAACGAGTTCGCCTACCCCGCGATCAACGTCACCTCGTCCGAGACCCTCAACGCGGCCCTGCGTGGATTCGCGGAAGCCGAGAGCGACGGGATCATCCAGGTCTCGACCGGTGGTGCCGAGTTCGCCTCGGGCACCAAGGTCAAGGACATGGTGACCGGCGCGGTTGCGCTGGCGGAGTTCGCGCACGTGGTCGCCGAGAAGTACCCGGTGAACATCGCGCTGCACACCGACCACTGCCCGAAGGACAAGCTGGACGGCTACGTCCGGCCGCTCGTCGCGATCAGCCAGGAGCGGGTGGACCGCGGGCTCAACCCGCTGTTCCAGTCGCACATGTGGGACGGCTCGGCCGTGCCGCTGGACGAGAACCTGAAGATCGCCTCCGAGCTGCTCGACCTCACCGCCAAGGCCAAGATCATCCTCGAGATCGAGGTGGGCGTCGTCGGCGGCGAGGAGGACGGCGTCGTCGCCGAGATCAACGAGAAGCTCTACACCTCGCCCGAGGACTACCTGAAGACGGTGGACGCCCTCGGCGCCGGTGAGAAGGGCCGCTACCTGGTCGCGGCGACGTTCGGCAACGTGCACGGCGTCTACAAGCCGGGCAACGTCAAGCTGCGCCCGGAGATCCTCAAGCAGGGTCAGGACGTGGTGGCCGAGAAGCTGGGCCTGCCGGCCGGCTCCAAGCCGTTCGACCTGGTCTTCCACGGCGGTTCGGGCTCGCTGCTGGAGGAGATCCACGAGGCCGTGTCGTACGGCGTCATCAAGATGAACATCGACACGGACACGCAGTACGCGTTCACCCGGCCGATCGTGGGCCACATGTTCGCCAACTACGACGGCGTGCTCAAGGTGGACGGCGAGGTCGGCAACAAGAAGGCGTACGACCCGCGCTCCTACCTCAAGGCCGCCGAGCAGGGCATGGCCGCCCGCATCGCGCAGGCGTGCGAGCACCTGAAGTCGTCCGGCCGCATGATCGCCGGCTGACGCTCCCCGCGCGACGAACGGCCCCTCCCGGATGCCGGGAGGGGCCGTTCACGTGTTCGGGTGGTCTTCGGCTCCCGATCAGGTGGTCATTACCGCGCGCCGGCGCACGGGGAACCGCTGGGCGGCGAGCCACAGGGCCGTCAGGACGAGGAACGTGGCCGGTGCCGAGGAGTAGAGGATCGGCGGCGCGGCGTCCAGCTGCTGCTGGACCCAGATCCCGCCGTAGCCGAGGCCGGTGACGGCGGCCGAGCCGAGCACCGCGGCCGGCGGCGCGGGCACCCGGCCCAGGTGCGCCGCGTCCACGGCCACGCCGACGAGCAGCAGGAACACCGGCACGGTCGAGAGCGGGAAGTCGGCGACGCCGAGCAGCGGCCAGATCAGCAGGCGGTAGGCGACGTAGCCGCCCGCGACCGCCGTCGCGGCCCACGGCGTGCCGAGCGTGCGCCGGGCCAGCACCAGCACCAGGGCCGCCGCGACCAGGCCCCACACCGGGTAGACCCAGTCGGCGATGGGCAGCGAGAACTGCACGATCGACTCGCGGTCGACGGGCCGGCCGATCTGGTCGGCGGCGAACTGCAGCAGGCTCGGTTCGGCGTAGGGGTCGCCGCGGTCCCACGACGCGATCTCCAGCACCCCGTACTCCTGGTGCTGGTTGGGGAACCACATGTTCTCCAGGAAGAAGAACCACAGCGCGGCGAGCCCGAACAGCCGCCACCGGCCGCCCTCCGGGTAGAACCGGGTCCAGCCGCGGATCGCGCCCGCGAGCATGATCGCCGTGCCGAGGTACAGCAGGGCGTGCGACCCGCTCCACGACGTGATGTCCAGGCCGTTGACCCGGTGGTTGATCAGGTCGATCGGCAGCGCGACCAGGAAGACGCCGGTGCCCCACTGCATCAGCCGCAGCGCGGTCCGGTCCGCGCCGTAGCCGGTGTAGGTGTGGAACAGGGTCAGCCCGACCACGATCACCGTGCCCACGGTGTTGATCAGGTGCGGTGGCGCCAGCTCGTCGCGCAGCCACTTGAAGTGCCAGGCCACGTCCCACGACGAGCCGATCAGCTTGAGCAGCAGGCCGACCAGCCAGAGCCGGTGCAGCGCGGCCGCGAGAGCGGGTGGCGTGTCCCGCCCCGGCTCGCCGCGTTCCCAGTACTGGTCGCGGAAACGCGCGACGCGGTTGGCAACCCCCATGTTCACCCGCCCATGATGCGTCTCGATTCGGTGGGCCGGAAGGGTGACCCGCCCTGGTATTTGCCCCCGGATCCCCTAGGGGACGGCCCTGACCTGCGCGTTCCCCGTGCGGATCAGCCTAACAGGTGATCGACGTTGCTCCGAACGGCCGGGCACGGCAGGGTGCCGGGCTGAGAGTCCGCTGAGAGACCGGGGAGTGCCCTCGATGGCGAAGAAGTTGGTGGCCGGCGTGATCGTCACCGCGTTGGTGCTGGCAGTGGTCGCTGCCGTGGCCCGGGTGTTCCTAAGCTGACCGCATGGAGAACCTGCTCGGCCCCGAACCCACGTTGCTGCCCGACCGCCCGGAGGCGCAGGCCGCCGCCGAGGCGGGCACCGACCCGGCCAAGATCGTCCGCGCCTACCCCGACTTCAGCGAGGCGTGGGCCCTGCTCGCCGAGCGGGCGTTGCAGACGGGCGACCCGGTGGCGGGCTACGCGTTCGCGCGCACCGGCTACCACCGCGGGCTGGACCAGCTCCGCCGAGCCGGGTGGCGCGGCCACGGCCCGGTGCCCTGGTCGCACCGGGGCAACCAGGGCTTCCTGCGCGCGCTGGCGGCGCTGGCGCGGGCCGCGGACGAGATCGGCGAGACCGAGGAGTACGAGCGCTGCCGGAAGTTCCTCGCCGACAGCGACCCGGCGGCGTCCGCCGCGCTCGGCCTGAGCTGACCGCGTGGGAGCCGTGCGCGACGAGGTGGCGCGCAGGCTGAGGCGGTGGCGGAGCACGGCCTTGCCGATCGGCCAGGCCGCGCTCGCCGCCGGGCTGTCCTGGCTGGTCGCCACCGAGGTGGTCGGGCACGCCCACCCGTTCTTCGCGCCGATCGCCGCCGTGGTGTGCCTGGGCGTGTCGCTGGGCCAGCGGCTGCGCCGGGTCGTGGAGCTGGTGGTCGGCGTGTCCGTGGGCGTGGGCGTCGGCGACGTGCTGATCTCGCTGATCGGGTCGGGTCCGTGGCAGATCGCGCTGGTCGTGGCCCTCGCGATGTCCACGGCGGTGCTGCTGGACGGCGGCGCGGTGATCGCGCTGCAGTCGGGGTCGTCGGCGGTCCTGGTCGCCACGCTGCTGCCGCCGAGCGCGGGCGGCGGGCTGGACCGGATGGTCGACGCGCTGGTCGGCGGCCTGGTGGGGCTCGCGGTGACGGCGTTGCTGCCGGCGAACCCGCTCACCGTGGCGCACCGGCAGGCGAAGGTGGTGCTCGGCGAGCTGACCGAGGCGTTGCGCGGGGTGGCGACGGCGGTGGCGGAGTCCGACGCGGTGCGGGCCGCCGGGGTGCTGGCGCGGCTGCGGGACAGCCAGGAGGCGGTGGACGAGTTCGAGTCCGCGCTGCGCACGGGCGGTGAGATCGCCACCATCGCGCCGATCCGGTGGCGCAGGCGGCACGAGCTGGGCCGGTACGTGACGGCCGCGACGCCGGTGGACTACGCGCTGCGCAACACCAGGGTGCTGACGCGGCGCGCGTTGGCGGCGCTGCGGGACGACGAGCGGATGCCCGAGGTGCTGCCGGACGTGCTGCGGCAGTACGCGGACGCGGTGGACGTGCTGCGGGCGGAGCTGGAGCGCGGCGACGAGCCGAAGCGGGCGCGGGCGGCGATCTGCGCCGCGGCGTCGGTGGCCACCCCGCACCGGTTGGGCGGCGAGGGCTTCTCCACGAGGGTGGTGCTGGCGCAGGTCAGGTCGGTGGCGGTGGACCTGTTGCAGGCGACGGGGTTGTCCCGGGGCGAGGCCGCGGCGGCGTTGCCGCCCCTGACGCGCAAGGGCGGCAACGAGCGCGACGGCGACTAGCCCTGCGGCCGGTTCAGCACGCCGAGCAGGACGGCGTGCACGGCCTCGTGGTCGCGCGGGTCGGCCAGGCGGCACGACGCGCCGGTGACGGCGTACCACTCCTCCGCGCCCTCGTAGCGCACGGTCGCGCGCAGCGCGCCGTCGTCGGCGAGCGTGGTGCGCAGCTCCAGGTCACCGGTGACCACGCCGACCTCGTCGGTCATGACGCCACCGGGTCCGGCCACGAAGGCGGAGGACAGGTCGGCCATCGGTCGTCAACACCTCCCGAGCATGGTCTGCAACGCAGACTTCTCCGCGGAGTTCACCGTCAAACCCCACTTGTGCTTCGTGCGCGTCCACATCTTCGCGTACGTGCACCAGTACGAGGTCAGCGGCGGCTTCCACAGGGCCGGGTCCTGGTCGCCCTTGGCCTGGTTGACGTTGTCGGTGACGGCGATGAGCTGCGGGCCGCTCAGGTCGTTGGCGAAGGACTGCCGCCGCGACGTGGTCCACGACGACGCGCCGGAGCGCCACGCCTCGGCCAGCGGCACGACGTGGTCGATGTCCACGTCCGAGGCGGCGCTCCAGGTCGCGCCGTCGTACGGGCTGTACCAGCGGCCGGACGTGGCGGCGCAGGCGGAGTCGGTGACCACGTTCGAGCCGTCCCGCTTGAGCACCGTCTCCCGGGTGTTGCAGGCGCCCGAGACGGTGGTCCAGTGCGGGAACAGGTCGCGCGAGTAGCCGCTGGTCGAGCCCTCGCCGGCGACCGTCAGCGCGGCCAGTTCCGCGAGCGCGGTGCTCGTGCTCGGGATGCCCGGCGGCGTCGCGTGGGCGGGGGTGACCAGACCGACTGCCAGCACACCAGCCAGGAGCAGGGAAAAAGCCGGAAGTCGCAGAATGGCGGTGAAGCGCGCGGCTTTGTTGACCGTTGACATAATTCCGACCTTCCTAGTTGGAAGCTGTCGGAATTACCTTGGGTCAATCCTCCTTCCGTTACAACGCTGTCGAGTGACGACTGAATGGCGCGCGGGAAAATTCCGGAGTCACTGCACCCCGCGGACCAGCCGCAGGTCCTCCGTGTGGCGGTACCAGGTCCACTTGCCCATCGGCCGCGGGTGCGCGATGCCGTCGAAGTTCACCTGCACCGGCAGGCAGCCGAGCTGGAACGCGCGCGCCGGCGTGCTCGTCACCTTGCGCCCGAACAGCCGCTTGTGGATGACGTGCACCACCAGCCCAGGGCCGCCGTCCGGGTCCGGGGTGACCTCCAGCCGGGACGCCTGGCCGCGCAGCACGACGGTGTCGTCGCCGTAGCCGACGCCCCGCACGGGGCCGAGCGACCCGAGGCCGACGAGCACCCCGCCCACGTCGTCCCGGACCAGCGACACCCGGTCGGGCTCGCCCGACAGGGCGAGGTCGAGCGCGCGGCCCGGGTCGGTCGGCAGGCCCCACAGCCGGGCCACCTCCGAGCGCGGGTCGGCGGGCACGTACCCGACCGGCACGTCGGCGAGCCGTTCGGTCCGCAGCAGCCGCAGCACCACCGCGTTGAGGTCGGCGTCCGTGCCGTGCACGACGAGACGTTTGTCACCCGAATCGGCGAGGATCGCGTCCACCTCGGCCTTCCCGGGTCGTTCGGCCACTCGGCGCACCTCGAAGCGGTCACCGTCCGTGATCAATGGCGACTGCGAGTTTCCGCAGGCCAGCACGATTCCGCGCACCTTCATCTCCTGGTCTACCCTCAACAGCCGTCCTCATGACGGCTCGGCCGTCGCGGGCATTCGGCTCTTACCCGTCCAACCGCTTGGAGTTTCACATGCCGGCCGTCGTGCTGATCGGTGCCCAGTGGGGCGATGAGGGCAAGGGCAAGGCGACCGACCTGCTCGGTGACCGGGTGCAGTGGGTGGTCCGGTACCAGGGCGGCAACAACGCCGGGCACACCGTGGTGCTGCCCGACGGCCAGAAGTTCGCCCTGCACCTCATCCCCTCCGGCATCCTGACCCCCGGTGTGACCAGTGTCATCGGCAACGGCGTCGTGGTCGACCCCGGCGTGCTGCTCGAGGAGCTGGCGGGCCTGGAGGAGCAGGGCGTCGACACCAGCAAGCTGCTCATCTCCGCGGACGCGCACCTGATCATGCCCTACCACGTGGCGATCGATAAGGTCACCGAGCGCTACCTGGGCAAGGCCAAGATCGGCACCACCGGCCGCGGCATCGGCCCGTGCTACCAGGACAAGATCGCCCGCGTCGGCGTGCGCGCGCAGGACCTGCTGGACGAGAAGATCCTCCGGCAGAAGGTCGAGGCGGCGCTCGACTTCAAGAACCAGGTGCTGGTCAAGGTCTACAACCGCAAGGCGCTCGACCCCGAGCAGGTGGTCGAGAGCGTGCTGGCGCACGGCGCCAAGTTCACCTCGCGGATCGCCGACACCCGGCTGCTGCTCAACCAGGCGCTGGAGCGCGGCGAGACGGTGCTGCTGGAGGGCTCCCAGGGCACGCTGCTCGACGTGGACCACGGCACCTACCCGTTCGTCACGTCGTCGAACCCGACCTCGGGCGGCGCGAGCGCCGGTTCGGGCATCGGGCCGACGAAGATCACGACCGTGATCGGCATCCTCAAGGCGTACACGACGCGGGTGGGCTCCGGGCCGTTCCCGACCGAGCTGCACGACGAGATGGGCGAGCACCTGCGCAAGACCGGCGGCGAGTTCGGCGTGACCACCGGCCGGTCCCGGCGCACCGGCTGGTTCGACGCGGTGATCGCCCGGTACGCGGCGCGGGTCAACGGCATCACCGACTACTTCCTGACCAAGCTCGACGTGCTGTCCGGCCTGGAGAAGGTGCCGGTCTGCGTCGGCTACACGATCGACGGCGAGCGGGTCGACGAGATGCCGATGACGCAGACCGACGTGCACCACGCCGTGCCGGTGTACGAGGAGCTGCCCGGCTGGTTCGAGGACATCAGCCACTGCCGCACGTTCGAGGAGCTGCCCGCGAACGCCCGCGCCTACGTCGAGCACCTGGAGGACATCTCCGGCGCCCGGATGTCCGCGATCGGCGTCGGCCCCGGCCGCGACCAGACCATCGTCCGGCACGACATGCTCGCCTGACCCGCATTCCCCGACAGTGCCTCTGGCGCCGAAGCAATCGGCGCCAGAGGCACTTTCACAATTCGGGACACGTTGACTTCCCCCGTCCGGATATCAAAACTCGAACCCGCTGATCAGCGCGTCCGATGTTCCCCGTCCGCTGGGAGAAATCCGTGTCGATTTCCACGGCGGGTGTTGTCGCGCGCCCCGAAACGGTGGTTCCCGCGCGTGCGCCCGCACCGAGCAAACGCAGGCTGCCCGACCTGCGCCGGTGGCTGAGCCCGCTCGGCCTGGTCGTGCTGTGGCAGGTCGCGAGCAGCACCGGCGTGCTGCCGCCGGACAAGCTCGCGTCCCCGGTCACCGTCTTCACCTCCGCCTACGAGCTGGTCCTCGACGGCCGGCTGGTGGACGCGCTCCTGGTCTCGTCCAGCCGGGTCGCGGTGGGCTTCGCGCTCGGCGCGGCCGTGGGCGGCGCGCTGGGCCTGGCGTCCGGGCTGTCCCGCTGGGGCGAACGGCTGCTCGACCCGCCCGTGCAGATGCTGCGCACGCTGCCGCACCTCGGCCTGGTCCCGCTGTTCATCCTGTGGTTCGGCATCGGCGAGGAGCCCAAGCTGGCGCTCGTCGCGGCGGGCGTCGCGTTCCCGCTCTACCTGAACCTGCACTCGGGCATCCGGCAGACCGACCCGGCGCTGCTGGAGGCCGCGCGGGTGCTCGGCTACACCCGGTTCGAGCGGGTCGTGCACGTGGTGCTGCCGTCGGCGGTGCCGCAGACCCTGGTCGGCCTGCGGATCGCGCTCGGCACGGCGTGGCTGTCGCTGATCGTCGGCGAGCAGGTCAACGCGGACGCGGGCATCGGCTACCTGATCAACAACGCGCGCGAGTTCCTGCGCACCGACATCGTCGTGGTCGGCCTGCTCGTCTACGCGCTGCTCGGCCTGGGCACGGACGCCGTGGTGCGCGGGCTGGAGAGGAAGGTGCTGCGGTGGCGGGCGCGGTGAGCATCCGGGGGCTGGTCAAGGACTTCGGGCCGCGGCGCGTGCTGGCCGGGCTCGACCTGGACGTGGCCGAGGGCGAGTTCGTGGCGCTGCTGGGCCGCAGCGGCTGCGGCAAGTCGACCCTCCTGCGGATCCTGGCCGGGCTGGACGCCGAGGTCGAGGGCTCGGTCACCGTGCCGGGCCGGGTCTCGGTCGCGTTCCAGCAGCCCCGGCTGCTGCCGTGGCGCAGGGTGTGGCGCAACGTCTCGCTCGGGTTGCGCGGCGTGGACGGGCGCGCGGTCGCGGAGCGGGCGCTGGCCGAGGTGCGGTTGGCCGATCACGCCGACGCGTGGCCGTTGACCCTGTCCGGCGGCGAGGCGCAGCGCGTGTCGCTGGCGCGGGCGCTCGTGCGCGAGCCGGACCTGTTGCTGCTGGACGAGCCGTTCGGCGCGCTCGACGCGCTGACCAGGCTCGCCATGCACCACCTGGTCGAGCAGCTGTGGCGGGAGCACCGGCCCGCCGTGCTGTTCGTGACCCACGACGTGGACGAGGCGCTGCTGCTCGCCGACCGCGTCGTGGTGCTGGACGAGGGTCGGATCGTGGCCGAGCACCACGTCGACCTGCCGCGACCGCGGCGCCGCGCGTCCTTCGCGGACCTGCGGGTGGAAGTGCTGTCGAACCTGGGAGTGGACGATGTCGAAGCTGCTTAGCGCCCTGGCGGTCGCGGTCCTGGCGCTGTCGGGCTGCGGCACGGCGGCGTCGTCGGACGGCGAGGTCGTGCTCCGGGTGGGCGACCAGAAGGGCGGCTCGCAGTCCCTGCTGACCGCCGCCGGCCTGCTGGACGACTTCCCGTACAGGATCGAGTGGTCGACCTTCACGTCCGGCCCACCGCTGCTGGAGGCCGCGTCGGCGGGCGCGATCGACGTCGGCGGGGTGGGCAACACGCCGCCGATCTTCGCCGCGGCGGCCAACGCCAGGATCGCCGCGGTGTACTCGGCGAAGGGCAACGTGGAGAGCGACGCCCTGCTGGTGCCCGGCGACTCGCCGGTGAAGACCGTGCGGGACCTGAAGGGGCGCGGCATCGCGGTGGCCAAGGGCAGCTCGGCGCACGGCCAGGTCCTGCTCACGCTGGCCGCCGAGGGCCTGACCACGAAGGACGTGACGCTGAACTTCCTCCAGCCGTCCGACGCGTACTCGGCGTTCACGCAGAAGCGGGTGGACGCTTGGGCGGTGTGGGACCCGTACACGTCGCAGGCGCTCCTGGAGGCCGGCGCGCGGGTGCTCACCGACGGGCGCGGCAAGTCGAACGGCTACACCTTCCAGGTGGCCGGGCGGGCCGCGCTGGACGACCCGCGCAAGGAGGCCGCGATCAAGGAGTTCGTGCGGCGGATCAGCCAGGCGCAGCGGTGGGCCGACACGCACCGCGACGAGTGGGCGCGGGTGTGGGCGGCCGAGACCGGGCTGAAGCCCGAGGTGGCCCGGGCCGCCGTGGCGCGCGGCGGTGACCTGCCGGTCAAGCTGGACGACGCGGTCATCGCCTCCGAGCAGGAGTTGGCCGACGCGTTCACCGCGGACGGCGCGCTGCCCGGCAAGGTGGACTTCAGGAAGTTCGTGGACACCCGATTCCAGGGGGAGCTGTCATGACCGTCGTGCCGCACTGGTTCCTGCCGACCTCCGGCGACGGCCGGACCGTGGTCGAGCGCTTCCACGCCAACCGGTCGCTCGGCGCGGCGGCGGCGCGCCAACCGGACATCGACTACCTCGCCCAGGTCGCGCAGGCGGCTGAGCGCAACGGGTTCGCCGGGGTGCTCACGCCGACCGGCACGTGGTGCGAGGACGCGTGGCTCACCACCGCGGCGCTGCTCGCGCGGACCTCGACGCTGAAGTTCCTGGTGGCGTTCCGGCCCGGGGTGATCTCGCCGACGCTGGCCGCCCAGATGGCCGCCACCTACCAGCGGATCTCCCGCGGCCGGCTGCTGCTCAACGTGGTGACCGGCGGCGACGAGGTGGAGCAGCGGCGGTTCGGCGACTGGCTCGACCACGACCAGCGGTACGCGCGGACGGACGAGTTCCTGCACGTGGTGCGGGCCGTGTGGTCGGGGCGGCCGGTCGACTTCGAGGGCGCGCACTACCGGGTGTCGGGCGCGACCGTGATGGCCGCGCCGGACCCCGTGCCGCCGATCTACTTCGGCGGGTCGTCCGACGCGGCGCTGCCGGTCGCGGCCCGGCGGGCCGACGTGTACCTGACGTGGGGCGAGCCGCCCGCGCAGGTGGCGGAGAAGATCGGCCGGGTGCGCGAGCTGGCGGGCGACCGGCCGATCCGGTTCGGCGTGCGGCTGCACACGATCAGCCGCGACACCTCCGCGGAGGCGTGGCGCGAGGCGGAGAAGCTGCTGGAGGCGCTGGACCCGGAGCAGGTGGCGAAGGCGCAGGAGCAGCTGCGGACGTCGCAGTCGGTCGGGCAGCAGCGGATGCTGGCGCTGCACGGCGGCGACCTGGGCCGCGGCGTGCGCGGGTTGGAGGTCCACCCCGGGCTGTGGGCGGGCATCGGGCTGGTGCGCGGCGGCGCGGGCACGGCGCTGGTCGGCAGCCACGAGGAGGTGGCGGACCTGGTCGAGGAGTACCACGCGCTCGGCGTGGAGGAGTTCGTGCTGTCCGGCTACCCGCACCTGGAGGAGGCGTTCTGGTTCGGCGAGGGCGTGCTGCCGATCCTGGCGGCGCGCGGTCTGCTCGCCGGGTCGTCGGCGCACGGCGGCCCGGAAGCGCACGGCCTCGAGGCGCACGGGCCGGAATTGTCGGACCCCGTCGGTAGAATCGCTGCAAGGGTTCCCCTTGGCGGGGACCTGCGCGAAGCCGCGCACGGGTCTTGATCGGCCTCGGGGGACGCCGGTGGGCGTCCCCCGAGGACGGCGCGGCGATCAGCCCCTGCGGGCTTCCACGGCGGTGTCGGGGTTGTCGGCGAACACCCCGTCCAGGCCGGTGGCGTAGAACCTCGCGTACTCGCCGAACGCGTCGCCGTACGCGGCCGGGTCGGCGGACGTGCGGAAGTCCGCCGGCAGGAACGTGTTCTCGTTGCGGAACGTCCAGGCGTGCACGATCAGGCCGCGGGCGTGGGCGTCGCGCACCAGGGTGGTCGGTTCGAGCAGGCGACCGGACGCGTCGCGCGGGATGACGCGGTCCTTCGCCGCGCCGATGCCGTGCGCGTAGGTGCGGATCTCGCGCAGGCCCTCCGGCGTCAGCAGGTCGCTGTAGGTGCGCTTGTCACCGGCCTTCACGAAGTCGTACGGCGCGCCCGACCCGTTGATCAGCTGCACCAGCGGCACGCGCAGCTTCGACTTGAGCTGCTTGAGGTTCGCCACCTCGAACGACTGCACGTAGACCTTCGCGCCGGGCCGGTTCAGGCCCGCGCGGGTGAGCACGTCGACCAGGCGCGGCTCCAGCGGCAGGCCGATGTCCTGGAAGTACGTCGGGTGCTTGGTCTCCGGGTAGATGCCGATGTCGCGGCCCAGCTCGCGCGACAGCCGGCGGGACAGGTCGATGACCTCCTCCAGCGTCGGCACGGGGAACCGGCCGTCGTAGAGGGTGTTGCGCGCCCGCACGTCCGGGATGCGCTCCTTGGCCCGCAGCGTCTTCAGCTCGGCGAGCGTGAAGTCCTCGGTGAACCAGCCGGTGACCGGCGTGCCGTCGATGACCTTGGTCGTCCTGCGCCCCGCGAACTCCGGCTTGGCCGCCACGTCCGTGGTGCCGCCGATCTCGTTCTCGTGCCGCGCGACGAGCCTGCCGTCCTTGGTCACGACCAGGTCCGGCTCGATGTAGTCGGCGCCCATCCGCGCGGCCAGCTCGTACGCGGCCAGCGTGTGCTCGGGCCGGTAGCCCGACGCGCCCCGGTGGCCGACCACCAGCGGGCCGCCCCCGCGCGACGACGCCACCTCGGCCTCACCGCTCGCCGACGCCGAGGGCAGCACCACCGCCCCCGCCACCGCGAGCGCCGTGAGCGCCGCTCCGACGATCCTCGTCCGCACCATCGCCGACCTCCCGGAAGGGTTCTCGCCCAGAGATTCCAGACCCGCGGCAGCTTCGTCGCGCATTGCGACGTATCGGACACGGTAGGGCGAAGCGCGGACCACGTCACGGTGAACGGGTCGTGATCGTCACTCCCGGGAGATGGCCGCTTCCTCCAGGTCCAGCTCGCGGAGCACCCGGAAGAGGACTTCGTCGTCGATCCGGCCCTCGTCCCGGGCCTGGATGAACACCTGCCGCTCGGCGTCCAGCATGGTCCGCCGCAGCCGCCGGTAGGACGCGGCCGGGCTCTCGTCCTCCTGCCTGCCCAGCCGCTCCCACGCCGCGTTGCCCCGGTGCTCGGCCATGACCCGCAGCCGGTCCACGACGTGGTCCGGCGTGGTCTCGTCCCCGCCGACCACCTCGTCCAGCCTGCGCACGGCGGCCTGCGCGGCGGCGTGCTGCACCTGCGCCTCGGCCAACGCGTCGGTGCGCTCCTCGTCACCGCGGTACGCGAGCTTGCGGATCACGAACGGCAGCGAGAGCCCCTGGAGGAGCAGGGTGCCGACGGTGACCACGAACGCGCAGAACACGATCAGGTTCCGGCCGGGCAGGTCCAGCGGCAACGCGCTCGCCGCGGCCAGCGACACCACGCCCCGCATCCCGGCCCACGACAGCACGGTCACGCCCCGCCACCCCGGCGCGGCCTCGCGCTCCCGGATCCGCCGCGACAGCAGCCGGGGCAGGTAGGCCGCCGGGTACATCCACGCGAACCGCACCAGGATCGTGGCCGCCAGCACGGCCCCCGCCGCCCACAGCAGCCCGGCGGTGATGTCCACGTCGCTCACCACGCTGTTGAGCTGGAGGCCGATCAGGGCGAACACGAACGACTCCAGCATCGCGTCCACCGACCGCCACACCGCCGTGTCCTGCAACCGGGTGTAGTACGAGCTGCGCGGCGCGTTGTGCCCGATGTAGAGCCCGGCGACCACGACCGCGAGCACGCCGGACGCGTGCAGCTCCTCGGCCAGGATGTACGCGCCGAAGGGCACCAGCATGCCGAGCGCGCTCTCCAGCACGCCGTCGCCCAGCCGGTCCCGCAGCCACCGCACGGCCCAGCCCACGGCCAGCCCGACGAGCACGCCGCCGCCCGCGCTGATCGCGAACGTCCGGGTGCCGTCCACCCACGTCGCCGCCGCGCCGGCGGTCGCGGCGACGGCCACCTTGTAGGCCGTCAGCGCGGTCGCGTCGTTGATCAGGCTCTCGCCGGTGAGCAGGGTCATCGTCCGGCGCGGCAGGTTGAGCCGCCGGCCGATCGCGACCGCGGCCACCGCGTCCGGCGGCGCGACCACCGCGCCCAGCACCAGCGCCGCGGGCAGCGACAGCCCCGGCAGCACCAGGTGGGCGACCCAGCCGACGGCGACCGTGGTCACCAGCACCAGGCCCACCGCGAGCAGCCCGATCGGCCGCAGGTTGGCCCGGATGTTGTGGTAGGAGCTGTCCAGCGCGGCCGAGTACAGCAGCGGCGGCAGGACCAGGACGAGGATCAGCTCCGGCTCCAGGGCGAACTCCGGCAGGCCGGGGATGAACGACACCGCGAGCCCGACGCCCACCAGCACCAGCGGCGCCGACCAGTTCAGGCGCTTGGCCGCCGCGGTGACGAGCAGCGCGCCGACGAGCAACAGGAGCAGTTCCGGTCCGTGCATGGCGCAATCTTGCGTGATGATGTGCGGCATGACTTGTGGCCATGTCGCGGAGCTGCCCGAATCCGTCACGCCCGACAACCCCGAGGGCTGCGCGGACTGCCTCGCCGCCGGCGAGCACAACTGGGCCCACCTGCGGATCTGCCTGTCCTGCGGGCACGTGGCGTGCTGCGACTCCAGCCCGCGCCGGCACGCGACCGCGCACTTCAACGCCTCGGAGCACCCCGTCATGCGGTCGTTCGAGCCCGGCGAGGACTGGCGCTGGTGCTACGTGGATGCCCGGATCGTGTGATCCCGCGCCCCGGCTGTCTTTACAGTCCCTTTAGACGGTCGGTCTATGGCTGTGACCTGCGGCACAAGTAGCTTCGTGAGCGCTTCACCCAGCGCGACACGAAGGGGTGCGCGTGCCGACCAAGCCGCAGGTCGAAGTCGATGAACTGCTCGCCGAGTACGACGAGGAGCGCCCGTCGCGCGCCTTGTCCCGGCGCTGGGAGCTGGGCGTGCGGGTGGCGGGCCTCGCCATCGCGCTGCTCGTGCTCAAGCAGGTGTTCTGGCCGTTCAGCAAGGGTGGCCAGTACTACCTGGTGATCTTCCTGGCGGTCACGCTGCCGCTGGTCTTCCTCTGCTACCGGCCGCGCGGCCGGCGCGGCGACACCGACGACCCCGGCGTCGTGGACTGGGCCGCCGCGATCCTCGCGTTCGTCGTGGGCGCGTACCCGCTGTTCGGCGGGTTCGACGCGTTCCTCGACCGCCAGGGGCAGCTCACCTCCCTCGACGTGGTCGCCGGGTCGCTGCTGCTCGTGCTGATCCTGGAGGCCTGCCGGCGGACCACCGGCTGGGTGCTGCCGATCGTGTGCGTGGCGTTCATCGCGTTCGCCTACTACGGCGGCTACCTGCCGCCGTCGTGGTCGATCTCGCACGCCGGGGTGGACTTCGCGCAGATCATCAACGGCTTCTACAACGACGCGACCGGGTTCTACGGGACGCCGCTGGACGTCGCCGCGACCTACATCGTGCTGTTCACGATCTACGGCTCGGTGCTGAACGCGTCCGGCGCGGGCGCGTTCTTCGTGGACATCAGCTTCTCCGCGTTCCGCCGGTCGCGCACCGCGCCCGGCCGCACCGCCGCCACCGCCGGGTTCCTGCTCGGCACCGTGTCCGGCTCGGGCACCGCCACGACCGTGTCGCTGGGCGCGGTGACCTGGCCGATGCTCAAGCAGGCGGGCTACCCCCGGGAGAGCGCGGGCGGGCTGCTCGCCGCGTCCGGCATCGGGGCGATCCTGTCGCCGCCGACCCTGGGCGCGGCGGCGTTCATCATCGCCGAGTACCTGGAGACGTCCTACCTGCAGGTGCTGATCTGGGCGATCCTGCCGACCCTGCTGTACTACCTCGGCATCGCGCTGGCCGTGGAGATCGACGCGCGCAAGTTCGGCGCGAAGCCGGTGGAGATCGACTCGCCCGGCACGTGGGCGCTGCTCAAGCGCGGCGGGTACCACTTCCTGTCGCTCGCGGTGATCGTCGTGTTCCTCGCGCTGGACATCCCGGTGTTCTCCGCCGTCGTCTACGCGACCGGCGTCGCGGCGCTGTTCGCGCTGGTCGCCCTGCGCGGCGACGTGCGGCAGTGGCTGCGGGCGATGGCGGACTCGCTGTCGCAGGGCGTGCGGTCGGCGCTGCCGGTGATCGCGGTGTGCGCGGCGGCGGGCGTGATCACGTCCACGATCACCAAGACCGGGCTCGGGCAGGAACTCGCGTCGGCGCTGGTGGACGTCGCGGCCGCGATCTCGTCCGACCCGACCGCGGTGCTGCTGGTCACGGTGGTGCTCGCGGCGCTCGCGGTGAGCCTGCTCGGCCTGGCCGTGCCGGTGACCGCGTCGTTCATCATCTCGTGGGTCGTCATCGGGCCCGCGCTGATCGAGCTGGGCGTGGCGCGCGAGGAAGCGGCCATGTTCATCTTCTACTACGCGGTGCTGTCCGAGGTGACGCCGCCGACCGCGCTCGCCGCGGTGGCCGCGGCCGCGATCACCGGCGGCGACGTGATGAAGACGATGTGGCGCACGTGGAAGTACACCCTGCCCGCGTTCCTCGTGCCGCTGGCGTTCGTGCTGACCGACAACGGGGCCGGGCTGCTGCTGCGCACGTCGTTCCTCGACGGCGTGTGGGCGTTCGCGGTCTCCGCGCTGGGCGTGGCCGCGCTGGCCGTGCTCACCGGCGGGTGGCTGTTCGGCCGCGCCCGCTGGCCGGAACGCCTGCTGTGCGCGCCCGCCGCCGTCGCCCTGCTCTACCTGCAACCCACCACCATCGCCGTCGGCCTCGGCTTCCTGGTCGCCGCGGTGGCGGTGCACCTCGTCCTACGCCGGAAGACCCCCTCGGGAAAGGAACAGCATGCGCAGCTGGACGCTTAAGGTCGCCGCGGGCGTGCTCTCGGTCGGCCTCGTCGCCGCCGGGTGCGGCGGGAAGCGGACGCCCGACGCCGCCGGGAGCGGCGAGGCGGGCGGCGCCGCCTGCGAGGCGGCGGACGGGCGGATCACCATCGCGACCGGCAACTCCGGCGGCGTGTACTACGTCATCGGCGGCGCGCTGGCCAAGCTGATCAGCGACAACACCAAGCTCAAGGCCACCGCCGCCGAGACCGGCGCGTCCGTGCAGAACATCCAGCAGCTCGTCGCGGGCGACTACGACGTGGCGTTCTCGCTGGCCGACACCGCCGCCGACGCGGTCGCGGGCAAGGGCGCGTTCGACGGCAAGCCGCAGCAGGTGCAGGCGCTGACCCGGCTGTACCCGAACTACACCCAGGTGCTGGTGCGGACCGACTCGGGGATCGACTCCGTGGCCGACATGCGCGGCAAGCGGATCTCGACCGGCTCGCCCAAGTCCGGCACCGAGGTGATCGCGCAGCGGCTGCTGACCGCGGCCGGGCTGAACCCGGAGACCGACGTCCAGGCGCAGCGGCTCGACCTGGCCAAGACCGCGGACGGGATGAAGGACGGCAGCATCGACGGCCTGGTGTGGTCCGGCGGCCTGCCCACCGCGCAGATCACCGACATCACCACGTCGCTGAAGGACCAGGTCAAGTTCCTCGACATCACGCCGCAGCTCGACGCGCTCAAGGAGATCAACCAGGTGTACGACCGGGGCGTCATCCCGGCCGCGACCTACGGGCAGCCGGCCGACGTGCCGACCGTGGCCGTGCCGAACGTCCTGCTCGTGCGCACCGACTTCCCCGAGGGCGACGCGTGCGCCGTGACCAAGCTCATCTACGACAAGAAGGCGGACCTCGAAGCCGTGCACCCGGCGGCCAAGGACATCCGCCAGGAGAAGGCCGGCATGACCGACCCGGTGCCGCTGCACCCCGGATCGTTGGATGCCCTGGGCGGCTGATCGGCGCAGTCATCTAGGCTGGCCCACCGTGCGTGTCCTGGTCATCGGGTCTGGCGCCCGTGAACATGCCCTAGTCCTCGCCCTGTCGCGGGACCCCTCGGTGATCGCGTTGGCCTGCGCGCCCGGCAACGCCGGCATCGCCGGTGTGGCGGAGACCTACGGGGTCGACGTCACCGACGGCGGCGCGGTCGCGGCGCTGGCCAAGGAGTGGAACGCCGACCTGGTCGTGGTCGGGCCGGAGCAGCCCCTGGTGGCGGGCGCGGCGGACGCCGTGCGCGCCATCGGGATCCCCTGCTTCGGCCCGTCGGCCGCGGCGGCCCGGATCGAGGGCTCCAAGGCGTTCGCGAAGGACGTCATGTCCGCCGCGGGCGTGCCGACGGCGGTGTCGGAGATCGTCGACAACCCGGCCCGGCTCGACGCGGCGCTGACCCGCTTCGGCCCGCGGTGGGTCGTGAAGGACGACGGCCTGGCCGCCGGCAAGGGCGTGGTCGTCACCGACGACCGCGCCGTGGCCCGCGCGCACGCCATGACGTTGCTGGAGAACGGCCACCCGGTGCTGCTGGAGTCGTTCCTCGACGGCCCCGAGGTGTCGCTGTTCTGCCTGGTGGACGGCTCCACCGTGGTGCCGCTGCTGCCCGCGCAGGACTTCAAGCGCGTCGGCGACGGCGACTCCGGCCCCAACACCGGCGGCATGGGCGCGTACTCGCCGCTGCCCTGGGCGTCGGACGACCTCGTGGACACGATCGTCTCGACGTGCGTCCAGCCGGTCGTGGACGAGCTGGCGCGGCGCGGCGCCCCGTTCGTCGGCCTGCTCTACGCGGGCCTGGCCCTGACCTCCACCGGGCCGCAGGTCATCGAGTTCAACTGCCGGTTCGGCGACCCGGAGACCCAGGCCGTCCTGGCCCTGCTCCGCACCCCGCCGGCCGCCCTGTTCCACGCCGCCGCCACCGGCGCGCTGGCCTCCGTCGAACCGCTGGACTGGGCCGAGGGCTACGCCGTGACCGTCGTGATCGCCGCCGAGGGCTACCCCGGCCGGCCGCGCACGGGCGACGTGGTGGGCGGCGCGGAAGCCGAGGGCGTGCTGCACGCCGGCACCCGCCGCCGCGAGGACGGCGCCGTCGTCTCCACCGGCGGCCGCGTGCTGTCGGTCGTCGGCACGGGCGACACCCTGGCCGCCGCGCGGGCCGACGCCTACCGCCGCGTGGCGGGCGTCCACCTGACCGGCTCCCACCACCGCACGGACATCGCGCTGCGCGCGGCGGAGGGCGAGGTCGCCGTTCCCTGACCCCGTTCCGGTCCCGCGGGAGGACCGGTTCGCCACGTCCGCGCCGCCGCGGGAACCGGGTCGGGCGTTTCTTCGTCCAACCTCAGACCCGGTTCACGCGGTCGTTGGTAGCCTCGAACCGGGTTCAATCCGTTACCGACCGTACGGGGGTAGGACGTCGTGGAACAGGAGACCGGCCTACTGGGCGCCGTCGCCGCCGCGGGGGGAGCCGTCGGCAAGGCGGTCGGCGAGATGTTCGCGGCGGAGCAGCGGCTGAAGGACTCGATGGCCGGCGGACCGGTGTCGGGCCAGAAGTTCGAGGTGAGCAAGGAGACCGTCCTCCAGGCCGGCAAGATCATCAATGATCAGGCCGAAGCCCTCACCAAGAGCCTCCGGCGGTGCGAACAGCGACTCCAGGTCGACCTGCCCGACGGCGCCGACCCCGTCAACCGGGACATCGCCGCGGCCTGGAACTCCAGGCTGGTCGGCGGTGACGACACCTACGCCGGACGCGTCAGGCAGTACGTCGAAAGCCTCGATGAGCTGGTGGGGCAGTTGAGGGCCGTCGCCGCCCAGTACGGGTTCACCGAGGACGAGGTCACCTCGGCCTTCGGAGCAGCCCGTGCGCAGTAGGTCCCGAGTCGGCCTGGCACTGGCCGTCGCCGCGAGTCTCCTCCTGGTCGGCTGCACCGCCGAGGAACCCGGCGACCCGCGGCCGAGTTCCGGCGACGGGTCGGCGTCGAGCACGTCCGCGGCGCCGACCACGACGCGCTCGTCCCGTCCGGAGGAGATCAAGCTCGACGGGCTCGACCCCTGTCAGACGTTGACGGCCGAGCAGATGAAGCAGCTGTCGGTGGCGAAACCCGAGCTGCAGGAACAGGAACTCGGCGGGCTCGGGAAGTTCCCCCTCTGCGATTACTCGAGCACCAGTGCGCCGCGGTTCGGCTACGGCGTGGGACTGGTGACCGGCAAGGGGATCGAGCACTGGCAGGGCAACGGGAACGTCGACGTGGAGCACACGGAGGTGAGCGGTTACCCGGCCGCCCAAGTGGTGCTCTCCGGCACCGACGACGTGATGTGCTCCATCGCGGTCGACGTGGCCGACGGGCAGCAGCTGCTCGTCGACTTCAACCCGCTCGGTGACGAGTACTCGCAAGAACAGATGTGTCAGAACGCGAAGAAGGCGGCTGAGCTGGCGCTCGTCACCTTGCCGACGCTGGTGTGAGGGGGAAGCCATGGGGTACCGAGAGATCACCGACTTCCGGTTCGAGGGGTACGACAACCACGCGCTGGCCAACCTCGTGCAGCAGTTCCAGTCCGGCGACGCGGCGCAGAAATTCAGTGACGCGTCGCACGCGCTCCGCGAGCTGTCGGCCAGCCTGGTCGAGGTGGACGAGACGCTGCGCACCGAGCTGAAGAAGCTCGGCATCGACTGGCAGGGTGCGGCCGGGGAGCAGGCGAACAAGAAGACCACCGTCATGGCCGACTACGCGTCCGAGGCGGACGAGGCGGCGCGGCGGAACTCGCAGGCGACGGCCGTGCAGGGGGCCAACCACAGCCAGACGCGCAACAGCATGCCCGACCCGCAGCAGTTGCGCGGCGCGACGGAGACCAACTTCGTCGACGACGTCGGCGGGTTCTTCGGGTACGAGACCGACCACGCCAAGGAAGTGAAGGCGACCCAGGCGGCGCGGGAGCAGACCATCCGGGGGCTCGACCAGTACACCGAGGCCAGCCGGGACGCGTTGAACCAGTACCAGGGGATCACCAGGCCCCCGCAGTTCGAGGTCACCACGGCCTCCAGCGTCAGCACGCCGATCGCGGCGGTGGGGCAGCCCGGTGGGGCCGTGCCCGGCATCCCCGCGGGTGTCACGGGCGGGGTGCCCGGCGGGTTCGGCCAGGTGCCCGGTGGCGGCTCGGTCGGGATCGCGCCCCAGTTGCCGGGGCAGTTGCCCGGCGGCTCCACGGGCTTGCTGCCGAGCACGCCGGCCCAGCCGACGGTCATCCCGCCGGCCGCGCTCGGCAAGGTCGGCGGGTCCAACTTCGGGTTGGGGCTCGGCCTCGGGTTGGCCGGCGGACTCGGGTTGGGGCTCGCGGCGACGCAGGCCCGCGGCGGGCGCGTCGTGCGCAACCCCGTGGCGGCGATGCCCGGCGGCGCGAAGGCGCCCGAGGGGCACGCGGGCGGCAAGGGCGCCGGTGGTGGCGGCGGCACGGGCGGCAAGGGCGGTGTGCCGGGGATGCCGAGCACGCTGACCGGCAAGCCCGGCGTCTCCGCGACGATCGGCGCGATCGACCCGGACGAGCGCGTGCCCGGACGTGGCGCGGCCGCCGGCGCGGCGGGCCGCGGGGCCGCCGGCTCCTCGATGCTCCAGCCCGCGGCGACGGCCAAGGGCGGGCCCGGCGAGGAGGACGGCGAGCACGTCCGCAAGTACGGCGTGGACTCCGACGACGTGTTCGGCGACGAGCGCATGGTCGTCCAGTCGGTCATCGGCGACGAGCCCGAGAAGAAGTGAAGTGACCGGCACGGTTGTCCTGTCCACGCTCGAGTTCGACGTGGCGTGGGAAGGCGAGCGCCTCACCCGGCGCAACGTCGCCCTGGACGTGCCGAGCCCGGGGATCACGCACACCGAGCGCGCCGCGTTCGTGGAGCAGGCGTGGCGGTCGCTCGCCGAGCGCGGGCTGGCCGCCAACCGGCGGGTGACGCCCGAACTGGCCGACGTGTTCGCGCTGCTGGCCAACCCGCACCTGTCGATCGACCTGTGGATCTGGGTCGACCGCCGCAAGATCAAGGGTCTCGCGGCGGCGACCGGCGACGACGCCGTGCTCGCCGTGGTCGACGGCGACGAGGTCTGGCTGATCGAGGCACGGGCCAGTGCGCTGGCCGAGGCCGCCGTGTCCGTCGCCGGTGAGATGCCCGCCGGGTACGGGCGGTCGATCAGCCTGCCGAACGACGTGCTGCGGGCGGCGTCCGACGAGGCCGGGCGGGACGCGGAGAAGCTGGTGCTCGCGCTGGAGCGGCACGGCCTGCCGCTGCACGAGGCGCAGGAGCTGGCCGGCATGTGCGACGGGATGAGTACCCGCGGCCAGTTCGGCGTCGAACGCGCCCGGCCCGGCGGCCCGCCGGCGCGCGCGTCCCGCGTGGTCGCCTGGCACGACACGCCGTCCGGCCGCTACCTGCACCAGGTCCGGCCCAGTTCGGACGGTCGCCACTGGAGCACGATCACGCCGATCGACAACGCCCGGCTCGCCGGGTGCGTGTGGGAGTTGGCGCAGGAGGTCTGACTTCCCCGGTGCGGGCGGAACCCCGGCGTCCTCCGCGACGTCAGTTCCGGTGCGGGCCTGGGGGGCCGGAGCAATGCCCGCCGTCATTCGGGAGTGACGTCTGGTGACCACTGCGACCCTCAGCGCCACCGCGTTCCGCACCGCCTGGGAGCACCTGGACCTCGGTGCCATGCCGATCGTGCTGCACGTGCAGGACGACCCCGCGCCGTGGAGCCACCTCGCCGCGCAGGGGCTCGCCCGCGGCGGGGAGCTCGACCCGTGGCTGGGCGCGTCGTTCAAGCTCCTCGCCTGCCCGCCGCGGTCGGCGGACCTGCGGCTGGGGATCGGCAGATCGGCGGTGCGGGCGCTGGCGGCGTCCACCGGTTCCGGCTCGGTGCTGGCCGTGCTCACGCGGGACCTGCTCACCGTGCGGGAGGTCGAGGTCGACCTGGCCACCGCGCTGGTCGGGCTGCTGCCGAAGCTCCCGGACGGCCTGGTGGGCGGGTCGGACCTGCGCGGCCAGTTCGGCGCGGCCGCGATCGACCGGAGCGGGCGGCGCAGGCGGGCGGCGGACGTGGTCGACTTCCACGGGCCCACCGACCCCGCGGCGCTGAAGACCCGGATCACCGGCCTGCTGGACGGGCTCCTCCCCTGAGCCGGCCGGACCGGACACGGGCCACCGGAGCGGCACGGGCGGCGACCGGCCCGGGTCGGACGGCCGGGTGCTGTTCGGCGGAACGGGCGCCGCGCGGACGGCGGTGTGGTCGTGGCGGTGGGGCGTCGGCCACACCGGCGTGGTCGGCGCGGCCGATCGGCGTGGTGGGTCGATTAGCCTGGCGCGCATGCCGGGTGTCGCAGGTCGGGCCGATGTGCCTCCGTTCCACGTGATGGAAGTGCTGTCCGCCGCGGCGCGGCGGCAGCGGGTCGTCGGGGACGTGGTGTCGCTGGCCGCCGGGCAGCCGGCCGGTCCCGCGCCCGCGCCCGTGCTGGAGGCCGCCCACCGCGCCCTGCGCGAGCAGACCCTGGGCTACACCGAGCAGCTCGGCATCCCGGAGCTGCGCGAAGCGCTGGCGGGCCACTACGAGCGGCAGCACGGGTTGTCGGTCTCGGCGGACGACGTCGTGGTGACGACGGGCTCGTCGGGCGGTTTCCTGCTGGCGTTCCTCGCCGCCTTCGACGCGGGCGACCGGGTCGCGCTGGCCCGGCCCGGCTACCCCGCCTACCGCAACATCCTCACCGCGCTGGGCTGCGAGGTGGTCGAGCTGGCCTGCGGGCCGGAGACCCGGTTCCAGCCCACGGTGGCGATGCTCGACGCCGCCGGCCCGCTCGACGGCCTGGTGGTGGCGAGCCCGGCGAACCCGACCGGCACCGTGCTGGCCCCCGACGAGCTGGCCGCGCTGACGGCCTGGTGCGCCGAGCGCGGCGTGCGGCTGGTCAGCGACGAGATCTACCACGGCATCGGCTACGGCACGCCGCTCGCGTCCGCCTGGCAGACCTCCCGGGACGCGGTCGTGGTCAACTCCTTCTCCAAGGTGTTCGCCATGACCGGCTGGCGGCTGGGCTGGATGCTGCTGCCGCCGGACCTGCGCCGGGCCGTCGACCGGCTGACGGGCAACTTCACCCTCTGCCCGCCCGCCCTGGCCCAGCACGCCGCCGTCGCCGCCTTCGAGCCCGAGTCCTACGCGCACGCCGAGCGCCTGGTCGAGGGCTACCGCCTCAACCGGGACGTGCTGCTGAAGGGCCTCGCCGACCTGGGCATCGACGAGGTGGCCCCGGCCGACGGCGCGTTCTACGCCTACGCCGACGTCTCGCACCTCACCGACGACTCGACGGCCTTCTGCCGCCGCCTCCTGGACGACACGGGCGTCGCGGTCGTGCCGGGCGTCGACTTCGACCCCGTGCGCGGGCACGAGTTCATCCGGATGTCCTTCGCCGGGGCCGCCCACGACATCGAGGAGGCGTTGCGGCGGCTCGGCGACTGGCTGGCGTCGTCATCATGACGACAGTTGTACCCCCGATCCGGGCCGGATGGGGGAACCGATCGCCGGTGCCGCTCGTTCGGGTGACATGGTCCGGATAATCCTGTGGCTGCTCGCGGCCTGGCTCGTGCTCACCGTGCTCGGCGCGGTGATCAAGGGCGTCTTCTGGCTCGCGGTGATCGGTGGCGTGCTGTTCCTCGGCACGGCCGCGTACGGCGCGATCAAGAGCACCAAGCGCCCGAAGGGCATCAAGGGGCCCTGACGCCCGAGCCCGGGCGGAACCCGCACCGCAGGCGGACGCCGCGGCGCGAGTGCCGCGCGGGCGGCGGCGCTAGCTCGCCGACCCGATCCGCCGCAACGCCTCGGCCACGTCCTCCGCGCCCACGTCGCGGTGCAGCACGAACCGCACCTTGCCCGCCATCGGCCCGGCGAAGACGCCCAGGTGCCGCAGCCCCGTGAGGGTCACCTCCAGGTCCGGCACGCCGGCCAGCACGATGTTGGTCTCCGGCTCGTCCACCTGCCAGCCCAGCTCGGCCAGGCCGCGCGCCAGCGCGCGGGCGTTCGCGTGGTCGTGCGCCAGGTCGTCGACGCGCCCCAGCGCGACCAGGCCGGCCGCCGCCAGCACGCCGCCCTGCCGCACGCCGCCGCCCAGCATCTTGCGCACCCGGCGCGCCTCGGCCACGAACGACGACGACCCGGCCACCACGGACCCGACCGGCGCGCCGAGGCCCTTGGACAGGCACACCTGCACCGTGTCCACCCCGACCGCCAGCGCGGCCGGCGGCAGGCCCAGCGCCACGGCCGCGTTCCACAGCCGCGCGCCGTCCAGGTGCACCCGCAGCCCGGTCTCCCGCGCCGCGGACACCAGCAGGGCGTGCTCGTCCGGCTGCGTCACCGCGCCGCCGGCGGCGTTGTGCGTGTTCTCCAGGCACAGCAGCGTCGTGCGCAGCGCGTAGTACGGCCCGGCCACGCCCGCGGCCGCGCGCACCGCGTCGGGCGACGCCCGGCCGGGACCCGCGTCGCACTCCAGCGGGTGCGGCATGCCGCCCGCGATCCACGCCGCCGTGCCCAGCTCGTTGTCGAGCACGTGGGCGCCGCGCGGCGCGAGGAACCGGTCGCCCGGGCGCAGGTGCACGGTCAGCGCGATCAGGTTGCCCATGGACCCCGAGGGCACCCACAACGCCGCCTCCACGCCCAGCGCCTCGGCGACGCGCTCCTCGAGCTGCCGCATCGTGGGGTCGTGGTCGAGCACGTCGTCGGCGACCTCGGCGCCGGCCATGGCGAGTCTCATGGCCTCGTCCGGCCGGGTGACGGTGTCGGAACGGAAGTCGAGGGGTGCGAGCTGGGTCACGAATGGATCACATCACACCGCGCAAGCCCTGACCCGATCGCGTGGGCGGTACCACGATGGGGGGTGACGCAAGTCTCGGCGAGCCGGCGTGCAACCGTGGACGCCACCGGTTCCGTCCGGTAAGTGCAAGCACGACGAGCGGAGAGAGTCCGCGTGGATCAGCGCGACGAGCAGGAGTTCGCGGAGTACTTCGCAGCTCGCCGGGAGGCCGTGCGCCGAACGGCGTTCCTGCTCTGTGGTGACTGGCACCGGGCGGACGACTTCGCGCAGACCGCGTTCGTCGCGCTGCACCGCAGGTGGCGCAAGGTCCGGGACAAGCAGGCCCTGGACGCCTACGTCCGCCGCAGCCTGGTGCGCGCGGTGATCGACGAGTCGCGCCGGCCGTGGCGGCGGGAGCGCTTCGTGGACGAGGTCCCGGAGACGCCCTCGGGCGACGGCGAGGTGGCCGACTCGGTGGCGACGCGCCAGGCGCTCGTCGCGGGCTTGCGACGGGTGCCGCCGAGGCAGCGGGCGGTGCTCGTGCTGAGGTTCCTGGAGGGCCTGGACGTGGCGGCCGCGGCCGAGGCGCTCGGGTGCTCCGAGGGCACGGTGAAGAGCCAGACCTCCCGGGGGCTGGAGGCCCTGCGCGAGGCGCTGGGCGACTCGATCGAGGACTTGCGGCCGGCGTCGTGAGCGGGAGGAGGAGGTAGGTGGACGAGCGGAAGCTCACCGAGCTGTTCAACGACGCGGCCCGCGGCGCGCCGCCGCCGACCTTCGACGTGGACGCCGTCCGGTCCGCCTCGGCCCGCGCGACCGCGCGCCGCCGGTCGGCCGTCGCGGTCGGGTCCGCCCTGGCGGTCGCGCTGGTGTTCGGCGGCGTGGTCGTCGGCAGCGGGGTCCTCGGCGGCACGCACGCGGAACGGGCGTCCGTGGCGGGTTCCGCTCAGGACGACTCTTCCCTTAACGTCACCCCTTTCAGCGCGGGCGAGCCGGAGGTGCTGCCGAAGGACGCGTCACCGGACCGCAGCGGTGGAATGCCGCCCAAGAGCCTCCCCGAGGACCCGTCTACGCAGGGGGACGAGCCATCGGGGAGTGCCGGCCGCCCGACGGTCGGCAGCGCCCAACGCGGGTGCGTTGAGGTGGACCGGGAGCTCGCCGTCGCCCTCGCCGACGAGCTCTCGGTCGCCAACGCCGGCGAGGCGTTCCCGGCGGCCGCGGACTGCCCGGCCGGCGGTCGCGGCGCGAGCCTGCCGGTGCGCGACGGCGACACCCGCGGGACGGTCTCGGTCGTGGTGGTGCCGCCCGGCACGGCGCCGGACCCGGCCGCCGCGACCGCGACGACGTCCGGCGGCGACGAGCTGCGCCTGGTCAGCCGCCCGGACCCCGGGTTCGCCGACGCCCCGTTCGGCGCCCGGCTGGCGGTGCTCGCGGAACGGCTCGCGGCCCGCTCCTGACGGCCGCGGAGGTCGGGATCACCCCACTGAGTGGTACTCGTGTACCACTAAACTGGTACGCTCGTGCCAGATTGGGAGGTGGTCGTCATGGCGTGGGCCGTGCTCATCGTGTCCGGGTTCTTCGAGGCCGGGTGGGCGGTCGCGCTGAAGCTGTCCGACGGCTTCAGCAGGGTGTGGTGGACGGTGGCCTTCGCCGTGTTCGCGCTGATCAGCTTCGCGGGCCTGGCGTGGGCGATGAAGCAGCTCCCCGCCGGACCGGCGTACGCGGTGTGGACCGGGATCGGCGCGGCGCTCACCGCCGTGATCGGCATGGTCTGGCTCGGCGACGGCGTCAGCACGCTCAAGCTGGTCTCGCTCGGCCTCATCGTCAGCGGCGTCATCGGCCTCAACCTGGCCGGTGGCGGGCACTAGTACCTTCCCTGCAATGACAGCCGCAACGCCGAAGGGCGAACGCCGGCGCCAGGCGCTGGTCGAAGCCGCCGCCGGTCTCCTGGTCGACGGCGGCTTCGACGCGATCCGGCACCGCGCCGTCGCCGAGCGCGCGGGCCTGCCGCTGGCCTCCACCACGTACTACTTCGACTCGCTGGACGACCTGGTCACGGCGGCGCTGGAGCACCAGGGCAACGCCGAGCTGGCCTACGGCAAGGCCCGGCTGGAGGAGCTGGACCCGCGGGAGTGCGGCGGCGACGCGTTCGTGGAGCTGGTGCTCGACCTGCTGCTCGGCCCGTCCGGCGACCGGGACGCCGAGGCCGTGCTGCTGCGCTACGAGCGCCTGGTCGCCACCGGCCGGCGGCCCTACCTGCGGCCGCTGATGCGCCGGATGTCCGGCGAGCTGCACTCCCTGCTGCTCGACATCTTCGCCCGCGCCGGCCAACCGGTCGGCCGCGAACGCGTGGAGGAGCTGATCGCGCTGGTCGACGGCGCGGTGGTGAACGCGCTCATCGAGATCAGCCCCGACCCCAGGGCGGCCGCCCGGCGCATGCTCCGCAAGGCCATGCAACCCCGCTGACCCCCGACCGCGTGGAAGGGGGTGGGGGCGCGGAAGGGGACCGAACGGATGCGCGAGGCGGAGGAGCGGGGTTTCCGTGAGTTCGCGGCGGGCCACGCGGCCTCGCTGCGCCGCACGGCGTACCTGTTCTGCGGCGACTGGCACATGGCCGAGGACCTGATGCAGGCGAGCCTGCTGAAGCTGTACCAGGCGTGGCACCGGATCGAGTGGCGGGACAACGCGTCCGGGTACGCCCGCAAGGTGCTGCTGCGGACCTGGCTTGACGAGAAGCGCCGCCCGTGGCGGCGGGCCGAGCAGCGCGACGGCGAGGTGCCGGACGTGGCGGACGCGGCCGCCGACCCGGAACGCGCGGGCGAGCAGCTGTGGGCGCGCGACCTGGTGCACGCGGCGCTGCTGCGCGTGCCGCCGCGCCAGCGGGCCGTGCTCGTGCTGCGGTACTTCGAGGACCTGCCGGTGAGCGAGGTGGCGGTGGCGATGGGGTGCACCGAGGGCACGGTCAAGAGCCAGACGGCGCGCGGGCTCGCGGCGTTGCGCGCGGCGGTCGAGGAACTGGAACGGGGGGCGGTGGTGGCGTCGTGAGCGAGGCGGACCTCCGGGAGGGCCTCCGGGCCGCGGTCGGCGACGAGCCGCCGCTGCGCTTCGACCCCGACGAGCTGATCCGCCGCGCGCAGCACCTGCGCCGGCGGCGGCGCGCGCTGGTGGCCGTGGCGGTGGCCACGCTCGCCCTCACCGGCACCGCGCTGGCCCTGCCCGGCGCCTTCGAGCAGCGGCCGGGGGTCGACGCGGCCGGCGGGCAGGTGCTGACCACCACGCCCGCGCCGGCGTCGACGCCGTCCCCCGCGCCCGCGCCGCCGATGGCGACCGTGGAGCCGACCGGGCAGCGGGCCCTCGTCGCGCCGAGCGACCCGGAGGGCGTGCGGACGCACCTCGCGACGTACCTGGGGGCGCGGTTGGCGGAGGTCGTGCCGAACGTCAAGGTGGTGCAGGCCCAGTTCCCCGACCCGACCCGGGACGAGCCGGGCCGGCGCACCGGGTGGGTGCGCTTCGTCGACGAGCGGGGGCCGAGCCAGGTGCTGGTCCGGCTGGTCGCGCCGCCGCTGCGGGTGAGCCGGGAGGAGTTCTGCGCCGAGGCGGGCTGCGCCGGGCCCGTGCGCCGGGAGGACGGCAGCTACCTGGCGTCCGCGCCCGTGCCCGCCGTCGACGGGGAACTGGTCAGCCGGACCGTGGCGCACTTCCGCGCCGACGGGTCGGTGGTCCAGGTCACCGGCTACAACTTCGACCCGGCCACGGGCTCGGCGGTGCGGTCGGAGCCGGCGTTGACGGTGGACCAGCTGGTGGCGCTGGCGACCGACCCGAAGCTCGGCCCGTTCTGACGCTCCCCGCCGTCCGGCGGCCCGCCGGCGCGAAATATGCTGGTCACGTGACGGTCAAGCCCCGCATCGCCAATGTCCTCGCCGGTCGCTACGCCTCCACCGAGCTGGCCACGCTGTGGTCCGCCGAGCACAAGGTGGTGCTGGAGCGGCGGCTGTGGCTCGCCGTCCTCAAGGCGCAGGCGGAGCTGGGCATCGACGTGCCCGCCGAGGCCGTCGCGGATTACGAGCGGGTGGTCGAGCAGGTCGACCTGGCGTCGATCGCCGAGCGCGAGCGGGTCACCCGGCACGACGTGAAGGCGCGCATCGAGGAGTTCAACGCGCTCGCCGGGCACGAGCACGTGCACAAGGGCATGACCTCCCGCGACCTCACCGAGAACGTGGAGCAGCTGCAGGTCCTGCGGTCGCTGGAGCACGTGCGCGGCAAGACGGCCGCGGTCCTGGCCCGCCTCGCCCGCCGGGCCGCCGAGCACACCGACCTGGTGCTCGCCGGCCGGTCGCACAACGTCGCGGCCCAGGCCACCACGCTGGGCAAGCGCTTCGCCACGGCCGCGGACGAGCTGCTGGTCGCGTTCCGGCGGCTGGACGAGCTGATCGCCCGCTACCCGCTGCGCGGCGTCAAGGGCCCGGTCGGCACCGCCCAGGACATGCTCGACCTGCTCGGCGGCGATCGGGACAAGCTGGCCGAGCTGGAGCGGGGCGTCGCGCGCCACCTCGGCTTCACCACCGTGCTGACCAGCGTCGGCCAGGTCTACCCGCGGTCGCTGGACTTCGACGTCGTCTCCACCCTCGTGCAGCTCGCGGCCGGCCCGTCGTCGCTGGCCAAGACGATCCGGCTGATGGCGGGCCACGAGCTGGTCACCGAGGGGTTCAAGGCCGGTCAGGTCGGCTCCAGCGCGATGCCGCACAAGATGAACACCCGGTCCTGCGAGCGGGTCAACGGCTTCGCGGTGATCCTGCGCGGCTACCTGTCCATGGTCGGCGAGCTGGCGGGCGACCAGTGGAACGAGGGCGACGTCTCGTGCTCGGTGGTGCGCCGGGTCGCGCTGCCGGACGCGTTCTTCGCGTTCGACGGGCTGCTGGAGACCTTCATCACGGTGCTGGACGAGTTCGGCGCGTACCCGGCGGTCGTGGCCCGCGAGCTGGACCGCTACCTGCCGTTCCTGGCGACGACGAAGGTGCTGATGGCGGCGGTGCGCGCGGGCGTCGGCCGGGAGACCGCGCACGAGGCCATCAAGGAGCACGCGGTCGCGGTGGCGCTGGCCATGCGCGAGCGCGGGCTGGCCGAGAACGACCTGCTGGACCGGCTGGCGGCCGACGACCGGCTGCCGCTGGACCGGGCCGCGCTGGACGGGCTGCTGGCCGACCGGCTGTCGTTCACCGGCGTGGCCGAGCAGCAGGTCGCGGACGTGGTGCGGCAGGTCGAGGACGTGCTGGCGGCCTACCCGGCCGCAGCCGGGTACGTGCCCGAGCCCATCCTCTAGGCCCGGTTCCAGACCAGGCGGCCCCGGCGGGTCGGCTCGCACCTCAGCTCGCGGCCGGCCGGGTCCACCGCCGTCGCGCCCTCCTCGGCGCACGGGAAGCCCTGCAGGGCCACCTCGTCGTACCGGGGCGGCGTCGTCGTGGTCGGCTCGACCGTCGGCGGCCGCGGCGGCTCGGGCTGCGCCTGCGCCGGCGGCGGTGGCGGCGGTTCGGTCGTCTCGGCGACCGTCGGCGGGGGCGGTGGCGGCGGTGTCGTGGCCGCCGGCCGCACCGAGATGTCGGCGACCGCCGGGATCGAGGTCACCGGCGCCGAGCTGGACGTCGTCGGGAGCAGCACCGGCTCCGGGCTCGCCGACGGCTTCGCGCAGGCGCCCGTGAGCAGCAGCAGGAGCAGCCCGCCGCTCGCCGCGACGGGCGCCGCAAATGCCTTCCGATGGACCACGCCAAGCAGAGTAGGGGCCGCTCCTCCGATACCCCAAGCGGTGTCTGCCGGACGGCCTAGAGGCGGCCCGCGTCGATGATCCGGCGGAGGAACTGCCGGGTGCGGGGGTGCTCGGGCTCGCCGAGCACCTGCTCGGGCGGTCCGGACTCGACCAGCCTGCCGCCGTCGAGGAACACCACCCGGTCGGCGACCTGCCGGGCGAACCCCATCTCGTGCGTCGCCATCAGGATCGTCCGGCCGGCCCCGGCCAGCTCCCGGACCAGCGCCAGCACCTCGCCGACCAGCTCCGGGTCCAGCGCGCTGGTGATCTCGTCCAGCAGCAGCAACCGGGGCGAGTAGGCCAGCGCCCGCGCGATCGCCACCCGCTGCTGCTGGCCGCCGGACAACTGCTCCGGGTAGCCGCGCGCGCGGTCCGCGAGGCCGACCCGGTCGAGCAGGTCGAGGGCGTCGCGCTCGGCCCGCTCGCGCGGCACGCCGTGCACCACGCGCGGCGCGAGCGTGACGTTGTCCAGCACGGTCATGTGCGGGAACAGGTTGAACGCCTGGAACACGATCCCCATGCCGCGCCGCGCCAGGTCGGCGTCCACCCGCGGGTCGGACACGTCCACGCCGTCGAGCAGCACCTGCCCGTCGTCCAGCTCCTCCAGCAGGTTCACGCACCGCAGCAGGGTCGACTTGCCCGACCCCGACGACCCGATCACGGTGACCACCTCGTGCTCGTGCACGTCGAGGCTGATCCCGTCGAGGACCGTGACCCCGCCGTAGCGCTTCACGACCCCGCGCACGCTGAGCACCGGTTCGGTCATCGTCCCCCCTGACGGCGTTCCAGCCGGCGGCCCAGGGCGTCGGCGAACCGGGCCGTGGGCGTCGCGAGCAGCACGAACAGCAGCCCCGCCACCACGTACGGGGTGAAGTTGAACGCCCGCGCCTGCTCGATCTGCGCCGCCCGAACCGCGTCCACCGCGCCGAGCACGGAGATCAACCCGCAGTCCTTCTGCAGCGAGACGAAGTCGTTGAGCAGCGCGGGCATGACCCGCCGCACGGCCTGCGGCAGCACCACCAGCCGCAGGGTCTTGCGCCGGCCGAGGCCCAGCGACCGGGCCGCCGCCACCTGCGACGGGTGCACGGACTCGATCCCGGCGCGGAACACCTCGGCCACGAACGCGGTGTACGCGAGCACGAGCGCCACCCCGCCGAGCACGACGAAGTCGTTCGGCACGCCGGTGAGCCGCAACGCGGGCAGGCCGAACCCCACCAGGTACAGCAGGATGATCAGCGGCACGCCGCGGAACAGGTCCACGTACACCGTGGCCAGCACCCGCAGCGGGAACCACACCGGCCCGCGCAGCGTGCGCAGGGCGGCCACGACCAGCGCCAGCACCAGGATCGCCGCGCCGCACACCACCAGCACGCGGACGTTCAGCCAGAGGCCCTCCAGGATCGCGGGCAGCGACCGCCACGCGATCTCCACGTCGAAGAACGACTGCCGCACCCGGGGCCAGCCCGGCGCGCGGGCCACGGTCACCGCGACCGCGACGGCGAACACGACGGTCGACAGCAGGGCGACCAGGGTGGACCGCCGCGAGCGGGAGCGCTTGTAGGCCAGGCGCTCCCGCTGCAGCTCGCTCGTCACTTCAGCTCGGGTGCGGAGCCCGCGGACGACAGCCACTCCTGCTCGATCTTCGCCAGCGTGCCGTCGGCGCGCAGGTTCTCCACCGCCGTCGAGACGCACGCGGTGAGCGGGCTGCCCTTGTCGAGCACGATGCCGAACTGCTCCGGCTTGCCGTCGCCCGGCGGGATCTGGCCGACGATCAGGCCGTCCTCCAGCTCCGCGGAGGTGATGTAGAACGCGGTCGGCAGGTCCACCACCAGCGCGTCGATCTGCCCGGCCCGCAGCGCGGCCTTGGCGTCGTCGTTGGTGTTGTAGACCGCGACGTCCTGCTCCGGCTGGAGGCGCTGGGCGGCGTCGAAGCTGGTCGTGCCGACCTGCGCGCCGATCTTGACCTGCTTCAGCTCCGCGAGCGTCGTGGCGGAGGCGGCCTTGGACGAGCGGAGCGTGATCACGGCCTGGTCCACGTCGTAGTACGGCGCGGAGAAGTCGACGGCCTGCTTGCGCTCCTCGGTGATGGAGAACTCGTTCAGGTCCATGTCGTAGGTCTTGCGGCCCGGCTGGATGGCCGCGTTGAACGGCACGCGCGTCCACACCACGTCGGTCTTGGCGTAGCCCAGCTCCTCGGCCAGCGCGTAGGCGACCGCGGACTCGAAGCCCTTGCCGTTGGTCGGGTCGTCGTCCACGAACCAGGGTTCGTACGCCGGCTGGTCGGTGCCGAAGGTGATCTTGCCCGGGGTGAGGGTGGGCAGCTTGTCCTTCGTGCACGCCACGCCGTCCACCTGGTTGGTCGGCGGCGCGGTCTCGGCCGCGGGGGCGCAGGCGACCGCGAGGACGGCGGTCACGCTCAGTATCAGTCCGGGTGCACGCATGGGACGAATCTTGCCGCAGGCGGGAAGGGGGGCCCACGAGCTGGGACAAGTAGGCTTCGGCCCGTGCCCAAGCTCGCCGACTACCGGCAGGTCGCCCAAGGCAAGGTCCGCCACGTCCACGAGGTGGACGACGACCTGCTGCTGTTCGTGGCCTCCGACCGGATCTCCGCGTTCGACCACGTGCTGACCACCCCGATCCCCGACAAGGGGCGGGTGCTCACCGCGATGAGCGTGTTCTGGTTCGAGAAGTTCGCCGACCTGGTGCCCAACCACCTGGTGGCCTGGGACGACCCGCGCATCCCCGCCGAGGTGCGCGGCCGGGCGCTGCTGGTGCGGCGGCTGGAGATGGTCCAGGTGGAGTGCGTGGCGCGCGGCTACCTGACCGGGTCCGGCATGGCCGAGTACCGGCGGACCGGCTCGGTGTGCGGCGTGGTGCTGCCGCCCGGCCTGGTGGAGGCCGCGGAGCTGACGCCGCCGATCTTCACCCCGGCGACCAAGGCCGAGCTGGGCGCGCACGACGAGAACGTGTCGTTCGCGCACGTGGAGGCGCAGGTCGGCGCGGCGCTGGCGGCCCGGCTGCGGGACGTCACGCTGGAGGTCTACGGCGCGGCGCGGGAGTTCGCCCGGTCGCGCGGCGTGGTCCTCGCCGACACGAAGTTCGAGTTCGGGCTGGACCGGTCCGGCGCGCTCGTGCTCGGCGACGAGGTGCTGACGCCGGACTCGTCGCGGTACTGGCCGCTGGACTCCTACGAGCCGGGTCGCGTGCAGCCGTCGTTCGACAAGCAGTACGTCCGCGACTGGCTCACCTCGCCCGCCTCCGGCTGGGACCGGGCGTCCGACACCCCGCCGCCACCGCTGCCCGACGACGTCGTGGCCGCCACCCGGTCCCGCTACGTCGAGGCGTACGAGCGGATCACCGGGCGGTCGTTCGCGGACTGGCCCGCCCCGGAATAGTTCGCCGACTCCGCACGTGGCCGTCACCTCGTCGTCGGGCGGCCGACACGCCGGTGGTGCGCACTGGGTGGCGTGGTCGCCGAACTCGTGGTTTCGCTGTCCGGCATCGGGCCGAGCACGCTCGCCCGGTGCGCCGACCTCGCCGCCGAGCTGGACCGGCGACGGGTGCCGCTGTCGCTGCTGCTCGCGCCGCGCAAGGCCGTGCCCGGTGAGGCGCTGGACTGGGTGCGCCACCGGGTGAGAACCGGTGACGCGCTCGTCCTGCACGGCTTCGACCACCAGCCCGACCCGGCGCGCCGGGCGGTGTCGCTGCGCCGGCGCGCCGAGTTCGCCGCGCTGCCCGCGCACGAAGCGGGCCTGCGGCTGGTCGCGGCACGGGCCGCGCTGGAACGGCTGGGCCTCGCCACCGACCTGTTCGCCCCGCCCGGCTGGCTCGCGTCGCCGGGCACCGTGGTGGCCTTGCGGCGGCACCGGTTCGCGGTGTGCGCCGACATGGCGGGCGTGCGCGACCTGCGCACCGGCGACGTGCGGACGGGCCGGGTGCGGGTGGTCGGCGAGCACTGGAGCCACCTGCTCGCCGTCGGCCGGGCCGCCCGGCGCGGCGGGCTCGTGCGGATCGGCGTGGACGCGGCGGAGCTGGACCGGCTGGAGCCGCGCGAGGCGCTGCTGGAGGCCGTCGACCTGGCCCTGCACCACGGCGCGGCGCCCGCCACCTACAGCTCGACCGCCTCGCCGCGGGGCAGCACGACCACCTCCACGCCCTCGGGCGCGGTGCCGACCAGGACGCGGTAGAAGATCTCGGTCTGCGCCAGGATCGCCTCGTGGATCGGCACGGCCTTGCGCGGGCCGACCCGCGCCAGGAAGTCGGCCGCGTCGGACACCTTCATCCACGGTGCGGCCGTCGGCAGGCCGAGCACGTCGACGCGCTGCTCGGGCACGGCCAGCGAGTCGCCGGGGTGGTAGAACGCGCCGTGGTCGACGAGGTAGCCGACGTTCACCGGCAGCTCGATCCGGTCGTGGATGACCTCGTGCGGCGCGTCGAGGACGCTGACGACCGCGCCCCCGACCTCCAGCGCGTCCCCGGGCCGGACGACCTGCGCGCCGTCGAGGTCGAACGGGGCGAACACGCGTGCGCCCGGGTTCGCCGCGCGGACGGCGGCCAGCCCGGCGGGGTCGACGTGGTCGCGGTGCTCGTGCGTGATCAGGACCGCGTCGAGCCCGTCGACCTGCTCGTAGCCGGACGAGTACACGCCGGGGTCGAACAGCAGCCGCGCCGCGCCGGTGTCGACCAGCAGGCAGGAGTGTCCGAAGTGGGCGATCAGCATGGGCGCTCCTCTCTCCGCCGTGAGTTCTACCCCGCCCCGCGCCCGGTCGCTCACCCCACCGCGCGCAGCAGCGCTTCCTCCACGTCCGGCGGCAGGCCCGCGCGGCGGGGGCGGTCCAGGCCCAGGTCGCGTTCGTGCGCCAGCGCGTCCACCGCCGTCTCGGCCGTGGGCCGGACGCGCAGCCCGGCGGCCAGCGCGGGACCGGCGTCGCGGAACATCATCGCCCGGTGGGTCGGCGGCAGCCACAGCGGCAGCGACCGCGGCCCCGTCCACGGCGCGACCTCGTGCCGCTGGAGGACCGCCTCGGGCACCCGGACCAGCACCGTGCCGGGCGGCGCCACCGCGCCCGCGATCTCGCCGAGCACCAGCGACAGCGGGTTGGCGGGGCCGACCGCGTCGTAGGTGCCGGTGGTGCGCCGCTCCGCCGCGTCCACGACCCAGGTGGCCAGGTCGCGCACGTCGACGTGCTGCGCGGGCTGGTCCGGCGTGTCCGGGACGGCGACCCGGCCGCCCCGGGACAGCCGGTTGGGCCAGTAGCCGAACCGGTCGCTCGGGTCGCCCGGGCCGGTGATGAGGCCGGCGCGGACGATGAACGCCCGGTCGCCGACCGCGTCGAGCACGGCGTTCTCGCTCGCCACCTTCACCGAGCCGTAGCGCTCGGGCGTCATCGGCGCGTCGGGGTCGTCCTCGAGCGGGTCGAGCGTGGCCGTCGCGCCGGGGGTGGCGTGGTCGGCGTAGACGGAGCAGCTGGAGATGAACGTCCAGTGGTCGGCGGTGATCGAGGCGAGCGCCCGGCGCACCCAGGTGACCGACATCTTCGCCACGTCCACCACCGCGTCGAAGTGCGCGCCGGCGAGCGGGCCGAGGTCGACGTCGCGGTCGACGGGGACCAGCGAGGCCCCCTCGGGCGCCTGCCCGGACTCCCCGCGCGCCGCGCAGACCACCTCGTGCCCCCGCCGGACCGCTTCGGCGGCCGTCGCCTTGCTGAGGAACACCGTCCCACCGAGCACCAGGATCCGCATGGCCCCACCCTGCGTCCCACCCGCCGATCCCGCCACCACATCCGCCCACAGCGAACGCGCCGACCGGCGCGAGCGGGTTCGGACAACGGCGGGAGAAAAGGCGGGCGGAATGGCGCGACGCCATTCCGCCGGGTGAACCGCTGTCGGGAATGGCCACCGGGGCGATCCGACACATTCGGCGGGAACCATTCCAGTCGCGGCGGGCGGTGACCGATGAAGAACCGTGACCGTGCACGTCTTCGTCGATGAATCCCGCCGCAACGACACGTACCTGTTGGCCGCGGCCACGGTGACGCCGTCGGACCTGCGTCGGCTGCGGACCCTGTTGCGCGGCCTGCTGCTGCCGGGGCAGCGGGAATTGCACTTCAAGAAGGAGACCCCGCAACGGCGCCGGTCGATCCTCGCCCGGCTGACCGAGGCCGGCGCACGGGCGAGCGTCTACCGGCAGCACTGCGCGAACGGAGCCGAGACGGCCCGGCAGGACTGCCTGGCGAGGCTCACCGCCGACTCGGTCGAGGCGACGGCGAGCAGGTTGGTGCTGGACTCGCGGGAAGACCGCGACATCCTCGACCTCCGCACCATCCGCGCGGCGCTGGGGAAGTTCCCGAGGGCGTCCCCGCTGGCCTACGAGCACCTGGACGGCGCCACCGAACCGCTGGTCTGGATCGCGGACGCGGTCGCCTGGTCCTGCGGGGCGGGTGGCGACTGGGCGCGCCGGGCGGACGGGATCGTGGAGCGCGTGGTCGCGCTGGACGAACGGCCCTGAGAAGCGCGAAACCCAGCCGTCGACCGTCCGGACGTTGGCTGGGTCCACTTCCTCGGCCTACGGGGCCTCGGCGGGATCAGGTTAGCAGTGGGCGGCGGTGGAACGGGGCATCACGATCGGGTGATTCGAGGTGAACGTGTGCCGTCCGCCACCGGTGAAGTTGATGAACACCCTGGTCAGGTAGGCTTTGGCAGTACCGCCAGCCCTCCTACCTTGGAGCAGCCTGTCGTGGCCCGAGTCGTCGTCGACGTCATGCCGAAGCCCGAAATCCTCGACCCGCAAGGACAGGCGGTGGCCAACGCGCTGCCCCGTCTCGGGTTCGACGGGATCACCACTGTCCGCCAGGGCAAGCACTTCGAGCTGGAGGTCGCCGACGACGTCGACGACGCCACGCTCGCCAAGATCGCCGAGACGTTCCTCGCCAACCCGGTGATCGAGGACTGGGTCGTGAGGCGGGTCGAGGCATGAGGGTCGGGGTCATCACGTTCCCCGGCACGCTGGACGACGTCGACGCCGAGCGCGCGGTCCGGTACGCGGGCGGGGAAGCGGTCCGGCTCTGGCACGCCGACCACGACCTGAAGGGCGTCGACGCGGTCATCGTGCCCGGCGGGTTCTCCTACGGCGACTACCTGCGCTGCGGCGCGATCGCCCGGTTCGCCCCGGTGATGCAGGAAGTGGTCGACGCGGCCCGGAAGGGCATGCCGGTCCTCGGCATCTGCAACGGCTTCCAGATCCTCTGCGAGGCGCACCTGCTGCCCGGCGCGCTGATCCGCAACCACAAGCTGCACTTCGTGTGCCGCGACCAGTGGCTGAGGGTCGAGAACAACTCCACCGCCTGGACCACCCGGTACGACCGGGGCGCGGAGATCCTCGTGCCGCTGAAGTCCGGCGAGGGCGGCTACCAGGCCGACAAGTCCACTGTGGACGAGCTGGAGGGCGAGGGCCGCGTGGTGTTCCGCTACGTCGGCGAGAACCCGAACGGCTCGCGCAACGACATCGCGGGCATCACCAGCGCCAACGGCCGGGTCGTCGGCCTCATGCCGCACCCCGAGCACGCGATCGACGCGCTCACCGGGCCGACGGACGACGGCCTCGGCATGTTCCTCTCCCTCGTCGACTCGGTGGTGGGCGCGTGATGGCCGTCGACACCGTCGAGAACGCGAAGAACACGCCCGACCAGGAGCAGCCCTACAAGGAGCTGGGCCTGAAGGACGACGAGTACGCCCGCATCAAGGAGATCCTGGGCCGCCGCCCCACGGACGCCGAGCTGGCCATGTACTCGGTGATGTGGAGCGAGCACTGCTCCTACAAGTCGTCCAAGGTGCACCTGAAGTACTTCTCCGAGACCACGACCGACGAGATGCGCGCGAAGATGCTCGCGGGCATCGGCGAGAACGCGGGCGTGGTCGACATCGGCGACGGCTGGGCGATCACGTTCAAGGCCGAGAGCCACAACCACCCGTCCTACGTCGAGCCCTACCAGGGCGCGGCGACGGGCGTCGGCGGCATCGTGCGCGACATCCTGGCGATGGGCGCGCGTCCGCTGGCCGTGATGGACCCGCTGCGGTTCGGCCCGGCCGACGCGCCGGACACCCGCCGGGTGCTGCCCGGCATCGTGGCCGGCGTGGGCGGCTACGGCAACTGCCTCGGCCTGCCCAACATCGGCGGCGAGGTCGTGTTCGACGCGTCCTACGCGGGCAACCCGCTGGTCAACGCGCTGTGCGTGGGCGCGATGCGGGTCGAGGACCTGCACCTCGCGCACGCCTCGGGCACCGGCAACAAGGTCGTCCTGTTCGGCGCGCGGACCGGCCTGGACGGCATCGGCGGCGTGTCCGTGCTGGCCAGCGAGACGTTCGACGACAGCGCCGGGAAGCGGAAGAAGCTGCCCAGCGTGCAGGTGGGCGACCCGTTCACCGAGAAGGTGCTCATCGAGTGCTGCCTGGAGCTGTTCGCGCAGCGGATCGTGGTCGGCATCCAGGACCTGGGCGGCGCGGGGCTGGCGTGCGCGACGTCGGAGCTGGCCAGCGCCGGTGACGGCGGCATGCTCGTGCACCTGGACCGGGTGCCGCTGCGCGCCTCGGGCATGACGCCCGCGGAGATCCTGTCCAGCGAGTCGCAGGAGCGCATGTGCGCGGTCGTGCGGCCGGAGGACCTGGACGCGTTCATGGCGGTCTGCGCGAAGTGGGACGTCATCGCGACCGAGATCGGCGAGGTCACCGAGGGCGACCGGCTCGTCATCACCTGGCACGACGAGGTCGTGCTGGACGTGCCGCCGCGGACCGTGGCGCACGAGGGCCCGGTGTACGACCGGCCGATCGAGCGCCCGGCCGACCAGGACGCGGTGCAGGCCGACACCCCGGACCGGCTGCCCCGGCCCGCGAAGGACGAGCTGCTGGACCTGGTCAAGACGATGGCCGCGTCGCCGAACCTGGCCTCGAAGCGGTGGGTGACCCAGCAGTACGACCGGTACGTGCGCGGCGGCACGGTGCTCGCCCAGCCCGCCGACTCCGGCATGATCCGCATCGACGAGTCGACCCACCGGGGCGTGGCGCTGTCCACGGACTGCAACGGCCGCTACGCCAAGCTCGACCCGTACGCGGGCGCGCAGCTGGCGCTGGCCGAGGCGTACCGCAACGTGGCCACCACGGGCGCGACGCCGGTCGCGGTCACGAACTGCCTGAACTTCGGCTCGCCGGAGGACCCGGCGGTGATGTGGCAGTTCGAGCGGGCCGTGAAGGGCCTCGCGGACGGGTGCGCCGAGCTGGGCATCCCGGTGACCGGCGGCAACGTCAGCTTCTACAACCAGACCGGTTCGACGGCGATCCTGCCGACGCCGGTGGTGGGCGTGCTGGGCGTGATCGACGACGTCCGCCGCCGCATCCCGACCGGGATCGGCGCGGAGGCGGGCGAGACGCTGCTGCTGCTCGGCGAGACGCGCGAGGAGTTCGGCGGCTCGGAGTGGGCGCACGTCGTGCACGGCCACCTGGGCGGTCTGCCGCCGAAGGTGGACCTGGCGCGGGAGAAGCTGCTGGGCGAGGTGCTCGTGGCGGGTTCGCGGGACGGCATGCTGTCGGCCGCGCACGACCTGTCCGACGGCGGCCTGGCGCAGGCGCTGGTGGAGACGTGCCTGATCGGCGAGGTCGGCGCGCGGGTGTTCCTCGAGGGCGACCTGTTCACCGAGCTGTTCAGCGAGTCCGCGGGCCGCGTGCTGGTGGCCGTGCCGCGCACGGAGGAGCTGCGGTTCACCGACATGTGCACCGCGCGCGGCCTGCCGTGGCGCAAGGTCGGCGTGGTGGACCCGGAGTCCGACGCGCTGGAGGTCCAGGACCTGGGCTCGCTGCCGCTCGCCGAGCTGCGCGAGGCGTGGGAGGGCACCCTCCCCGCGCTGTTCGACTGACCGCGCGGGTCGGCCGGTCGGGGCGTGCCCGGCCGGCCGACCCGTCCGCGATCAGCCGGTGGCCAGGACCTGGAGCCGGTCGTAGGCGCCGTTGAACTGGTTCTGGTCGATCGGCGAGGACGAGTACTGCCAGAACGTGTAGAACGGCCACGCGTACGGCAGCGCGCCGACGGTGGACGAGTAGCGGGCGACCCACAGCGGGTTGGTGGAGCTGAAGTCGCCGTTCACGCACTGGCTCCACCAGCTGGTGGACGTGTAGATGACCGGCCAGCGCCCGGTGCGGGCCTGGTAGCGGTCGCTGAACGACTTGATCCAGGCGGTCATGGCCGACGGGGACAGCCCGTAGCAGGTGGAGCCGTACGGGTTGTACTCCATGTCCAGCGCGCCGGGCAGGGTCTTGCCGTCGCGGGACCAGCCGCCGCCGTTGTTGACGAAGTAGTCGGCCTGGGTGGCGCCGGAGGACCGGTCGGGCAGCGCGAAGTGGTACGCGCCGCGGATCATGCCGACGTTGTAGGACCCGTTGTACTGCTGGGCGAAGTACGGGTTGCGGTAGGTGGTGCTCTCGGTGGCCTTGACGTAGGCGAACCGCTTGCCCTGGCCCCACCAGTAGTTCCAGTCGACGTTGCCCTGGTGCCCGCTCACGTCGATGCCGTACACGACGGCCTGGACGCCCGGGTCGGCCGGCGGGGCGCCGCGCTGGTCGCCGCGCCCTTCGTGCTTGGCGATCTGCGAGCCCATGGCGTGGTCTTCGACGACGGGCGCGGCCTGGGCGGCGCCGGCCACCCCGAGCGCGGCCAGCCCGACGGCGGCCAGGAGGGCGGTGGCGGTGCGTGCGAACGTGTTCATCGGGGACTCCTCGAGCCAGTGCAGGGAGTTGACTCGTTGGGCAGTGTGATGCAGCTTTTACCAGCTCGCCAGAGTTCGTGTTAATTAGTCACGAAAACGGAGCAACCGGCTCGCCGCGATCCGTGCCGGACGAGGAGTTCCCGAACCGGGGCCGGGACCGCGCGGTGCGGTCCCGGCCCCGGTGTTCCGCCCTCCGCGGCCGCGCGTCGCGGTGGTCGCGGAGGGCGTCCGATCGTGCGGTGGAGGGTGTGTGACGCCATCGAACGTCCCCCATCCGGTCGGCGGTGCTGGTGCGTCCGCCCCAGATCGTGGGGCCGGACGCGCACCGCCGCATCCGCAGGGTGTCACCCGTCCAGGCGCTTCAGCTCCTCCTCCGTCAGCCGCAGGTGCACCGCGTCGGCGGAGTCGGCGATGCTCGCCGGCCGGGACGCGCCGGGGATCGGCACCACCTGCGGCGCCTTGGCGAGCATCCAGGCCAGGCACACCTGCTGCGGGCTCACCCCGTGCTCGCGGCCGACCTCGGCGAACGCGGTGAACCGGTCGCCCAGCTCGCCCGCCGCGCTGATGCCGCCCAGCGGGCTCCACGGTAGGAAGGCGATGCCCAGCTCCGCGCACAGCTCCAGCTCCGGCTCGCTGGAGCGGAACGCGGGCGAGAACTGGTTCTGCACGCTCGCCAGCCGGCCGCCGAGGATCTCGTTGGCCTCGCGGATCTGCGCGGGGTCGAAGTTGGACACGCCCGCGAGCTTGATCTTGCCCGCGTCGAGCAGCTCGGCGAGCGCGCCGACCGACTCGGCGGTCGGCACCTTCGGGTCGGGCCGGTGGAACTGGTAGAGGTCGATCGCGTCCACGCCGAGCCGGCGCAGCGACGCCTCGCACGCCGACTTCAGGTACTCCGGCCTGCCGTCGACCTCCCAGCCGCCGCCGGGGGTGCGGGTGTGGCCGCCCTTGGTGGCGACCATGACGCCGTCCACGCCCTTGAGCGCCTCGGCGATCAGCTCCTCGTTGTGCCCGAAGTCGCGGTCGTCGGCCGAGTACGCGTCGGCCGTGTCGATCAGCGTCACACCCTTGTCGAGCGCGGTGCGGATGGTCTCGATCGCGCGGGCGCGATCGGGCCGGCCTTCGAGCGACATCGGCATCGCGCCCAGGCCGATGGCGCTGACCTCGACTCCTCCGATACGGCGAGTCAGCATCGTGCTCGTACCTCCGTCTGTCGCGGTTGTGCCCCTCCAGCTTGGGCGGTCCGTATTAAGCTGTCCAACAGAAGAAGCTGATGCCATTCAGCAGTACGGGTGATGAATCGTGGAACTCCGGCAGCTCGAGTACTTCGTGGCCGTGGCCGAGGAGTGCCACTTCACCCGTGCCGCGCGGCGGATGCACGTCGCCCAGTCGGGTCTCTCCGCGTCGATCCGCGCGCTGGAGGTGGAGCTGGGCGCGCCGCTGTTCGTGCGCAGCACCCGCCAGGTCGAGCTGACGCAGGCCGGGCGCGCGTTGCTGGTCGAGGCGCGGCGCGTGCTGGGCACGATCGACGCGGCGCGGGACGCGGTCGCGGCGGTGCAGGGGCTGCTGCGCGGCACGCTGGCCGTCGGCAGCATCCAGTGCCTGCACGCCGTGCACCTGCCCGCCGTGCTGGCCCGGTTCCACGAGCTGCACCCCGGCGTGGAGCTGCGCCTGCGCCAGGCCGGTTCGGGAGAGCTGGTCGACCTGGTCCGGGCCGGCCGGCTGGACCTCGCGTTCGTCACCTCCGGACGGGTCGGCGACGACCTGAAGGTGTCCACCCTGTCGAGTGAACCGCTGGTGTTGGCGTGCGCGCCGGAGCTGCCGTTCGCCGAGCGCGGGTCGGTGCGGCTCGCGGAGCTGTCCGGTCAGGCGTTCGTGGACTTCAACCCGGGCTGGGGCACGCGCGACGACGTGGACCGCGCGCTGGCCACCGCGGGCGTGGACCGCAGGGTCGCGGTCGAGGTCAACGACGTGCACTCGCTGCTCGACTTCGTGGGCTTCGGCCTCGGCGTGGCGCTGGTGCCCCGGTCGTTCGCGGGGAAGCCGACCCGGGCGCGGTTCGTGGAGCTGGTCGACGCGCCGACCGCCGACACCGACGTGGTCACCGCGCCGACGGTGAGCGCGGCCGCGTCAGTCCTGCTGGACATGGTCCTCGAAGCCGGTCGGGGTCTGCCCGTCGCCGGTTAGCCGCCACCCCGCCGGGTCCACCCGGAACGCCGTGCCGGCCAGCACCTCCAGCTCGCCGACCAGCCGGGCCGGCGGTTCCGGCGAGACGTGCAGGAACGTGCCGACCCGTGCGCCGGTGACGTCGAGCCCCGACTCGAAGCGGGCGTCCTGGAACGAGATGCCGCCGTCGAACCGCCCGTCCCGGAAGTCGACCCGGCCGTGGAACTCGGCGCCGGAGAACAGGGCGGGCTTGGTCAGCTGGACCTCCCGGAACGCGGTGATGCCGTAGAACCGGGCGCGGCGGGCGACGAGCCGGCCGAACCGGCGGCCCTCCAGCCGGAAGTGCACGAGCTTCGCCCCGGTCAGGTCGAGCTGGTAGGGCGTCCGGTCCGGGTCCGCGCCCCACGGCAGCAGGTCCGTGACGAGCCGCTGCGCGGTCATCCGGACGGTCATCTCGTGGTCCTGCTCCGGCGGCACGTCGCGCTCCTCGCCGAAGAACGCCTGGTCCGGGTCCTCCGCCTTCGCGGTGAGGGCGACGTGCGCGAACGGCCGCCGCAGGTAGGCGCACAGCACGCTGAGCACGGTCTGCTTGTACCGGGGCGTGCTCCGGGCCAGGTCCGCGAGCACGTGCATCGCGCCGACCCGGACCTGGTCGGCCTCGCTGCCCAGCAGCTCGACGGCCCGCGCGAACCGCTCGTCGGCGACCTTCTCGCCCTCCAGCTCGTGCCGCGCCTCCTCGGTGCGGCGCCGGCGGTCGTTGAGCCACAGCGCGTACAGCGCGACGACCGCGCCGCCGGCCAGCCCGCCGGTCTTGACCGCCTCGGCCTTGGGCTGCTTCGGGTCGACCAGGAGGAGCACGGCGGTCGTCACGACCGTCACCACGACGGCGGCGAGCACGCTCGCCGCCAACAACCAGCGTCCCCGCACGTCGGCTCCCCGTCCGTCCCGGCGGCGCCGCCGCCCCGTCCCACCCGGCGTCGCCACCGGGCATTCGCCCGATCGAGCGAATCGTCCGCCGGCCGCCCGCCACCGAACGTGTTCGACCCTCACGTTCGCCGCCCGCCGCCGGCGACCCCGGCGTTCCGCCGGTCCCCGTCCGCGTGACGCCGCCGGCCGACGCGCCGCGCCGCGTGCCGGACGACCGGGAGGTCGCCCGCGCGGCCGCCCGCCCGGTGCCCGAGCGGACCGCCGCCGACCTCGGACAACGACCCCGCGACCAGCGGGAACGCCCCGGGTGGTCCGGTCGGGCCCCGCTCCGGCACGTCCCGCCGGCCCGGTCCCCGCACGACCCGCGACCCGGTCGCCGCCGTCGCGGCCACCGCGCCCGCGAGCCACCCGGATCCGCCGGAAATTCATTCTTCCCGGTGATCAGCTCGGCGGTGGCGGATTCCGAACCCACAGGGGAGGGGCAGTGGGCCAACTCACCGGATTGGCCCATGATGTGGGTGTCACCGCGACGGTGTGGCACGGGCACGGCGAGGAGAGCAGTCGGGTGGACAGCGTGGATCGGCCGAACTGGGCGCCGGGGGACGTCGACCTCGCGCGCCCGAGCATCGCGCGGGTCTACGACTACTGGCTGGGCGGGGCGCACAACTTCGCCGTCGACCGGGTGGTCGGCGACAAGGTGCTGGCCGACGTGCCGGTGCTGCGCAGCGTCGTGCTCAACCACCGGGCCTTCCTGCGGCGCGCCGTGCGGTTCATGCTGGCGCGGGGCATCCGCCAGTTCCTCGACCTCGGCTCCGGCATCCCCACGGTCGGCAACGTGCACGAGATCGCGCAGGCCACCGACCCGTCGGCGCGCGTGGTGTACGTCGACATGGACCCCGTGGCGGTCGCGCACAGCCGCGCCATCCTCACCGGCAACGAGCTGGTGAACGTGCTGCAGACCGACGTGCGCGACGCCCCGGAGGTGCTGTCCTCGCCCGAGGTCAAGGGGCTGCTCGACTTCGACGAGCCGGTCGGCGTGCTGATGATCGCGCTGCTGCACTTCCTGCCGGACGCCGAGGACCCGGGCGGGGTCGTGGCGGCCTACCGCGACGCCCTCCCCGGCGGCAGCTACCTCGCCGTCTCGCACGCCGGGTTCGAGGAGGGCGACTGGGACCCGGCGTGGGACGAGGCGAAGCGCGTCTACGACCGGGGCGTGAGCGAGATGTGCTTCCGCTCCAAGCACGAGGTGGAGGCCCTGTTCGACGGGTTCGAGCTGGTCGAGCCGGGGGTGGCGCGGCTGCCGCTGTGGCGGCCGGAGTCGCCGGACGACGTGGACGAGAACGCCGCGCACTTCGTCAGCTTCGGCGGCGTCGGGCGGAAGCCCTGATGGACGCCCGGGAGGTCGGACGCCGGGTCGGCCGGGTTGTCGACCGCGCGGCGCGACCGGCCGTATCCTCTCGGTTGTGGCGGTAGGCCGACGGACATGACGGAACAGGTTGACCATCTGGTGGCAGCACCGGGCCGATCGAACCTCGACCCCGCCGTACTGGCCGGGGCGGAGTCCTTCGCCCGCACCTGGGCGACCGCCGTCATCGGGAGCAGCTACGTCCCCATGACGCGGGCCGAGGTCGCCGAGCACCTCCAGGCGTTGACCGAGGTCCTGGTGCAGGCGCTGCACGCCAGCCCGTTCCGCACCGCGCCGGGCTACGAGATCGGCGCGCGGCTGGTCGAGGCCCACTTCACCGGCACCGACACGCTGGGCCGCACCGTCCAGCTCCTCGGCGACGACCTGCTCGCCGAGCTGGGCATCCAGCCGGACGAGCTGATGCGCTCCCGGCTGGCGGCGTTGCAGGGCGCGCTGGCCGCCGGGTACGCCCGCGCGCTGCGCGAGCGCACGCTGGCCGAGCAGGAGGCGATCCGCGCGGCCGTGCTCGACGCCCGCGACCAGGCCGAGGCGGCGTTGCGCGCGTCCGAGGCGCGGTTCCGGGCGATGTTCACCGAGGCGGCCATCGGCATCGGCATCGCCGACATCGAGGGCCGGATCCTCGACGTGAACCAGGCGTTGCAGGACATGCTGGGGTTCAGCGTCGAGGAGATGCGGCAGTACAACATCCGCGACCTCATGCACCCCGAGGACGGCAGCAGCGTCTGGCGGCTGTACGACCAGCTCACCGCGGGCGAGTGCGACCACTACCGGGCGGAGAAGCGGTTCCGCCGCGCCGACGGCGAGCAGGTGTGGACGCACCTGACCCTGTCGCTGGTGCGCGACGACCACGGCGAGCCGCAGTACCAGGTGGCGATGATCGAGGACGTCACCGACCGCCACCTGCTGCAGAACCGGCTGCGCTACCAGGCGTTGCACGACCCGCTGACCGGCCTGCCGAACCGCGCGCTGTTCCTGGAGCGCCTCAACCGCGTGTTCGCCAACCGGGCCCGCCGCCGCGCCGGCCTGTGCTACCTGGACCTGGACGGGTTCAAGGTGATCAACGACAGCCTCGGCCACGACATCGGCGACCAGCTGCTGGTCGAGGTGGGCAGGCGGCTGGACCTCTCGGTGTCCGGCGAGGGCAAGCTGGTCGCCCGGATGGGTGGCGACGAGTTCGTCATCCTGGTGGAGGGCTCGCAGGACACGCAGGACATCGTCGACGTGGCCGACCGGGTGCTGCGCGAGCTGGAGTCGCCGATCCGCATCGGCGGGCACGAGCTGACCGTGTCGGCGTCGATCGGCATCGTGGAGCGCGGGTTGTCCGGCACCACGGCCGCGGACCTGATGCGCGACGCGGACATCACCCTGTACTGGGCGAAGGCGGACGGCAAGTCGCGGTGGGCGCTGTACGACCCGGAGCGCAACGCCAAGGAGGTCGCCCGGTTCACCCTGTCGGCGACCATGCCGGCGGCGTTGGAGCGCGACGAGTTCTACGTGGACTACCAGCCGCTGGTGCGGCTGGAGGACAGCACCGTGGTGGGCGTGGAGGCCCTGGTGCGCTGGCAGCACCCGGAGTTCGGGCGGCTCGCGCCGGACCGGTTCATCGAGCTGGCCGAGGAGACCGGGCTGATCGTCCCGCTGGGCCGGTGGGTGCTGCGGCGGGCGTGCGAGCAGGCCCGGCGGTGGCTGGAGGAGTTCGGCGAGTCCGCGCCGTTCGTGAGCGTCAACCTGGCCGTGCGCCAGTCCCGCGACCCGGAGCTGGTGCGGGACGTGAAGCGGATCCTGGACGAGTGCGCGCTGCCGCCGAACCACCTGCAGCTCGAACTGACCGAGAGCGCGATCATGGGCACCGCCGACGAGCCGCTGGAGGCGTTGCGGGCGCTGTCGGACATGGGCGTGCGGATCGCCATCGACGACTTCGGCACCGGCTACTCGAACCTCGCCTACCTCAAGCACCTGCCGGTGCACGAGCTGAAGATCGCCGGCTCGTTCATGGAGGGCCTGCGGGCGGCGGACGAGGAGGACGCGGTCGACGTCCAGATCGTGTCCACGCTCGTGCAGCTCGCGCACGCGCTGGAGCTGGGCGTGACCGCCGAGGGCGTGGAGACCCCGGCGCAGGCCAAGCGCCTGCACCGGATCGGCTGCGACACCGGCCAGGGCTGGTTTTTCGCCAAGCCGATGAAGCCCGCCGAGATCGACGAACTCCTCCGCCGCTAGGCGGGGTCCACGACCACCCGCGCGTCCACCGGGCGCGACGCCGGCGGCGCGCCCGGGACGACCTCCGCGGCCCTCACGGCGCGTCCCCCCGGTGGCGCTCCTCGCGGGTGTGGCCGCCGAACAGCACCGCCGCGCTGTTGACCAGCGCCAGGTGGCTGAACGCCTGGGGGAAGTTGCCGCACATCCGCCCGGTGCCGGGGTCGTACTCCTCGGCCAGCAGCCCCACGTCGTTGCACAGGTCCACGAGCCGGTCGTACATCGCCAGCGCCTCGTCCCGCCGCCCGGCCAGCGCCAGCGCGTCGACGTACCAGAACGAGCACGCCAGGAAGCTGCCCTCCACCCCGGCCAGGCCGTCCACTTCGGACTGCCCGTGGGACGTCTCGTACCGGTCGACGAGGTCGCCGTGCCGGAGCACCCGCGAGATCGCGTCGAGGGTGCCGAGCACCCGCGGGTCGTCGCCGGGCAGGAAACCGACGGCCGGGATCAGCAACGTGGCCGCGTCCAGCTCGGTGCCGCCGTAGTACTGGGTGAACGCGTTCAGGTCGGCGTTCCAGCCCTTCGCCTGCACCTCGGCGTGCACCGCGTCGCGCAGCTCGCGCCACCGGTCCACCGGGCCGGGCAGGTCGAACTCCTCCACCGCCCGCACCGCCCGGTCGAACGCCACCCACAGCATCACCCGCGAGTGGGTGAAGTGCCGGTCCGGCCCGCGCACCTCCCACAGGCCCTTGTCCGGCCGCTCCCACACCTTCTCCAGGTGCCGGATCATCCCGCGCTGCATGGCCCACGAGTCGGGCGTCTCGCCGAGACCGCGCTCGCGGGCCAGGTGCAGGGCGTCCATCACCTCGCCGTACACGTCGAGCTGGAGCTGCCGGTAGGCGGCGTTCCCGACCCGCACCGGCCGCGCGCCCCGGTACCCGGGCAGCCAGTCGACCTCCCACTCCACCAGGTGCCGCTCGCCGCCGAGGCCGTACATGATCTGCAGGTCGGCCGGGTCGCCCGCGACGGCGCGCAGCAGCCACTCGCGCCACGCCACCGCCTCGTCGGTGCAGCCGAAGTTGTCCAGCGCCAGCAACGTGAACGTGGCGTCGCGCAGCCAGCAGTACCGGTAGTCCCAGTTGCGCTCGCCGCCGAACGTCTCGGGCAGCGACGTGGTCGGCGCGGCCACGATCCCGCCGGTCGGCGCGTACGACAGGCCCTTCAGCGTGATCAGCGACCGCCGCACGACGTCCGCGTGCGGCCCGTCGTAGGCGATGCGGGAGGACCAGGCGAGCCAGAACGCCTCGGACCGGGCCACCTCGGCCACCGCGTCCACCGGCGCGGGCGGCCGGTCGGGCGAGAACGCGAACTCCATCACCCACGACAGCCGCTCGCCCGCCGAGACGGTGAACTCGGCCTCGTGCGCCCGCTTGCCGTGCACCCGGTACGGGAGCCGGTCGCCGTACAGCGCGACCGCGGACGGCCCGGCGAGCGCGACGATGCACTCCCGCCCGTCCCGCTCGCCGCGGCGCACCCACGGCACCGAGTCGGCGTAGGCGAACCGCAGCACCCACCGCAACGACATCTCGACCTGCCCGGACACACCCTCCAGGACCCGCACCACGCGCGTGTCGGCGTCCCAGTCGTCCTGCTCGGGCGGCATGGTGTCGATCAGCCGCACGACGCCGTCGACGGTCTCGAACTCGGTCTCCAGCACCAGGCTGCCGTCCCGGTAGGACCGCCGCACCGCCACGACCTCGCCGGTGGGCGCGATCCGCCAGTGCCCGTCGTCCTCGGTGCCCAGCAGCCGGGAGAAGCAGGACGGCGAGTCGAACCGCGGCATGCACAGCCAGTCGATCGACCCGTCGCGCCCCACCAGCGCCGCCGTCCTGAGGTCCGACAGCAGCGCGTAGTCCTCGATCCGCCCCGGTCCCGTGTCTCCCACGGGACCGACCCTACGTACCGGCGTCCGGCCACGCGCGTTGTCGCCGGCCGCGTCGCGTTGCCCGCAACGCGCCGTGCGGGCGACGGCGATCCGATACGTTGGTGCGCATGCGCCGTGTCGTGCCGCTCCTCGCCGCTCTGGCCCTGCTCGGGGGCTGTTCACAGTCGACGGACGGGTCCGCGAACCCCGGTGGCGCGACCTCCGCGACCACCACCGCGGCGGACGGCGCCACCTCCCGGCCGACGTCCGCGTCCGAGGAGCCGGCCCGGCGCCCGAAGACCGTCAACGTGGACGACGTGGACCCGTGCGCGCTGCTGACCGAGGCCCAGCGCGCGGAGTTCGGGCTGGACCAGCCGCCGCAGCCCGGCGGCCAGGCCGGCAAGAAGAGCTGCACGATCAGCCGCGGGGACCGCCGGTACTTCGTCAGCGTCACCGCCGACACCACCGCCGGCCTCGACGACTACGCGACCTCGGTCGGCAAGGTGACGGAACTGCAGGTCGGCGGCTTCCCGTCGCTGCTGATCGAGTCGACCACCCAGCTCGGCGTCTCCTGCTCCGTCGCGGTGGACGTCTCCGACGGCCAGGTCGCCGAGGTGCAGGCCAACAGCGTGGGCGAGACCGACGTCCCCACCCTGTGCCAGGTCGTCCAGCCGGTCGCCGCGGCCGTCGTGGCGAAGTTGGCCGAGTAGAACTACTCCCTTTGCCACGGGAACCGGTCACCCGCGTCATGCATCAGAGCTAAAGTCGTCCCAGATGCACACGCTGGGGTATGTGCAGCACTGAGGAGGGGTGTGCCGTGTTCATCGCGGATGGTGGTGGCGGGGGAACGACGCCGACGACGCTGCCCGACTACAGCGGGGCGCAGCGCAAGTTGAGCATCGAACCCTCGGCGATCCCGGCCGCGCGCAAGGTGTTCGTGGACGCGTTGAACCAGCTCGAAGCGAGGCTCTCCGACGCGATGGAGCAGCTCCAGGCGAAGCCGTGGGCGGGCGACCCGGTGAGCGACGAGACCGCCCAGCGGTTCAACCAGGAGACCTTCGAAGCGGGTGACTCCGCCGGCCTGACCGCGCTCAAGGCGTACCGCGAGCAGCTCAAGGGCGTGGTCGACCAGCTCACCGCGATCGAGGCCGACTACCGGCGCGTCGAAGGCGACAACACCGCGTCCTGGGGACGCGTCAACAACGGCTGACCTTGCTGACCTACGCACCCGAGGGGGGCGAGCACGATGGGTGACCACCGCTGGCGCGGGTATGCCCACCCCGATCTCTACCGGATGATCAACGAGGGCCCGGGCGTCGCCGCGTCCCGACCGCTCGAGGACTCCTGGAAGTCGCTGTCCGAGGCCCTGGGGGAGATCGACACCTCCATCCAGGAGGGCCTGGCCAAGCTCGGCGCGAGCTGGGAGGGCGACACCGCGGACGCCACGCAGGCGTCGCTGTCGCCGCTCGGCGCGTGGGCGGCGGACGCCCAGCAGGGGTCGAGCACGATGGAGGCGTCGGCCCAGCTGCAGGCGGAGTACATCGCGAACGCCCGCAAGGAGATGCCGGAGCCGGTCGAGGTGACGACCGAGGCGCCGTCCCTGGGCGACAAGATCCTCGGCGGGCTGACCGGCCCGATCGGCATGATGCACGTCATCCAGCAGCAGCAGGACCACGAGCGGCAGGAAGCGGCGCAGGACAACGCCGAGGCCAAGGCCGTCGCGGTGATGAACAACTACCAGTCCAGCAGCGAGTGGAACGCCAACACGCTGGGCACGTTCGTCCCGCCGCCGAAGGTCGTGATCGACACGCCGCCGCCGGCCGGCGCGGGCGAGTACAACAACTCGAGCGCGAACTACACCGCCACGCCGACGTGGACGCCCCCGCGCGAGAGCGGCGGCACCACGAACACGTCGTGGGCCCCGCCGCCGACCGGCACGCCGGTGCCGGGCGTCACGCAGCTCCCGCCGACGGGTGGCACGACGAACCCGACGTGGGCGCCGCCGCCGACGGGCACCCCGGTCCCGACCCCGCCGCCGACGGTCACCCCGCCGGTGAACACCCCGGTCAAGCCCCCGTTCGTCACCCCGGTGCCGCCGCCCACGTGGACGCCGCCGAAGCCGCCCGGCAACGGCCCGCAGCTCCCGCCGAAGGTCCCGACCGGCCCCGGGCCGCGTCCGGGCGTGCCGACCGGCCGGCTGCCCGGCATGCCGGGCGTGCCCGGTGGTCCCGGCCCCCACGGCCCCGGCGGCCCCGGCGGCCTGCGCCCCGGGATGCCGGGGATGCCCGGCTCGGCCGGCGTGCCGGGCTCCGGCATGCCCGGCGGCGGTGCGCCCCACGGCGCGACCCCGGCCGGCGCGGCGGGGCGCGGCGGCGTGCCCGGCGGCTTCGGCCCCGGCGCGGGCGGCCCCGGCGCCGCGGGTCGTCCCGGCGCGGCCGGCGCGGGCATGGCCGGTGGCGCGGCCGGCGCGCACGGCGGCAACGGCGAGGACGACATCGAGCACAAGGCGGCCGACTACCTGGTCGAGACGAACGACGTGTTCGGCGACGACCGGCTCGTCGCGCCGCCGGTGATCGGCGAGCTGCCGCAGTAGTGGTCCGCCGGTGCACGGGCCCGCGCCGACCCGGTGCGGGCCCGTGTCCGGTGTTCAGGGACGGGGATGTCGGTGACGTACTTCGGGGGGCCCGCGGAGCGGGAGCCGATCACGCTCTCCGCCGAGGAGTTCGACGTGCTCTGGGAGCGCCTCGACCTCGGCCGGATGCCGCTGGTGATCAAGGTGCCCTCGCCGGGCAAGACCCACGCCGAGCGCGCCGCGCTGGAACGCCGGGTGTGGCAGGACATCGGCGCGCGCGGCCTCGGCGGGCCGACCGGGCTGCACCCCGAGCTGGACCACCTGCTGCGGCTGTTCAGCCGGCCCGAGCGGGAGGTCGACGGCCGGGTGTGGCTCGGCAGGAGCGTGCGGGTGCTCGCCGTGGCCAACGGCGACGACGGCGCGGTGGCCACGTTGACCGACTCCGGGCTCACGTTCCGCCGCGCGGCGGGCAGCGGCCTGCCCTCGGCCGTGCTGGCCGCGCTGCCCCCGCACCCCGCCGGCGTCGGGCACTCGGTCACCATGCCGAGCGCCGACCTGGAGGCCGCGGTCAGGAAGTCCGACGGCTCGCCCAAGAGCCTGGAGAACTCGCTGCGCGAGCACGGCGTGCGCCAGGAGGACGCGGTCGCGCTGGTGAAGATGTTCACCGGGCTCGTGCACACCGGCAACTTCGGCGCGGCGGCCCGGGACAAGTACGGCAAGCGGTGCCGGCCCGACCGGGTGGTCGCGTTCTTCGACACCGAGGAAGGCCGCTACCTGCAGCAGCGGCGGGCGTCGAACGGGTCGGTGCCGTGGAGCACGTTCAGCCCCACCGACTCGCGCCGGCTCGCCCACCAGGTCGAGGAGCTGCTCGCGGAAGCGGTGCGCGCGGCGCGGATCTGACCCCGGTGCCGTCCACTGTGGAGAGTGGCGGTCGGCGCGGGCCGACCCGGCCGGCGGCGTTAACCTGGGCGGGTGCCGTCGAAGCCCGTTGACCCCCACGAGGTGCGCGCCGCGGTCGAGGCCGTGCTGCCCTGGCTCGCCGGCGAGGCGGAGCGGCCGGACCGCCCGGTGCTGGCCGCCGCGGTGCGGCTGAGCCTGCGCACGCTGGAGCAGGTCGCGCCCGGCCGCAGCGTGGAGGTGCGGGTGCCGCCGTTCGCCGCCGTGCAGTGCGTGGCCGGACCCCGGCACACCCGCGGCACGCCGCCGAACGTGGTCGAGACCGACCCGCGCACGTGGCTGGAGCTGGCCGTGGGCCGGCTCGGCTGGGCCGAGGCGGTGGCCGACGCGAAGGTCACCGCGTCCGGGAGCCGGGCCGATCTCTCGACCCTGCTCCCGGTGCTCCGCTTCTAGCTAAGCTCGCCCCGTGAAGGCGCTCAAGGCGTGTGTCGCCGTCCTCGCGGTCGCAACCCTCCTCGCCGGCTGCGGCGGTGGCGAGTGGTCCGGCGAGGTCCGGTTCGAGGTCACCGAGGTCAAGCCCGACGAAACCCTCGTCTCCGGTGGCACGTGGCCGGGCCGGGTGTCCCTCCGGCTCGACCAGGACCAGCCGGACGGCGCCGCGCCGATCACCGCGCCGTGGGCCCCGCTCACCGAGGTGCCCGACGGCACGGCGGTCGGCGACGCGCTCGTCTGCACCGTGCGGCAGCGCGACGACAGCAAGCTCGACGACGCCGAACCGGCCCAGTCGATCGGGTCCTGCCGCAAGGCCTGAGGCGTCAGAACCAGGACCCGACGGTCTTGTCCCACGCCCGGCCGACGCCCTCGACCACGTCGCGGCCCAGCTCGACCGCGTCGCCCACCCCGCCGACGACCACGTCCACGGCGTCGTTGACGACCTCCTTGCCGGTGTTGAGCAGACCGGTGCCCGCCTCGGACCAGTTGCCGTTCAAGGCGTCCCGGCCGGCGTTGTAGAGGCCGGTGCCCGCGTCCACGGCGAGGTCCGCCGCGCCGACGGCCGTGCCGCCGACGAAGTCGACCACCGGCCCGACGCCGGGCAGGTGCGAGCCGGGCAGCGACGGGCCGAGCGGGTTCTCGTCCCAGTCCTGCGCGGTCACGGAGTCGCCGTTGCCGGTCGCGATCCGCGCCAGGTTCTGCACCGACTCCGAGCCCTGCGCGTAGTACTGCGAGTGCGCGCCCAGCGCGGACGTGCCGTCGGTGGTGCCGAAGGTGCGCGCGCCGAAGCGGTCGTCGTAGGGGCCCACGGACGAGCCGTCCTCGGTGAACCAGGTCTGGCTCGTGCCCTGCACGACCGGGTCGTGCTCGGTCGCGCCGACGTAGACGTGACCGGGGCCCGCCGAGAGCTGGTTGACGTTCGACGCGCCCACGCCGGGCGAGCCGACGAACGCGATGTCGTCCGCCGCCAGGCCGTTCATGCCCGCGTAGCCGACCGTGGTGGAGCCGTAGGAGTGGCCGATCACGGTCAGGTGCTGGCGGTTGCCCGCGGCCTCGGCGGCGGCGCGGTAGCCGTCGACGTCGGCGACGAGGTTCGCGCCGCCCTCGCGGGCCTGCGCCGGGTTGTCCACCTCGCCCGGCGCCCAGCCCGGCGCGTCGTAGCCGAGCCACTGGATGGTGGCGTTGCCGTCGGGACCCATGGCCTCGCGCAGGTTGGCCGCCTGCCCCACGGAGAAGCTGTCGAGGGTCGAACCGGTGCCGGGCACGGCGACCGCCAGGTTCCGCGCCGTGTCCGGGTCGCCGTACGCGATCGCCATGCCGCCGTCGCCGCGCGGGCCGTACGGGTCGTAGGCCAGCACGCGGACGTCGCTCTCCGGCCAGCCCTTGCCGCGGGCCAGCTCGGCCGCCTGGTTGACGCTGCTCTGCGCCTTCTCGGCGTTCTCCGCCTTGGTGGCGGCCTCCTGCCGCTGCTCGTGGAGCGCCGCGTACTCCGGGTCGTTCAGCAGCCGGGTCAGGTCGCCGGAGTCGTTCGGGTCGAGCCCCAGCTCCCGCGCCCGCGCGGCCAGCTGCCCGTCGAGCCGGTCGCGCTCCGCGCCGAAGCGCTGGATGTCGTCCTGGATGCGCGCGCGGTTCGCCTGGTCGAGGACGCCGGACGGCAGCCCGCGCAGTTGACCGAGTTCCTGGAACTTCGTGCGCAGCAGCTCGTCCTGCTGCTCCTTGGTCAGGGACTTCCACCAGGCGGCCACCTGCCGGGGGTCCGTGCCGGGGGCGGGCACGGTCGCGGTGGTGCGCAGCGCCGTGACGGCGGTGTTCCAGCCCGGGTCCTTGCCCGCCGTCTCCTCGAAGCCGGGGCGGATGCGGGTGAGGGCGTCGGCGTAGGAGCGCAGCACGCGCTCGTAGCTCGTCTTGACGTTGGTCAGCTGCTCGTTGACGCGGTTGGCCAGCTCCCGCGTCTGCGCCTCGTCCAGCCCCGGCGGGCGGCCGCGCCAGAAGTCGATGAGCTGGTCGGCGCTGCCCCGCATCTGCGCGTACGCGCGGGAGGCGGCCTGCACGACGTCCGCGCCGGCGCCCAGCCGCTCGCCCGCCACGGTCGCGGACCGGGTGGACAGCTCCGAGCGGGCCTTGAACCTGGTCGCGGCGTCGCCCTGCCAGGTGGACGTGGCGGTGGTGCCGCCCGCGGCGACGGACTGGCCCGCGCGGCCGACCGCGCTCATCGCGCCGGTGATGGGGTCGGCCGCGGCGGCGACGCGGCCCGCGTCGCCCGTGGCGAGCCGGCCGTACAGGACCTCCGGGTCGGTGTAGCTCACGCCATGCCCCCTTCGATGCCGCGGAAGGAGCTGTTCGAGTCGTCGTCGGCGCGCTGGTAGGCGTCGGCGTTCTCGGTGAGGCCGTCGCCGGCGTCGCGGTACCAGGCGCTGCCGCGCCGCAGGTCGTCCGACTGCTCGCCGGACCACCTGGCCAACGCGTCCACGAACTCCGCCGCCGCGGGGACCTGGCCCAGCGCGTCGGCGTCCAGCCGGAGCATGGAGATCAGCTCCGCGCCGTCGCCGGTCGCGTCCGCGCCGTCGTGGAACTCCTTGGACGCCGCCCGCAACGTCTCCGGTCGCACTCCGAACACGGTTACCCACCCTTCGTGCCGCTGCCGCCGGCAATGCGACGCGCCGTCACCCGCTCCGGTTCCCCCGCCCCACCGGTCAAGCCGGGTTCCCGAATCACTCAAAGGTGATCTTGCCGGCGTCGAACAGCAGTTCGACCATGGACGCATGACACTCCTGCTCGCCTCACCCCGGAATTGGGGCCTGCTCCTGCACCTCGGGTTCGCCGACCGGGTCCGCCGGCTGCTCGCCGACTTCCTCGCGCCGGCCCCCTGCCGGGCCCGTCACCGCGCCCTCTCCCCGGCCCGAATCCGCTGGCAGCGGTGGAAAGCCGGGGCCGTCCGCACCATCGCCACCGTGCTCGGCGTCGGCCCGGTGCCGTTGCCGGCCGCGGCCGGCGGACCGGCCGGGCAGGCGTCGGGCACGGCGGCGTGGAGCGCGGTGCACCCCCCACCCCGAACGGCCCAACCGCCGGGGGGCGACGAGCCCGCGGAGTGGACCGGCGGGCGCGACCGGCCGTTCCTCGTGCCGAAGCTCGAGCCGAAGTTGCGGATGCACCTCGACCTGGAACTCCCGCCGTGGACCCGGACGCGGGGCGTCACGGCGGTCGGGTCGCGGATCGAGCCGTGGGCCCATCCGCAGGCCGGCTCGTGGGCCTGGACCCGGCCCCCGTCCCCGGTCGAGTCGTGGCTCGCGGCGATCCCCGAGGTGCGGTTGGTGCTGGAGGGGGCGTCGGCCGTGGCGCCGGCGGTCGAGCCGTGGCGGGGGTCGGCCGCGACGCCGGCGATCGAGCCGTGGCGGGAGCCGGCCACCGGGCCGTGGCCCGAGTTGTGGCCCGGGTCGGCGGCGGTCGCGCCGGCGGTCGAGCCCTGGCGCGGGTCGGGCGTCGAGCGGGCGGCGTGGCCGGTCGTGGAGCCTTGGCGCGAGTCGACCGTCGAGTTGCGGCTCGGGCTCGCGGCGTCGCCGGTCGTGCCGGAGGTCGAGTCGTGGCGTCCGTCGGACGCCGGGCCGGTGCCGGGGGCGGGGCGGGCTGTCGTGCCGCCGGTCGGGTTGTGGCGCGAGTCGGAGGCCGAATCGGCGGGACCGGTGGGGGCGGCGGTCCCGCCGGAGGTCGAGTCGTGGTGCGAGACGACCACCGAGCTGTGGCTGGACCCGGAGCCGGGACCGGGCACCGGGGTGGGCGTCGAGGCGTGGGCCGAGCGCTCCGACCACGGCTTCACCGGCCACCTCGACGGGCCGGGGGCCGCCACCGCCGCGGCCACCGCCGCCGCGACCGCCTTCACCTGGACCCTGCCGCTCGACCCCACCGCCTCGTGGACCTCGGTCGCCCAACCGGCGGGCGCGTGGCCGCTCGCCGTCCACTCCGTCGTCAGCGAGCCGGAGGCCGACCCGGCCGTCTCCTGGTCCGCCGCCGTCCCGCCCGCGGTCGCCTGGCCGGTCGGGGAACCGGCCGCGACCCCCGATCCCTTCGCCGAGCCGGAAGTCGAGTCGGTGATCGAAGACCCGGATGCCGCATACGCCCTCGACCCGGCCGACCTCGATGTGGCCGCCCTCGATCCGGCCGGCCTCGACCCGAACGCTCTGGACCCGGCCGCCCTCGATTCGACCGCGCTCACCCCGGCCGCCGACGACCCAGTCGCTCCAGGCCCGGCCGCCGCCGGTTTCGCCGCCGCCGACGTGGCCGCTGACGACCTGGTTGCCGACCCAGCCGCTGTCGACCTCGCCGGCGTGGACCCCCTGGCCGACGACCCGGCCGACACGGGCGCGGAGGCCGGGGGCGGGTCGGCGGCCGGGGACTCCGAGGAGTGGGAGTTCCAGCCCGGCGACCTGATCCGCTGGTGGGAGGAGGCCATGGCCCGGTTGGACGAGTTGGCGGCCCTGGACGACGTCCGGGACCAGCCGTGGTGACCCGCCGTGCCGCGCCCCGTCGGGAAGTCGTTGTGATCCGACGGCACCGGCGGCGCGGTCGCTGCGTCGGTACGGGTGAAGGCCGGCGTCCCGCCGCCGGGGAGGCGACCCGTGCGGCACGATGGCGGCGCACCGATCGACGCGAGCGGGAGGCTGGACGTGCCGGCAGGTTGGACCACCCAGCGGTGGACCGAGGTCTTCACCGCCCAGGCGGGGATGTTCCGGGAGGCGGTCGGGAAGGCCGACCCCGCGGCGAAGGTGCCCAGCTGCCCCGGCTGGACGTTCACCGACCTGGCGCTGCACGTCGGCCGGTTCCTGGAGACGTCCCTGGAGTACCTGCGCACCGGCAGCACGGTCCGGCTCCGCCTGCCCAGCCCGCCCGCCGACGTGGCGCCGCTGGAGTACCTCGACGCCCAGCTGGCCAAGGCCGCCGAACTGCTCCCGGCCACCCCGGGCAACCGGACGGCGTGGACGTTCTCGCCGGCCGCGCCGGACCTGGCCTGGGTGTGGCACCGCCGCATCGCGCACGAGCTGGACCTGCGCCGCTGGGACGCCCAGGCGGCCCTGCGCGAGCTGGTGGTCGGCGACGCGGACTTCGCCGTCGACGGCATCGACGAGGCGCTCACCACCCTGCTGGCCGCCAAGTACGCCGCGGACGTGCCGCCGACCGCCAAGGGCACGGCCCTGGTGCAGCTCACCGACGTGCCCGAGGCGTGGGTGGTGACGTTCCAGCCCGGTGTGGTGCCCGAGGTGCGGGCGGCCTGGCCGGGCGAGGAGGCGGACCTGCTGATCACCGGCGAGGCGCAGCTCGTGCACTACGGCCTGTGGGGTCGCCTGCCCCTCAAGCACACGGGCGACGAGCAGGTGTGGTTCGCCCTCAAGCTGGACTGAGTGCGTTTGGTCACGTCACGGGGGTCCTGATGGGGGTGGTACCACCCCCGTCAGCCTTACACTCGATGGTGCAGCCCGACCTCGTCGCTAGGGAGCACCCGGTGGTCACCGACCATTCAGCAACCGGCCGCACTGACCCCGAAACCCAGGAAGAACGAGAACCCCGCGAGGAATGCGGTGTGTTCGGCGTCTGGGCCCCCGGTGAGGAGGTCGCCAAGCTCACCTACTACGGCCTCTACGCCCTCCAGCACCGCGGCCAGGAAGCCGCGGGCATCTCCGTCGGCGACGGCAGCCAGGTGGTGGTCTTCAAGGACCTCGGCCTGGTCAGCCAGGTGTTCGACGAGCAGGTGCTCCAGTCGCTGCGCGGCCACGTCGCGGTCGGCCACTGCCGCTACTCCACCACGGGCTCCACGACGTGGGAGAACGCGCAGCCGACGTTCCGCACCACGGCCACCGGCTCGGGCCTGTCGCTCGGCCACAACGGCAACCTGGTGAACACCGCCGAGCTGCTGGAGAAGGCCCGCGAGGTGGGCGTGGACACGAGCCACGGCGCGACCACCGACTCCGACCTGGTGTGCGGCCTGCTCGCCGCGCACGCCGCCGACATCGGCATCGAGCAGGCGGCCATGCGGCTGCTGCCGACGCTGCGCGGCGCGTTCTGCCTCACGTTCTCCGACGAGTCCACCCTCTACGCGGCCCGCGACCCGCAGGGCGTGCGCCCGCTGGTGCTGGGCCGGCTGGAGCGCGGCTGGGTCGTGGCCAGCGAGACGGCGGCGCTGGACATCGTCGGCGCGTCGTTCGTGCGCGAGGTCGAGCCGGGCGAGCTGATCGCGATCGACGAGAACGGCCTGCGGTCGAGCCGGTTCGCCAACCCCGAGCCCAAGGGCTGCATCTTCGAGTACGTCTACCTGGCCCGCCCGGACACCACGATCGCCGGCCGGTCGGTGCACGCCACCCGGGTGGAGATCGGCCGCCGGCTCGCCCTGGAGCACCCGGTGGAGGCCGACCTGGTCATCCCGGTGCCCGAGTCGGGCACGCCGGCCGCCATCGGTTACGCCCAGGCCAGCGGCATCCCGTACGGGTCGGGCCTGGTCAAGAACGCCTACGTTGGCCGCACGTTCATCCAGCCGTCGCAGACGATCCGCCAGCTGGGCATCCGGCTGAAGCTGAACCCGCTGCGCGACGTGATCCGCGGCAAGCGGCTGGTCGTGGTGGACGACTCGATCGTGCGCGGCAACACGCAGCGCGCCCTGGTCCGGATGCTGCGCGAGGCGGGCGCGGTCGAGGTGCACGTGCGGATCGCGTCGCCGCCGGTCAAGTGGCCGTGCTTCTACGGCATCGACTTCGCGTCCCGGGCCGAGCTGATCGCCAACGGCCTGGACACCGACGGCATCCGCCGCTCGATCGGCGCGGACTCGCTGGGCTACGTGTCGCTGGAGGAGCTGATCGCGGCCAGCGAGCAGCCCAGGACGCGGCTGTGCAGCGCGTGCTTCGACGGCGAGTACCCGATCCCGCTGCCCGAGGACGCCTTGATCGGCAAGCACCTGCTCGAGGGGATCCGGGGTGTCGCGGGCTCGGCGGCCCCCGTCCTGGCGAACGGGTACGGTGCCGAGGACGCCCTGCGCCGCCCCTGACCGCCGGCGGGCCGGGCGCGTGCCCGGATGACCAGATGCCCTGAATGTGGATGCCCGAAATCGTGGAGCACAGAGACGTGACGGACAGCGCCAAGGCGACCTACGCCGCAGCTGGAGTAAGCATCGAAGCCGGCGACGAGGCGGTGGAGAAGCTCAAGCCGTGGGCGGCGAAGGCGCAGCGTCCCGAGGTGCTCGGCGGGATCGGCGGCTTCGCGGGCCTGTTCCAGCTCAAGCTCGACCGCTGGAAGGAGCCGGTGCTCGCGTCCTCGACCGACGGCGTCGGCACCAAGATCGCGGTCGCGCAGGCGTTGGACAAGCACGACACGATCGGCGTCGACCTGGTCGCGATGGTCGTGGACGACCTGGTGGTGTGCGGCGCGGAGCCGTTGTTCCTGCAGGACTACATCGCGGTCGGCCGGGTCGTGCCGGACAAGGTCGCGGCGCTGGTCAAGGGTATCTCCGAGGGCTGCGTGCTGGCGGGGTGCGCGTTGCTGGGCGGTGAGACCGCCGAGCACCCGGGCCTGATGGGCGAGAACGACTACGACATCTCCGGCACGGGTGTCGGCGTGGTCGAGGCGTCCGCGATGCTCGGCCCGGACCGGGTGCGCGCGGGTGACGTGGTCATCGCCATGGGCTCCTCGGGCCTGCACTCGAACGGGTACTCCCTGGCGCGGCACGTGCTGCTGGAGATCGCCCGGATGCCGCTGGAGGGCCACGTCGAGGAGTTCGGCCGCACCCTCGGCGAGGAGATGCTGGAGCCGACCCGCATCTACGCCAAGGACTGCCTGGCGTTGGCCGCCGAGGCGGAGGTGCGGACGTTCGCGCACGTCACCGGCGGCGGCCTGGCGGCGAACCTGGCCCGCGTGCTGCCTCGGGGCCTGCGCGCCGAGCTGAACCGCGGCACGTGGACGCCCGCGCCGGTGTTCGCCCTGATCGCCCAGCGCGGCCGGGTGGAGCGCGACGAGATGGAGAAGACGTTCAACATGGGCGTCGGCATGGTCGCGGTGGTCGCGCCCGAGGACGTGGACCGCGCCCTGGCCGTGCTCACGGCCCGCCACGTGCCCGCGTGGGTGCTGGGCGACGTGGTCCGTTCGGACGAGCCGGGCGCCGTCCTGGTGGGCGACCACCCGCGGTTCTAGTCACCGGGGCAACCTCCGCCGGTCGCCGATCCGTACCAAGCGGCGACCGAGGAGGGTGCCCGAGTGGATCGCGATCGTGAGTTCGGCGAGTACGTCGACGCCCGCGCGCTGGTGATGCGCAGGACCGCGTACCTGCTGTGCGGTGACTGGCACCGCGCCGAGGACCTGGTGCAGACCGCGCTGACGAAGCTGTACGTCGCCTGGCCGCGGGTCCGCCGGGACGGCGCGGTGGACGCCTACGCCCGGAAGGTGCTGGTCCGGGCGGCGATCGACGACTCGCGGCGCGCGTTCCGGCGGCGGGAGACGGTCGTGGACGAGGTGCCGGACGTGCCGGTCGCCGGCGCCGGGTCGGACTTCGACGTGCGCCGCGCGCTGGCGTCGTTGCCGGCGGGCCAGCGCACGGTGGTCGTGCTGCGGTACTGGGAGGACCTGAGCGTCACCGAGACCGCGCGCCTCCTCGGTCGCACCGAAGGCACCGTGAAGAGCCAGGCGGCCAAGGGCTTGGCCGCGCTGCGCCACCTTCTCGGGCACGACGTCCTGGAGGAGCGGCGATGACCGACATCAAGCAGGTTCTGGCCGTCGCGGTCGCGGACGAGCCGCCGATGGCCGTGGACAAGGCGGCGCTCGTCGCCAGGGGCAGGCGGCGGGTCGCGTTCCGGCGCGGCTCGCTGGTCGCGGTCGCGCTGGTGGCGGCGGGGGCGGTGGTCCTGCCGGTCGCGCTGTGGCCGGTGGGGGACGTGCCGGTCGCCGGCTCGTCCACATCGCCGTTCGCGTCGCCGTCCGCGTCGGTGCACATGCTGGGCGTTCTCCCGCTGCCGAACGAGCCGGGGTCGACGCCGCCGAGGCCGGTGACCGCCGAGCGCGCGGCGGAGCTGACGGCGGCGTTGCGGGCGGCGTTGCCCGCGGACGTGGTGGCGAAGCCGCTCGACGGCCGGCCGCCGTTGGAGCTGGTCGTGCCGGAGGACGTGCCGCAGACCTACTTCTCCTACACCGACGTGACGACATCGCGCGGCCGCGGCTCGGTGGCGGTGATGATCCGCATGGGCACGGCGGGGCAGGACTGCCTCCTGATCGACCAGACGCGGTGCGAGGAGTGGGACGAGGGCGGCCGGCACTTCAGGTTGCACCGGCCGTTGCTGCCGGCGGGCGAGGTGATCGAGCTGGTCGTCCGGCAGCCCGACGGGTCGGCGGTGACCGTGCTGTCGGCGGGGTCGCGCCTGGACGGTCAGGAGCGCGGCGGTCCGGCGCCGCTGGACTACGGCGAGGTGCTAAAGCTGGCGACGTCGGCGGGGTTGGGCTTCTAACCTGGACGCGTGGCCGAGGACTTGACCGTGACGAGGACGCTGGTGGTGCCGGCGGCCGAGTTGAGCGAGCGGTTCTCCCGCTCCTCCGGCCCCGGCGGCCAGGGCGTGAACACGGCGGACAGCCGGGTCGAGCTGAGCTTCGACCTGGCGTCCTCGCCGTCCGTGCCGGACCGGCTGCGCGACCGGATGCTCGACCGGCTGGGGAAGCGCCTGGTGGACGGTGTGCTCACGGTCGTGGCGAGCGAGCACCGGGCGCAGTTGCAGAACCGCCAGGCGGCCCGCGAGCGGCTGGCCCGGATCCTGCGCGACGCCGCGGCCGCGCCGCCGCCGGTGCGCCGCCCGACCAAGCCGACCAAGGGCTCGAAGGAACGCCGGATCGCGGAGAAGAAGCGCCGCGCCCGGACGAAGGAGGGCCGTCGGGGCGGCGGCTGGGACTAGGGTCCCGGTGCGTGACCGAACCCGAGTTCCTGACCATGACCCGGACCGCCTACGACACCGTCGCCCGCAGCTACGCCGACCTGGCGCGCGACCTCCTCGCCGACAGCCCGGCGGACCGGGCGGTGCTCGGGTTGTTCGCCGAGCTGGTGAGCGGCCCGGTGGCGGACGTCGGTTGCGGCCCCGGTCGGATCTCCGGTCACCTGAAAGGGCTGGGCGTGGACGTCTTCGGGGTCGACCTGTCGCCGGAGATGGTCGCGGTGGCCCGGCGCGAGCACCCGGACGTGCGGTTCGAGGTGGGGTCGATGCTCGACCTGGACCTGCCGGACGGCGCGCTGGGCGGCGCGGTGGCCTGGTACTCGGTGATCCACGTGCCGTGGGAGGAGCACCCGGCGGTGTTCGCCGAGTTCCACCGCGTCCTCGCGCCCGGCGGCCTGCTGCTGATGGCGTTCCAGGTGGGCGACACCGTCCGCCGGCACGAGCAGGGCTACGGGCACGACATCCTGCTGGACGTGTACCGGCTGGACCCCGACCGGGTGCTCGGGCAGCTCGCCGAGGCCGGGTTCGAGCCGCACACCCGCGTGGAGCGGGAACCCGTCGACCCGCAGTGGGAGAAGACGCCGCAGGGCTACCTGATCGTGCGCAAGAGCGGTCAGCCGAGCCAGACGTAGAGGCGTTCGGGCCGCCCGGTGCCGCCGTACTTGAGCCGCACCTCGGCCTTGCCGGTGCTGACGAAGTGCTCCAGGTACCGGCGGGCCGACACGCGGGCCAGCTCCGTGGCGTCCGCGCACTCGCTGGCCGTCACGGGGCGGTCCCGCAGCACCCGTTCCACCAGTGCCGCGGTCTGGGCCGTCAGGCCCTTCGGCAGACCGGGCGCGCTGCGCGGCCGGGCGCCGAACACCTGGTCCACGTCGGCCTGGCCGGCCGAGGCGAGCTGGTCGAGCCGCCGGTCGAGGGCGGCGAAGTGGGCGAGCTGGTCGCGCAGCGCGGCGTACTCGAACGGCTTGATCAGGTAGTGCAGCACCCCGCCGCGCAGCGCGCTGCGCACCGTGTCCACGTCCGTCGCCGCGGTGATCACGATGACGTCCACGTCGTCCGCCAGGCCGCGCAGCTCCCGCAGCACGGCCAGGCCGTCCACGTCGGGCAGGTAGACGTCCAGCAGCACGAGGTCCGGCCGCAGCTCCCGGACCAGCCGCAACGCCTCCGCGCCGGTGTGCGCGACGCCGACGACCTCGAAGCCGGGCGTGCGCGCGACGTACCCGCTGTGGACCTTCGCGACCATGAAGTCGTCGTCCACGACCAGGACCCTGATCACACCGGCACCTCCACGGGCAGCCGGGCGGTGAACACCGCGCCGTCCTCGTTGCGCACGCCCACGGACCCGCCGCGCCGCAGGCACGCCTGCCGGATCAGCGCCAGGCCGAGCCCGCGCTGACCCTGTTCGGCGGCCTTGGTGGTGAACCCGTGCCGGAACACCTCCTCGGCCAGGCCCGCCGCCACGCCCGGCCCCGAGTCCCGCACCACGACCACGACCTCGTCGGGCGACGACCGCACCGACACCTCGACCCACCCCCGTTCCGACAGCGCGTCGAGCGCGTTGTCCACCAGGTTCCCGATCACCGTGACGAGGTCGGTGGACAGCGCCTCGTCGACCTCGCCGAGCGAGCTGTCCGGCGCCATCCGCAGGCCGATGCCGCGCTCGGCGGCGAGGCTCGACTTGGCCACCAGCAGCGCCGCCACCGCCGGGTCGGCGACCTTCGAGGCCACCTCGGCGCGCCACGCGCCCTGCGCGGTGTTGATGCGGCTGATGAAGCCGCGCACCTCGTCGTACTCGCCCAGCTCGACCAGGCCGGCGATGGTGTGCAGGCGGTTGCTGAACTCGTGCGCCTGCGCGCGCAGGGTGTCGGTGGCGTGCCGGTTCGCGTCCAGCTCGTCGCGCAACGCGGTCAGCTCGGTGCGGTCGCGCAGGGTGACCACGGCGCCGTGCACGTCCAGCGGCATGTGGTTCAGGGTGAGCACGCGGCCACCGGCCAGGGCGAGCTGGTCCACGCCGGTCGCGCGGCCGGTCAGCACGTCGCGCAGCCGGTCGTCCAGGTCCAGGTCGGCCACCGACCGGCCGACCGCGTCCGGCGGCAGCGCCAGCAGGTCGCGGGCGTGGTCGTTGACCAGCGTGATCCGGTGCTGCGGGTCGAGCGCGACGACGCCCTCCTTGATGCCGTGCAGCAGTGCCTCCCGGTACTCGACCAGCGCGGTGATCTCGTGCGGCTCCAGGCCCAGCGTCTGGTTCTTGACCCGCCGCGCGAGCAGCAGCGACCCGGTGACGCCGATGACCAGCGCCACGCCGAGCAGCCGCAGCGCGTTGTCCGGGGAGTCCAGCACACCGTCCCAGAAGCCCGGCGCCTGCGTCCCCGCGGCGACCAGGCCGACCACCTCGCCGTCGTCGCCGATCACCGGCACGTGCGCCACGGTCGCGCCGCCCACCTCGCCGACCCACGACCGGCCCGCCAACGCCGTGCTGCCGCCGAGGTCGAGCACCTCGCCGACCTGGCCGGGGTCCGGCGAGGTCAGGACCTTGCGGTCCGGGCCGGTGATGATCACGTAGCTGGCGCCGGACAGGCTGCGGGCGCTCTCCGCGAACGGCGCGAGCGCGTAGTGCCGCAGCGGGTCGGCCAACGACGCCCGGACGCCCGCGGTCGCGGCGACGTCCTCGGCCACGGACAACATCCGGCGTCCCTCGGTCGTGCGGAAGTTGTTGCCCGCCTGGACGACGGACAGCACGCCGACCGCGCCCAGCAACGCGACGACCACGACGAGTTGCCACGCGAGCAGCTGACGGGCCAGCGATCCACGCGTCCCCATCGGCACCTCCGTGACCAGAAAGAACAAAAGAACCCTTAGGCGCGCAAGCGGGACTTCCCTGTTTACACGAGTGCAACATGTCCAACCACGCGGAAGAGAGGCGGGGATCACAGTGCGGATCAGGAACTGGCTCGCGGTCGTCGGCGCGTTGGCGGTCGTCGTCCTCGTGCCGCCGTTGCTGACGTCCGGCGCGGACACGTCGTCGTCGTTGCGGAGCCTGCGCGTGCTGGTGCCGAACGCGCCGGGCGGCGGCTACGACGTCACGGCGCGCACCGCCGCGAAGGCGATGGAGGACGCGGAGCTGATCCGCAACACCGAGGTGTTCAACCTGCCGGGCGCGGGCGGCACGGTCGGTCTCGGCCGGACGGTCAGCGAGCGCGGCAACGGCAAGCTCGTCATGTCGATGGGCCTGGGCGTGGTCGGCAGCGTCTACACCAACAAGGCGCCGTCGTCGCTGCTGGACACCACGCCGATCGCGAAGCTGATCGAGGAGCCGGACATCGTCGTGGTCGGCAAGGACTCGCCGTACCGGACGCTGGCCGACCTCGTCGCGGCGTGGAAGGCGAACCCGGGCGCGGTGACGGTCGGCGGCGGCTCGTCGCCCGGCGGGCCGGACCACCTCGCCCCGATGCTGATCGCCAAGGCGGTCGGGCTGGACCCGCGGCACGTCAACTACATCCCGTTCGACGGCGGCGGCGAGCTGCTGGCGTCGGTGCTGGGCGGGAAGGTCGCGTTCGGCGTGTCGGGCGTCGGCGAGTACCGGGACCAGATCGAGGCCGGGCAGATCCGGGTGCTGGCGGTGACGAGCGGGTCGCGGCTGTCGGGTGTGGACGCGCCGACGCTGCGCGAGTCCGGGGTGGACGTCGAGTTCAACAACTGGCGCGGCGTGGTCGCGCCGCCGGGGATCTCCGACGCCGACCGGGCCCGGCTGGTGGACCTGTTCAGCGACCTGCACGGCACCCCGCAGTGGCGGGAGGCGCTGGCGCGCAACGGCTGGACCGACGCGTTCGCGCCCGGTGACGAGTTCGGCCGGTTCCTGCGCGCCGAGAACGACCGGGTGGCGACCGTCCTCAAGGACCTGGGGTTGGCATGAGTGGAGGGTTGGGCGTGCACAAGGCGGTGAACAAGCCCTGGAGCCGGGCGTGGCTGCGGGAGCGGTCGGAGCTCGGCGTGTCCGCAGTGCTGGTCGCGCTGGGCGTGCTGGTCCTGGTCGACGCGATCCGGATCCACACCGACTTCGCGCAGCGCGGCCCGGTGGGGCCGAAGGCGGTGCCGGTCGTGGTCGGCGTCGGGCTGGTCGTGGTCGCCGCGCTGCTCGCGCGGGACGTGCTGCGCGGCGGCCGGGGCGAGGCCGAGGGCGGCGAGGACGTGGACCTCTCCGCGCCCGCGGACTGGCGGACCGTGCTGCTGCTGTGCGGCGCGTTCCTGGCGAACGCGGCGCTGATCGGCGTGGTCGGCTTCCCGATCTCCGGCGCGGTCCTGTTCTGGGGCGCGGCCTACGCGCTGGGCAGCCGGAACTTCGTCCGCGACCCGCTGCTCGCCGCCGGTCTGTCGGTGGTGACGTTCCTGTTGTTCAACAACCTCCTCGGCGTGCCGCTGCCGGGTGGTCCGCTGGTGGGGATGTTCTGACGTGGACTCGTTCAACAACCTGCTCGAGGGGTTCGCGACCGCGCTGACCCCGACGCACCTCGCGCTGGCCGCGCTGGGCGTGCTGCTGGGCACGGCGATCGGCGTGCTGCCGGGCATCGGCCCGGCGATGGCGGTGGCGCTGCTGCTGCCCGTCACCTACGGCCTGGAGCCGACCGGGGCGTTCATCATGTTCGCCGGCATCTACTACGGCGGCATGTTCGGCGGCTCCACCACGTCCATCCTGCTCAACACGCCGGGCGAGAGCGCGGCGGTGGTCGCGGCCATCGACGGCAACCCGATGGCCCGGAAGGGGCGCGGCTCGCAGGCGCTGGCCGCGGCGGCCATCGGGCACTTCGTCGGCGGCACGATCGGCACCGTGCTGCTGGTGCTGCTCGCGCCGACGGTGGCGAAGTTCGCCGTGGACATCGGCGCGCCGGACTTCTTCGCGATCATGGTGCTGGCGTTCGTCGCGGTCACGTCCGTGCTCGGCGCGTCCCGCGTGCGCGGGTTCGCGTCGCTGCTCATCGGGTTGGCCATCGGCCTGGTCGGGCTGGACGAGATGACCGGCCAGCAGCGGCTCACGTTCGGCTCGCTGCACCTCGCGGACGGCATCGACGTGGTCGTGGTCGCGGTGGCCCTGTTCGCGGTCGGCGAGTCGCTGTGGGTGGCCGCCCACCTGCGGCGCAAGCCCGCGCGCCCGATCCCGGTCGGCCGCGCGTTCCTCGGCCGGGAGGACCTGCGGCGGTCGTGGAAGCCGTGGCTGCGCGGCCCGGTGATCGGGTTCCCGTTCGGCGCCATCCCGGCGGGCGGCGCGGAGATCCCGACGTTCCTGTCGTACGTGACCGAGAAGCGGCTGTCCCGGCACCGCGACGAGTTCGGCAAGGGCGCGATCGAGGGCGTGGCCGGGCCGGAGGCGACGGCCAGCGCGTCCGCCGCGGGCACGCTGGTGTCGATGCTGACGCTGGGCCTGCCGACGACGGCGGTGGCCGCGGTGATGCTGGCGGCGTTCCAGCAGTACGGCATCCAGCCGGGGCCGCTGCTGTTCGAACGCGAGTCGGCGCTGGTGTGGGGCCTGATCGCGTCGCTGTTCATCGGCCTGTGCCTGCTGCTGGTGCTGAACCTGCCGCTCGCGCCGGTGTGGGCGAGGCTGCTGCGCATCCCCCGGCCGTACCTGTACGCGGGCATCCTGTTCTTCGCCGGCGTCGGCGCGTACGCGGTGAACGCCGACGTGTTCGACCTGCTGGTGATGTTCGTGATCGGCGTGCTCGGCTTCGTGATGCGCCGCTACGGGCTGCCGGTGCTGCCGGCGATCATCGGCGTGATCCTCGGCCCGGCCGCCGAACAGCAGATGCGGCGGGCGCTGCAACTGTCGGACGGCTCCCTGACGGGCCTGGTCAACACCCCGTTCGCCCTGGTCGTGTACGGCGTCGTGGTGGTGCTGCTGGCGTGGCCGCTGATCCGCCGCGCCGTCCGCCGGCCCGCCCCGCCCGCCGAGCCGGCGGACCACCCGGAACGGCCGAAGGTGGACGCCTAGGCCGCCGCGTCACCCCGGCGGGCTCCCACCGCCGGGGTGGGCGGGCCGGGGCGCTCACGCCCGTCCGGCGCCGGGTGGCGCGGTGGTCGAGCGGACGACCAGGGACGGGCGCAGCAGGCGCCGCACGGGCTCGGCGCGCTCGCCCCGCACCCGTTGCAGCAGGGCCTCGGCGGCGAGCCGGCCGAACTCGTTGCGCGGCTGGTCGATCGTGGTCAGCGACACGTGCCGGAGGGCGGCCAGCGAGGTGTTGTCGTACCCGACCACGGAGACGTCCGCCGGCACCCGGAACCCCGCCTCCTCCAGCGCGGAGATCGCCCCGACCGCGTTGAAGTCGTTGCACGAGACGATCGCGCTCGGCAGGTCGCCCCCGTCCAGCAGGCCCCGCACCGCCCGCGCGCCGGCCGCGTCGGTGTACTCGCTGGCCACCACGCGCGGCGCGAGCCCGTGGGACGCCATCGCGGCGAGGTACCCGCGCCGCCGCGGCGCGGCCTGCGAGCCGCCGCCGCCGTCGAGGTGCGCGATCCGCTGGTGCCCCAACGACACCAGGTGCTCGACCGCGAGCGCGAGGCCGCGCTCGCCGTCGTCGTTCACGGTGTCCACGCCGGCCAGCCGGGACGACCGCCCCACCAGCACCACCGACGTCTGCTCCGCCGCCCGCGCGATGTCCGCGCTCGGCACCACCGGCGACAGCAGGGCCAGGCCCGCCGGCCGGAACGACAGCAGGCTGCGCAACGCCCGCCGCTCCCGCGCCGGCCGCCGCCCGCCGGTATTGAGGATCAGGTCGAACCCCTGCTCGGTCGCCACCGCGTCGAGCCCGTCCACGACCTCGGCGAAGAACGCGTTGTGCAGGTCCGACACCATCACGCCGAGCACGTGGGACGTGCGGCTGGCCAGCGACCGCGCCATGGCGTGCGGCGAGTACCCCAGCTCCTCGGCCGCCCGCAGCACGGCCGCCCGCCGCTGCTCGCTCACCCTCGGTGACCCCCGCATGACCAGCGACACCAGCGCGCGGGACACGCCGGCCCGGGCCGCGACGTCGTCCATCGTGGGTCTGACCACCGGTGTGCCTCCTGTGACCGCCGGGCGGACGGCCCGGGCGGGGAGCGTGCCCTTGACACCCGTGTGACGGACGTTACAGCATTGGAGCGCTCCAACGAATAGAGCGCTCTACCGCCAGAACGCCTCTACCAGGACGGAGACCAGCGGCATGCGCATCGGAGTGGCCGGAGTCGGGCGAATCGGTTCCATGCACGCGACCAACCTGGCGAGCCTCGACGAGGTCGACGAGGTGCTGCTGTTCGACCCGGAGCCCGGCCGCGCGGAGGCCGCGTCCGCCGCGCTCCCCGGCACCAGGAGCGTGCCCGACCTCGACACGTTGCTCACCCGCAGTGACGGCGTCCTGCTCGCCACCCCCACCACCACGCACCCCGCGCTGCTGCGCGCGACGATCGCGGCGGGCGTGCCGACGCTGTGCGAGAAGCCGATCGCGAGTCACCTGGACGAGATGCGCGCCCTGGTCGCCGAGGTCGAGGCGTCCGGCGTGGAGGTGCTCGTCGGGTTCCAGCGCCGCTTCGACCCCGCCGTGTCCGAGCTGCACCGGCGCGTCCGCGCGGGCGACGTCGGCGACGTGTACCTGGTCCGCGCGCTCGGCAACGACGCCGAACCGCCCGACCCCGCCTACCTGCCCCGGTCCGGCGGGATCTTCCGCGACCTGCTGATCCACGACCTGGACGCGGTGCCGTGGCTGGTCGGTCAGCCGGTGGTCGAGGTGTACGCGTCGGGATCGGTGCTGGTCGACCGGGCGTTCGCGGACGCCGACGACGTGGACAACGCCGTGGTGCTGCTCAAGTTCGCGGGCGGCGCGCACGCCACCCTCGCCGGCGGCCGGCACGACCCCCTCGGCTACGACCACCGCATCGAGGTGCTGGGCAGCCGCGACTCCCTCGCCGTCGGCCTCGACCCGCGCACGCCGCTGACGTCCCTGGAGCCCGAGGGCCCGAAGGCCGCCGCCGACGCCTACCCCGGCTTCCCGGAGCGCTTCCACCGCGCCTACCTCAACGAGATGGCCGTGTTCACCCAGGTCGTCGCCGGCGCCGCGGCGAACCCGTCGCCCGCGCGGGAGAGCCTGACCAGCCTCCGGCTCGCCGAGGCGTGCGAGCGGTCGCGCCGCTCCGGCGCCCCCGTCCGGATCGACCCGGAGGTGACCGCGTGAAGATCGCCGGCGCGCCCATCTCGTGGGGGGTCAGCGAGGTGCCCGGCTGGGGCCGGGTGCTCGACCCGGGAACCGTGCTCGCCGAGATGGCCGCCCTCGGCCTGACCGCCACGGAACTCGGCCCGCCCGGCTACCTGCCCGCCGACCCCTCCGCCCTGCGCCGCCTGCTCGACGGGCACGGCCTCGCGCTCGTCGGCGGCTTCCTCGCCGTGCCCCTGCACACCGACGTGCGGGCCACCGCCGCCGAAGCCGACCGCGTCGCCGCCCTGCTCGCCGCCGCCGGCGCGGAAGTCCTCGTGCTGGCCGCCGCCACCGGCCTCGACGGCTACGACGAACGCCCCGCCCTCACCGACGACGAGTGGCGCACCCTCGTCCACACCGCCGCCGCCGTCCGCGACCGCGCCGCCGACCACGGCCTGCGCACCGCCCTGCACCCCCACGTCGGCACGCACGTCGAACGCGCCGCCGAGGTCGAGCGCTTCCTCGCCGACTCCGACCTCGACCTCTGCCTCGACACCGGCCACCTCCTCATCGGCGGCACGGACCCGGTCGACCTGGCCCGCCGCCACCCCGGGCGCATCGGCCACGTGCACCTCAAGGACGTCCGCGCCGACATCGCGGCCACCGTCCGCGCCGGCGAACTCGGCTACGCGGCCGCCGTCCGACGACGCATGTACGTGCCGCTGGGCGAAGGCGACGTCGACGTGGCGGGCCTCGTGGCGCTCCTCCGGGACACCGGCTACACCGGCTGGCACGTCCTGGAGCAGGACACCGTCCTCGGCGACGACGACCCGCCCGACGGCCCCGCGCGCGACACCGCGGCCGGCCTCGCGCACCTCGGCCGGCTCACCGCCTGACCCCCAGCGAGGAGAGACGATGACGTCCACTCGAACGACCCTGCGCGCGGGACTCGCCCTGACCGCGCTCGCGCTGCTGGCCGCGTGCAGCGGACCCGGCGCGGAGAACGCCACGGGCACCGGCGCCGCCGCCGACCGGAACACCGCCGACCAGGCACCCTCCGGCCGGCTCCGCGTCGCCGTCGTCACCCACGGCACCGCGGGCGACGCGTTCTGGAACGTGGTCAAGAACGGCGCCACCGCCGCCGGCGAACAACTCGGCGTCACCGTCGACTACCACTCCGACGGCGACCCCGGCCGCCAGTCCACGCTGATCGACAACGCCGTCTCCCAACAGGTCGGCGGCATCGTCGTCTCGATGGCCAACCCCGACGCGCTCCGGACCTCCGTCCAGAACGCGGTCAAGGCCGGCATCCCCGTCGTCACCATCAACTCCGGCTCCGACAAGAGCGCGGCCTTCGGCGCGCTCGCGCACGTCGGCCAGGAGGAGGGCATCGCCGGCGAACAGGCCGGGCGCCGGCTCAAGGACGCGGGGAAGACCAAGCTGCTGTGCGTCATCCACGAAGCCGGCAACGTCGGCCTCAACCAGCGCTGCGACGGCGCCCGCACCGGCTTCGGCGGCGCCGTCGCCAACCTCCAGGTCGACATCAACAACCCCACCGACGCGGAGTCCCGCATCAAGGGCGCGCTCCAGACCGACCCGTCCGTCGACGCGGTGCTCGCCCTCAACCCGCAGGTCGCGATGTCGTCCGTGAACGCCGTCAAGGGCGCGTCGTCGCAGGCGGCGGTCGCCACCTTCGACCTCAACGCCGACGTCACCACCGCGATCAAGGCGGGCGACGTGCTGTTCGCCGTCGACCAGCAGCAGTACGAACAGGGCTACCTCCCCATCGTGATGATCAAGCTCTACCGCGACAACGCCAACACCGTGGGCGGCGGCCGGCCCGTCCTCACCGGACCCGGCTTCGTCGACCGGTCCAACGTGGACGAGGTCGCCGAGCACGCCGAACGCGGCACCCGCTGAGGAGGACGCCGGTGACCCCGCTGACGGACGTCCCCGACCCGCCCGACGAGCGCGTCGGCCGAGCCCGGCCGCTCGACCGGCTCCTGCTCCGCCCCGAGATCGGCGCGCTCCTCGGCGCGGTGCTCGTCTTCGCGTTCTTCTCGGCCACCACCGGGCAGTTCCTCAGCGCGGGCGGCGTCGCGACCTGGCTGGACGACGCGTCCACCCTCGGCATCGCCGCCGTCGCGGTGGCGCTGCTCATGATCGGCGGCGAGTTCGACCTGTCCGCCGGCGTGATGACCGCCTCCACCGCGCTCGTCACGGCGATCCTCGCCACCCGGCTCGGCTGGAACGTCTGGCTCGCGCTGCTCGCGTCCCTGGCGTTCGCGCTCGCCGTCGGCGCGCTCAACGGGTGGCTGGTGCTGCGCACCGGGCTGCCCAGCTTCATCGTGACGCTCGGGACGTTCCTCGCCCTCCAGGGCCTGAACCTCGGCGTCACGCGACTCGTCACCGGGACCGTGCAGGTGTCCGGCATGCGCTCCGCCGACGGCTACGCCTCCGCCGGGTTCGTGTTCGCCTCGACGTTCACCCTCGGCGGCACCGCCTTCCCCGTCTCGATCGCGTGGTGGGTCGCGGTCACGGTCGTCGCGTCGGTCGTGCTGCTGCGCACGCGGTTCGGGAACTGGATCTTCGCCGTCGGCGGGTCGGCCACGGCGGCGCGGGCCGTCGGCGTGCCCGTCGCCCGCACCAAGGTGCTGCTGTTCACGACCACCGCCGGCGCCGCCTGGCTCGTCGGGTCGACCACCATCCTGCGGTTCACCAGCGTGCAGGCCAACCAGGGCATCGGGCTGGAGTTCCAGTTCATCATCGCCGCCGTCATCGGCGGCTGCCTGCTCACCGGCGGGTTCGGCTCCGCCGTCGGCGCGGCGATCGGCGCGCTGATCTTCGGCATGGCCCGGCAGGGCATCGTCTACGCCAACTGGGACTCCGACTGGTTCCAGCTCTTCCTCGGCGTGATGCTGCTGGCCGCCGTGCTCGTCAACAACGCCCTGCGACGAAGGGCGGAGAGGGTGCGGCGATGAGCCCGTCGGAGCGACGCCCGCTGCTCGAGGTCCGCGGGCTCGGCAAGACCTACGGCACCGTGATCGCGCTGCGCGACGTGTCCACCGTCGTCAACGCCGGCGAGGTCACCTGCGTGCTCGGCGACAACGGCGCGGGCAAGTCCACGCTCATCAAGGTGCTGGCCGGCGTCCACCGGCACGACACCGGCGACTACCTGGTCGACGGCGTCCCGGTCCGCTTCGCCTCGCCCCGCGAAGCCCTCGACCGGGGCATCGCCACCGTCCACCAGGACCTCGCCGTCGTGCCGCTGATGAGCGTGTGGCGCAACTTCTTCCTCGGGTCCGAACCGACCACCGGGTTCGGCCCGCTCCGCTTCCTCGACCGGCGGCGGGCGCGGGAGGTGACCCGCACGGCCCTGGCCGACATGGGCATCGACCTGCGCGACGTCGAACAACCCGTGGGCACCCTGTCCGGCGGCGAACGGCAGTCCGTCGCCATCGCCCGCGCCGTGCACTTCGGCGCCAAGGTGCTGATCCTGGACGAGCCCACCGCCGCCCTCGGCGTCAAGCAGGCCGGGGTGGTCCTGCGCTACGTCGCCCGCGCCCGAGACCGGGGGTTGGGAGTCGTCCTCATCACCCACAACCCGCACCACGCCTACCCCGTCGGCGACCGGTTCCTGCTGCTCAAGCGCGGACACGTGCTCGGCGCGCACGAGAAGTCGGAGATCGGCATCGACGAGCTGACCCGGCAGATGGCCGGCGGGGCCGAGCTGGAGGCGCTGGCGCACGAACTGCGCGGGGTGGACCGATGACCGTCGAGGTGCTGACCGTCGGGCGCGTCGGGGTGGACCTCTACCCGGAGCAGAGCGGCGTGCCGCTGGCGCGGGTGCGGACGTTCGCCAAGTCCCTCGGCGGCACCGCCACCAACGTGGCCGTGGCCACCGCCCGCCTCGGCCGCACGGCCGCCGTGCTCACCAAGGTCGGCCCGGACGCCTTCGGCCCCTACGTCCGGTCCGCGCTGGAGTCGTTCGGCGTGTCGTCGTCGTTCGTCGGCACCGCCCCCGACCTGCAAACCCCGGTCGTGTTCTGCGCCCTGGACCCACCCGAGGACCCACCGCTGCTGTTCTACCGGTCACCCCTCGCGCCCGACCTGGCGCTCACCCCGGACGACGTGCCGTGGGACGTGGTGGCCGACGTGCCACTGCTGTGGGTGACCGGGACGGGCGTCTCGGCATCACCCGCCCGGGAGACCCAACGGGAAATCCTCCGACACCGGGCCCGCCGCCCGCACACCGTCCTGGACCTCGACCACCGGCCGGTGTTCTGGCCCGACGTCCCGACCGCGCGGCGCGAGATCGGCTGGATGCTCGACCACGTCACGGTGGCGGTCGGCAACCGGGCCGAGGTCGAGGTGGCGGTCGGCACGGCCGACCCGGACGAGGCCGCCACCCGGCTGCTGGCGCGCGGGGTGTCGCTGGCCGTGGTGAAGAAGGGCGGCGACGGGGTCCTGTTCGCCACCGCGTCGGGGAGGTGGACCATCCCGCCGCACCGGGTGGAGGTCGTCTGCGGGTTGGGCGCCGGCGACGCGTTCGGCGGCGCCCTCGCCCACGGCCTGCTGTCGGGCTGGGAACCGGAGCGGATCGCCCGCTACGCCAACGTGGCCGGCGCCCTGGTGGCGGGCCGCCTGGCGTGCGCCGACGCCATGCCGACCGCACGCGAGATCGAGGCCCACCTGTGAAAACCCTTCGACGGGCGGCCACCACCACCCCGTGCCAAGATCGACCAACCCCGGTGCCACCGGCAACACGATGGGGTGAACCTGGCCGGAAAGTGTACGGAAACACCGTTACCGATCCTCGGTTAAAACGAGGACCGAGCGCCCGACAACCACCACCCCTGCGCCATCACCCCCGACCTGCCCACCCGACCTGCCCACCCGACCTGCCCACCCACCCGGCCGGCCCGTCCACCCAACACCCCGCCCGCCTTAACCCCGACCCGCCTCAACCCCCATCCGCACCCACGCCCGCGCCCGCACCGACGCCCCGCCGGCACCGACGCCGTGGCCGTCCCCGACCATCCCCACACCCTCCCCGGCGACCCCGGACGGAGGCCCGAGGTGATCACCGACGACCAGTGGACGGCCCTGCCGCGCACCGGACGCACCCCGCCCCAACCGCCATCCGCCGCGCCTACCGCGCGAGCTGGGCCTACGCCGCGGGCTCAGCCCGGGGTGTGTGCTCGGCTCGGGATACGTGCTCAGCCTGGGTCGCATGCTCAGCCTGGGTCGCGTGCTCGGCCCGGGGCGCGTACCGGGCCCGCCGACGACATGCCCGGCTGCTGCCCAACCGGGGCGCGCCGGAGAGCGGCGCAATGGACGTCGGCGTCGGCTGGCCGCGGGCTGGTGGCGATGGTCGAGCTGCTGCCGTCCACGCGGGACGCGGCCGGTGCGCTCGTGTCCGGGGGCGACGCCGTCGGGTCGGTGCGCGCGGGCGGCGTGGCGGCTCGGCCCGGGATGGCGTTGGCGTGGGCGTTCACCTGGTCGAGGGGATCGGATGGCCGAGCGACTACACGCGCAAAACGGGACGAAACGGGCGAGAATGTGCGAGGGAGTGGTGGGATGAGCCTGCACCGGCCGTTGGGCACGCTGTCGGTCGGCGAGAACGCCGTCGAGCTCACCGCCGAGACCGCCGGATGGGATTACGCCGGGCTACGGGTGATCCTGTTGCACCCCGGTGGAGTGACCACGATCGAGACCGGTGATTACGAGGCGTTCGTGCTCCCCCTCTCCGGCGGCTGCGTGGTCGAGGTCGACGGCGAGCGGTTCGAGTTGCACGGGCGCGAGTCGGTCTTCACCCGGGTCACGGACTTCGCCTACCTCCCCAAGGCCGCCCGCGCGACCCTGTCCACCAGGGACGGCGTCGAGGTGGCCCTCCCGATGGCCCGCTGCGACCGCAGGCTCACCCCCCGGTACGGCCCGGCCGAGGACGTGCCGGTCGAGGTCCGGGGCGCGGGCAACGCCACCCGCCAGGTGACGAACTTCGGCGTCCCCGGCGCCTGGGACCACGCCGACCGGCTCATCGCCTGCGAGCTGATCACCCCGGACGGCAACTGGTCCTCCTACCCGCCGCACAAGCACGACCACACCTGCGACGTCGTCAACGAGGAGATCTACTACTTCCGCATCGCCGGCCGCGACCGGATCACCCCGTCGCGTGAAGGGTTCGGCTTCCACCGCACCTACACCGACGACTGGGACGAGCACGTCCTCGTCCGCGACGGCGACGTCTTCCTCGTCCCCCGCGGCTACCACGGGCCGTCCGTCGCCGCCCCCGGCTACCCCATGTACTACCTGAACGTGCTGGCCGGCCCCGGCCCCCAACGCTCCATGGCGTTCTGCGACGACCCCGCGCACACCTGGGTCCGGGACACGTGGGCGGGCCGGGAACCCGACCCCCGCTGCCCGGTCACGACCGCCGAAGGACGGGTGGGATGAGGCTCACCACCGCGCAGGCCCTGGTCCGCTGGCTCCGCGCGCAACGCACCGAACTGCCCGACGGCGCCCCCGCGCCCCTGTTCCCGGGCGTCTTCGCCATCTTCGGCCACGGCAACGTGCTCGGCCTCGGCAACGCCCTCGAAGAGGCCCGGCCGCACCTGCCCGTCTGGCGCGGCCACAACGAGCAGGGCATGGCGCTGGCCGCGGTCGGCCTCGCCAAGGCCACGCACCGCCGCCAGGTCGGCGTCGCCACCTCCTCGATCGGCCCCGGCGCGCTGAACATGGTCACCGCCGCCGGCGTCGCCCACGCCAACCGCCTGCCGCTCCTCCTGCTGCCCGGCGACACGTTCACCAGCCGCGCGCCCGACCCGGTGCTCCAGCAGGTCGAGCACTTCGGCGACCCGACGACCACGGTCAACGACGCGTTCCGCCCGGTCAGCCGCTACTTCGACCGGATCACCCGCCCCGAGCAGCTCCTCAACGCCCTGCCCCAGGTCGCCCGCGTGCTCACCGACCCGGCGGACTGCGGCCCCGCGGTGCTCGCCCTGCCGCAGGACGTGCAGGCCGAGTCGTTCGACTTCCCGGACGCGCTGTTCGACCCGGTCGTCCACCACCCGCACCGCCCGCGCCCCGACACGAGGGCCCTGGCCGACGCCGCCGACACCCTCCGCCGGGCACGCCGGCCGCTGCTGGTCCTCGGCGGCGGGGTCCGGTACTCCCGCGCCGCGGGCCGCGCGATCCGCTTCGCCGAGCGGCACGCCGTCCCGATCGCCGAGACCACCGCGGGCCGCACCCTGGTCCCGCACGACCACCCGCTGCACGCCGGACCGCTCGGCATCACCGGCTCCGCCTCGGCCAACGCCCTCGCCGAGCAGGCCGACGTCGTCCTGGCCGCCGGCACCCGCCTGCAGGACTTCACCACGGCCTCGTGGACGGTGTTCGCGCCCGACGCCCGGATCGTCTCGCTCAACACCGCCCGGTTCGACGCGGTGAAGCACGGCGCGTTGTCCCTGGTCGCCGACGCGGACGAGGGCCTGCGCGAGCTGACCGACGCGCTCGGCCCCTGGCGGGCCGACCCGGCCTGGGCCGCGCGGGCGGCGGAGGAGCGGGGCAAGTGGGACGCGTACGTCGACGGCCTGCGCGCCCCCGGCGGCACGCCGACGTACGCGCAGGTCGTCGGCGTGGTGAACGACCTGTCCACGCCCGAGGACTACGTCATGACGGCGTCCGGCGGCCTGCCCGGCGAGCTGATCGGCGGCTGGCGCGCGATCGGCGAGGCGACCATGGACGTCGAGTACGGCTTCTCGTGCATGGGCTACGAGCTGGCCGGCGCGTGGGGCGCGGCGATCGCCCGCCCCGACGGCGTGGTGACCACCCTCGTGGGCGACGGCTCGTACCTGATGCTCAACTCGGAGCTGTTCTCGGCCGCGTTCGCCGGGCACGGTTTCGTGGCCGTGGTCTGCGACAACGACGGGTACGCGGTGATCCACCGCCTCCAGACCGGTCACGGCGGCGCGGGCTTCAACAACCTCTACGCCGACGTCCGCACCGCGCACGACCGACCGCCGCGCACCGACTTCGCCGCGCACGCCGCCGCGATGGGCTGCGCCGCGTTCCCGGTGGACGACCTCGACGGGCTCCGCGACGCCTACCTCGCGGCCCGGGAGGTGGCGCGGGCGCAACGCCGCCCGGCCGTGGTCGTGATCCGCACTCACCCGTCCGCGTGGACCGAGGCGGGCGCGTGGTGGGAGGTCGGTGTGCCGGAGGTCGCGCACCGCGCGGAAATCACCGCCGCGCGCGCGGACGCGACCGCCGGAAAAGCGAAACAAATTCGCTACCGGTGATCGGGAGAATTCCTCACGGCCTCTCGTCGCCGTCCCTGCGGTAGACCGGGCCGAAGTGCGACCCCCGCTGGTCGTTGCGGTCGAAGTTCTGGATCACGTCCGCCTTCTGGGTCGGCACGTGCGCGTCGCGCCCGGCCTGGATCACCGTGGACCCGCCGGTGGCCACCGCGCTCTGGTTCACCGACGAAGGCAGCCCGACCACCGGCGACACCGGGTCCGCCGCGTCCGCGACCGCGCCGGCCCGGGCGTCGGGCGCGACGTCCTCCAGGACCAGGTCGTGCACGTTCCCGCTCGGCAGCCACATCCACCCGTGGCCGTGGAAGGTCTTCACCCGCACGTCCACGCGCCGGAAGTCCTCCGCCCGCAGCGTGGTGTACCCGGCCGCGACCAGCGACGTGAACAGCGTGTCGGACAGCACCACCACCAGGTCGGCCGACGACTGCTCCAGCGCGGCGTGCGCGGCCGCGCTGTCGAGCAGCCTGCTGACCAGCACCGCGTCCTGGCCGGGGTAGCCGTTCGCGCCCTCGACCGTGGCGCCGAAGTGGATCGCCATCCGCATCCGGAGCCTGGCCTCCGGCACCCGGTACCGGTTGGTGGCGGCCAGCTCGGCGTCCAGCGCCCGCACGTACCGGTCCACGACGTCGCCCTCCGGCGTCGCGACCGGCAGCACGGCCCACTCCTCGTCGCCCTTGGCCTGCCGCCGCCACTGCGAGCGGTCCAGGCCGGCGGCCTGCCCCGCCCGGTCCAGGCTGCGCACCAGCAGCTCCTGGAGCTCGCGTTGGAGCAGGTCGTCCGCCGACCCGTAGCTCTTCAGGTCACAACACACCAGCAGGCTGCGCTGGAAGCTCATCGGTTCGGCCTTTCGACGGGTGCTGACGCACTGCGGACACACGACTGCGCAGAGTCACTGTGGACTACTGCATCGGCGGGAATACCGCAGATGTGCGGTCTCGGGCTCAGAAGCCCGCGAATTTGCGCAGCCCCTCCAGGTCCGGCACCAGCACGTCACGCCTCAGGTGACTCACCACCACCCCCGCTTTTCGCAGATCGGAGAACGCCTTCTCGGCCGTCCTGGGCTTCATGCCGGCGATCGAGGCGAGTTCCACCTTCGTCAGCGGAATTCCGAGCGTCCACCCGTGGGCCTCTTCGCGCCCGTAGGTCTGCACCAATTCGGCCAGCACCCGGGCGACCCGTTCGGCGGCCGGGTGGGACAGGAAATCCCGCCTGCGCTGGTTGGCCCAGCGCAGCCGGTCGTTGATCATCCCTATCAATTCGACGAACACGTCGTTGCGCCGGTGCAGGAAGCTCATCAGCTCACCGCTGGTGATCAGCTTCGCGACCACGTCGCCGCAGGTCACGACGGTGGCCGAGCGCGGTTTCTGGTCGAGCGCGGCCATCTCGCCGACCAGGTCGCCCGCGACCCGGATCGCGAGCAGGGCGGTGTCTCCGGTCTCGTCCGTGGTCTGCACCTTGACCACGCCGTCGAGCAGCAGTAGGACATGAGTGTCCTTCGCGTCCTGCTCGATGACCTCGCGGTCGGCCGTGTACCGCACGACCGTGCCGATGTTCAGCAGTTCTTGTCGGGTGTTGTCTCGGAGGCGGCCCAGGAGGCTGTTGCTGGGCCACCCTGGATCCTGTGTCATCGTGGTCGGCATGGGCAGCATGTGGATCCTGTTACTGTCGTGACCGGCGGGACTTCCAATGGGCCGACCTGCGACGGGCGGCAAGTGATGGTCTCCCCGAACGTGCTGCGGACAGTACACCCGAATGGGCGTAACTGGCGCTCTTCTGTTCGGCGTTTTGCCCGGCTCCCGTGATTGATGATCACGTGCGAATGCACGCGCAATACCGAATCGAATGGAATTGCGCAGCTCCCGCGAGGTGGGACGGCCGCCACACCGGGGAACAAGGGGCCGATCGGGCGGACTTGGACCGGATGACGCGCCGCAGGGCCGTCGCAGTGCCGGAACGCATCCAGGAGCCACCCGTGAGCCTGCTCTTCAGCCCGCTGACCCTCCGCACCGTCACGCTGCCCAACCGCATCGCGGTCAGCCCCATGTGCCAGTACTCGGCCCGGGACGGCCACCCGAACGAGTGGCATCTCGTGCACCTCGGCTCGCGCGCGGTCGGCGGCGCGGGCCTGGTGTTCACCGAGGCGACCGCGGTGCAGGCGGTGGGCCGCATCTCGCCCGAGGACACCGGCCTGTGGGACGACGCGCACATCGACTCGTGGCGCCCGGTCGTGGACTTCGTCCACGCGCACGGCGCCGTGGCCGGGGTGCAGCTCGCCCACGCCGGTCGCAAGGGCTCGACCTACGCGCCGTTCGCGTCCCGCCGCGGTGGGGTCGCGGACGCGGACGGCGGCTGGACGCCCGTCGCGCCGAGCGCCGAGGCGTTCGACCCGACCTACCGGGTGCCGGCCGAGCTGGACGCCGAGGGCATCGCGGGGGTGGTCGCGGACTTCGCCGCGGCGGCCCGGCGCGCGGTGGCCGCCGGCTTCCGGGTGGTCGAGGTCCACGCCGCGCACGGCTACCTCCTGCACGAGTTCCTGTCCCCGCTCAGCAACCACCGCACCGACGGGTACGGCGGCTCCCTGGAGAACCGGACCAGGCTGGTGCGCGAGGTCACCGCCGCCGTCCGGGACGCCGTGGGCGAGGCCGTGCCGGTGTTCGTGCGCATCTCCGCCACCGACTGGGTCGAGGGCGGCTGGACCGCGGAGGACAGCGTCGTGCTGGCACGCGACCTCGCGGCCCTGGGCGCCGACGCGGTCGACGTGTCCACCGGAGGCAACGTGCCCACGGCGGACATCCCGACCGGCCCCGGCTACCAGGTGCCGTTCGCCGAGACCGTGCGGCGCAAGGCGGACGTGCCCACGGGGGCGGTCGGCATGATCACCGACGCCCGGCAGGCCGAACAGGTCCTCGCCGACGGCTCGGCCGACCTGGTGCTGCTCGGCCGGGAGTTCCTGCGCGACCCGTACTGGCCGCTGCACGCGGCAGCCCAGCTCGGGGTGCAGGTCGACCCGCCGAGGCAGTACGCCAGGGCGTTCTAGGGCCCCGCCGCAAAGGTTGGGCTGCCGGCCTGGAAAACCGGCAGCCCAACCTCAGCAGCGGGTGTTGGTGTTGTGTCAGCGACGGTAGTCGTCGTAATCGTCGTCCGACGGGTCGTCGAAGCGGTCTTCGCTTCGGCGACCACCAGCGGACTCGCCGCCGGACAGCTCGCGTTGCAAGGCGTCGACGTCGATGTTGTGAGAGCTGTATTTGAGCTCCCGCGCCACCTTGGTCTGCTTGGCCTTCGCTCGGCCGCGCCCCATGGCTCGACCCCCTCGCACAGGGACGGGGGCGGCCGGGGGAACGGCGGCCCCACTCGTCTCGACAACTAGTTCCTGGTAACTACCGTACCGTGTCGAAGGGGTTCCCCGCGACGCGGTAGGCGTGACACGTACCGCCAAATCTCACCGTGGGAGGATGCGCGGGTGCCTCGACCGTTCGTCGCCTACCTCAGGGTGTACGAACCGCTGTCGGCTCTTGACGCACCGTTGGCGGATCAGGTGCGGAAAGCCCTGGAGAGCGGGGCGCTGAGCCGTGCGGACGTCGGCGAGCGCGAGCGGGAGCTGTGGCTGCGATCACAGCTCGCCCGGCCGCGCCGCCTCCTGCCCGGTGAGCGGTCGGACGGCAGCGTCGCCCCCGACGCGCCGTTCGACGTGATGACCATCAGCCCCGCCGAGGTGCCGGGCGAGGTCGGCCCGGGACCCCTGGTCTGCCCGCTCGACCTGCGCGCCCGCTCGGCCGCCGCGCTGGTGGGCTTCCTGGCCACGGCCACCGGCCCGCTGCGCGAGGAGGCCGTGGCGGTCGAGCCCGAGGCGATCCGGGCGCGGGCGTCGGCGGTGATGGCCGAGCTGACCGGCGGGGCGGTGCACGTCATCTCGACCACGTGGACCGTGCCGCTGCCGTGGTTCGCCCTGGTCGAGCCGGAGGCGCGGCGGATCGTGCTGGCGCCCCGCGACGACCCGGAGCGCCAGGTGTCGTGGCGGGTGTCCATGTCGGACGCCCGGGCGCGGATCGTGCGGGCGCACCGCGTGGTGGCCGGGTCCCTCGGCGAGGGCGGTCCGGCCAAGGTGCTCGCGGACACCGGGCGGTGGCTCGACCACTTCGCGTCGGACTCGGCGGTCGAGCTGGACTACGGCGGCCTGGTGCAGCTCATCGACGACCGGGACCTGCTGGAGGACACCTCGGCGACGGACGTGAACGCGATCGTGGACGCGCTGGAGACCGGCGACGCCGAGGAGGTCGCCCTCCGCTACGAGCGCCTACGGGAGTTCTGGGGCGAGCTGGCGCGCCGCGAACGGCACGGCTAGCAGCACGCGGGCCGCCACGGCCGCCGCGGCGGCCAGCAGCAGGGCGGCGGGCCACCCGGCGGTCACCGCCACCCACCCGGCCAGCGGCGGCGTCACGGTGGCGCTGAGGTAGTTGGCCGTGTTCTGCATGCCGAGCGCGATCCCGGTCCGCCCCGGCGGCGCCAGCTCGCCCGCGGCGGTGATCGCCACCCCGTTCCAGCACAGGGCGAGCGCGGTCGTCGGCACGAGCAGCGCGGCCAGGAGCCAGACCGGCGCCTCGACGACGGCCGCGCACAGCGCGAACCCCGCCGCGATCAGCACGCTCAGCACCTTCAGCGGCCCGACCCGGGTGGCCGACCGGTCCGACCACACGCCGACGACGAGCCGGCCCGCGCCGCCCGCCACCTGGGACGCGGCGAACAGCGCCGCGGCGGCCCCCACGGCCACGCCGCGGTGCTCGTGCAGCAGCTCGACCACGAGCGCGGCGGCGGTGAACTGGGGGACGACGAGCAGGCCGCTGGCCGTGCTGAGCCGGACCAGGTCCGGGTCCTTGAGCACGACCCCGTGCCGCCCCCGACCGGACCGCACGGCCCACGGCGGCTCCCTGATCCACAACGCCACCGCGACCGCGACGAACCCGGTGAGGCCCGCCAGCGCGAGGAACGCCACCGGCACCCCGGCGCCCAGCGCGACGACCGGCAGCACGGCGGCCGCCAGGGCCGCGCCGAGCGGGGTCGCGGTCTGCCGCAGGCCCATGGCGAAGCCGCGGCGTTCGGCGGGGAACCAGGTCAGCACCGCGCGGCCGCTGGCCGCGTTCACGCTCGCCCCGAACAGGCCCACGCCGACCAGCGCCAGCCCGGCCACCACCGGCCCGTCGAGCGCGGCCAGCGCGAGGCACCCGGCCGCGCCGAACCCGCCGACGGCCATGACCAGCCGCTCGCCGCGCCGGTCGGCCGCCGCGCCCCAGGGGACGAGCGTGAGCATGGTGCCGAGGTTGACCGCGCCGAGCAGCATCCCGACCTGCGGGAGGGACAGCCCGAAGTGGTCGCGCAGCTGCGGCGTGATCGCCGGGAGGCCGAGGAACACCGCGGCGTTGGTGCCCTGCGCGACCGCGCCGACCGCGAGCACCACCCAGCGGTAAGCGGGCGAGGCGGACCGTTGTTGTGCCATCAACCGGCCACGTTAGGCGGCCGGCTCACCAAGTGGGACTGTGATCCTATTCCTTGGAACGCCCGGGGTTGGTCGGCCAGCCGCGCTCGGCGGCCAGCAGCTCGTCCACCGAGGCGCTGCCGCTCTGGTACCGGCCGGCGATCTCGGCGTTGAGCAGGTCGACCACGGCCTGCACCTCGCGCCTGCGGGCCGAGACCGACGACTCCTCGCCGACGAACACCCGCAGCGCCAGGTCGAGCTTGTCGTCCGACAGCGCGCTCACGTCCGACAGGTCCACGTCGGAGACCAGCGCCTCCACGTGCCGCCGGTGCGCCTCGGCCCGGGACGGCTCCTGCGTCTGGTACCGACCGAGACCAGTGGCCGGGCCCACGGCGTTCGACGCCAGGATCGTCGCGAGCTGGTCCACCACGGCCGACCCGCCCGACGTCCGCCGCTCCTGCTCGGCCCGCACGATGTCGATCCGCGCGTGCAGCAGTCTGCGCAGGTACGACAGGTCCGTCTCCTCCTGCGCCGCCTCGTCGCGCAACGCCCGCACCTCGGCGAGCGACAGCCGCTCGACCCCCTCGGCGTAGTCGGGGGCGAGCACCCGGTCGATACGGCGGCGTCCGCCGGGACGCACCTCGATCACGTACTCATCCTGAGGTAGTTCGTGTCCACCCGCCAACACAAACCTGCTTCCAAAGTTGTCTCAAACCTGTACCGGACTGCGCACGCCGAGCAGCTCACGTGCCTGGGCGGGCGACAAGGGCGGGCGCTGGGCGATCTTGGCCAGGCCCGCCGCGCGGGCGACCAGTTGCGCGTTGTCCCGGACCGGCTGCCCCTTGGCGTACGACAGCGTGTCCTCCATGCCGACCCGCAGGTGACCGCCGGCGGCCAACGCCGTCAGCATCACCGGCAGGGTGGTCCGCCCGATGCCCGTCGCCGAGAACGACGCGCCCTCCGGCAGCAGCCGCAACGCCGCCACCAGGGTCTCCGCGTCGCCGGGCATGCCTCCCGGCACGCCCATGACCAGGTCGACGTGCACCTTGCCGCCCGCGGGCAGCCCGTGCCGGTCCAGCAGCCGCCGCAGCGACGCGAGCTGGCCGATGTCGAAGATCTCGTACTCCGGGACGATGCCCCGCTCCTGCATCCCCTTGTGCAGGGCGACGACGAACTCCCAGCGGTTCAGGAAGACGTCGTCGCCGAAGTTCACCGTGCCCATGGTGCAGGACGCCGAGTCGGGCAGGGCGTCGAGCACCCGCAGCCGGTCGGCCTCCGGGTCGGTCACCGCGCCGCCGGTGGACAGCTGCACGACGAGGTCCGTGTGCTCGCGCAGGGCGGCCACGGTCTCCTTCAGCAGCCCGAGGTCCAGCGTCGGCCTGGTGTCCGCGCCGCGGATGTGCACGTGGACCATGGCGGCGCCGACCTGCTCGCACGCCCGGGCGGTGCGGACCAGCTCCTCCAGGGTGACCGGCAGCTGCGGGACGTCGGCCTTGGCGTGCTCGGCCCCGGTGGGGGCGACGGTGAGCAGCGTGCCGTGGGATCCGGGTCGGGACATGCCGTGATCCTGACACAGAACCCGTTCGGACCAGCGGGTCAGCACCCGACCGGGCACCCGGAACCGCAGGCAGGCGCGGTGCCCGGTTTTCCGGACCGGACGATCAGCGGCCGAGGTTGCGGGCCGCCTCCCGGCCGAGGCCGGGGGTGTCGGGCGGCACCGAGTCGGGATCGACCCGCGCCTGCACGCGGCGGTCCTCCGCGCCGACCAGCAGCTCGGTCTCCACCGGCACGGACCGCTTGACCAGCGCCAACACGATCGTGCCCAGCTCGTGGTGCATCGCCACGCTGCCGACCCGGCCGACCACGCGGTCCTCCACCAGCACCGGGTCGCCGGTCTCCGGCCGCACCTCGCGGGTGCCGTCCAGGTGCAGCAGCAGCATCCGGCGCGGCGGGCGGCCGACGTTGTGCACCTTCGCGACCGTCTCCTGACCCCGGTAGCAGCCCTTGTCGAGGTGCACGGCCTCGCCGATCCAGTTCACCTCGTGCGGGATGGTCTTCTCGTCGGTGTCCACGCCCAGGCGCGGCCGCAGGGACTCCACCCGCAGCGCCTCGAACGCCCAGGTGCCCGCCGGGCGGGCGCCCGCGCCGGTGAGCCGCGCCCACCAGTCGGCGATCCCGCCGCGCGGGACCACCAGGTCGACCGCGTCCGGGCCGGGCCACGGCGACCGGCGGGCGAAGCCGCCGTCGAGCGCGACCACGCCGTGCGGGCCCGCGGGCAGCGGCAGGTCCAGGCGGGCGAACAGGTCGGGGACGTCGGGGCCGACGACGGTCAGCACCGCCAGCTCGGCCGTCGCGTCCCGCGGCTCGACCTTCGACCAGAACACCATCTTGGTCAGGTAGGCGAGCAGCTCCGCCGCCCGCGACGCCTCCGTGTCGAGGTAGACGACGCCGCCGACGTGCGCGACCGCGGCGTGGTGCTCGACCCGGCCCTGGACGTCCAGGATCAGCGCCTCGGTGCCCTCGCCCTCGCCGAGCGCGGTGAAGTGCTGGCTGGTCAGCGAGTGCAGCCAGGTCAGCCGGTCGTCGCCCGGCACCGCGAGCACGGCGCGGTTCGACCGGTCGAAGACGGCCACCGACCGGGCCGCGGCGCGCTGCTCGGCGAACGGGTCGCCGAAGTGCCAGGGCACGCCCTGGTCCACGGCGCCCTCGAACGGCGCGACCGCGCCCGGCGCGGCCAACAGCGGTGAACTCACGGGGACTCCTTCGGGGCGCTCGTGGTCAGGCACTCGCGGCACGTGCCGGACAGCGCGAGGTGGCTCGCGTCCAGTTCGAACCCGTGCGACCCCCGCAGTGTTCCCGCGAGCGGTGCGAGCAGCTCGCACGGCACCTCGTCCACGTGGCCGCACCGGTGGCACACCAGGTGCACGTGCTCGTGCTCCTGGACCGAGTAGGTGGGCGCGCCGTGCCCGAGGTGGGTGTGCCGGACCAGGCCGAGCCGGTCCAGCAGGTCGAGCGTGCGGTAGACCGTGGTGATGTTCACCGTGGGCGCGGTGACCTGCACGCGCTGGCAGATCTGCTCGGGTGTGGCGTGCTCCAGCTCGCGCACGGCGTCCAGGACGAGCTGCCGCTGGGGCGTCATCCGCATGCCGCGTTCGTGCAGCGTCTTGCGCAGGGCCTTGGGAGCGCTGGCGGTGTCCACGAACCCGATGGTAGGCCGTGAGTAGTCTCACGGTATGCGCGTGCTCGCACTGCTGGACGGAACCCTGGCCGACCCCGACGCCCCGCTGATCCGGGTCGACGACTTCGGCCTGATGCGCGGGGACGGCGTCTTCGAGACGATCCTCGTCGTCGACGGCAAGCCCCGGGAACTCGACCCCCACCTGGACCGCCTGGCCCGCTCGGCGGCCATGCTGGACCTGCCGGAGCCGGACCGGGCCGCGTTCGAGCGCGCCGTCGGCCTCGTGCTCGACAACTGGACGGGCGGCGCGGAGATCGCGCTCAAGCTCGTCTACACGCGCGGGGTCGAGGGCGGCGACGGCACGCCCACCGGGTTCGCGCTGGGCATGGACATCGCGCCGAAGGTGATGCTCCAGCGGGCCGAGGGCATCGCCGCGGTGACCCTCGACCGGGGCATCGAGCCCGGCTTGATGGACCGCGCGCCGTGGCTGCTGCTCGGGGCCAAGTCGCTGTCGTACGCGGTGAACATGGCCGCGTTGCGCGAGGCCGAGCGGCGCGGCGCGGCCGAGGTCGTGTTCACCACCTCGTCCGGCTCGGTCCTGGAAGGACCCACGTCCACGCTGGTCATGGCCCGCGGTCGCACCCTGACCACGCCGCCCGCCGAGCTGGGCATCCTGCCCGGCACGACGCAGGCCGCGCTGTTCCGGGCCGCCGGGCGCGACGGCTGGGCGGTGGAGGTGCGGCCCGTCGAGGTGGAGGAGCTGTACTCGGCGGACGCCGTGCTCCTGGTGTCGAGCGTCCGCAAGATCACCCGCGTGCACACGCTGGACGGCAAGACCCTGCCGGACTCCACCGAACTGCACGCGCGGCTCGCCGAGCTGTACGAATCCGAGTACTGAATTGAATGGCCGCTGCTCGGTGTTGGATGGCCGCTGCTCCGCAGACGGCGGCTCGGTCGCCCGGAAGTCGCGACCTCGCGGGTGGTCGGCCGGCGAGACGACGCGACCCAGCGAGGGGGAGCCGGCGAGACGACGCGACTTCGTGGGGTGTGAGGCGTGAGCGACTGGCGCGGCCTCGCGGGGTGGTGTGGGCCGGGGAGGCGGTCCCCGGGGCCTCCTCCGCCCCGGGGGACCGCCCGCGGTCACCTCAGGCCGGCGTCCACGGCGTTGATCAGGGTGCCGTTGGCGGTGTCGCCGGACATCTCCCAGATCATCGCGCCGAGCAGGCCGCGCTGCTTGAGCCACGCGGTCTTCTTCTGGATCGCCCACACGTCGTCGAACGTCCACCACTGCCCGCCGTTGCCGGTGAAGCAGGACGTCGCCACCGCGGCCTCGTCGTGGTGCACCGTGCAGCCGGGCACGCTCGCCAGCAGGTTCGAGTACCCGCGCGTGCCCGCCTCCTCGGCGAACTGGCCGGGCGCGGCCCCGGTCGCCGACTGCCACTCGCCGTTGCGGTCACCCGCCTGGACGCCCTGCCAGCCCCGGCCGTAGAACGCCAACCCGATGGTGATCTTGCGCGGGTTCACGCCGACCGACGTGTAGGCGTTCACCGCGTTCTCGACGCTGAAGTGGAACGGGTACGGGTCGTCCGCGTCGGCGTACAGGTTGCCCTGGTGGCCGGTCCGGTTCGGCTCCCACGAGTTGTCGCTGCCCGCGCCGTGGAAGTCGTAGCCCTGCACGTTGAAGATGTCCAGGGACTTCGCCACCCGCGGCAGGTCCCAGCCCGCGTTGATCTTCGCCGGGTCGGCCGGGGTGAACGCGGTCAGGTCGTAGCGCCGGCCCGTCTCCCGGGTCAGCTCGTCGAGCTGCCGCCGGAACTCCTCGATCAGCAGGGTGTTGTTCTGCTTGTCGTTCGGGCCGACGTGGTTGCCGGGGTGGCCCTCCGCGCCCGGCCACTCCCAGTCGAGGTCGATGCCGTCGAAGATGCCCGCCGCGGTGCCGGGGCCGCCGGCCGCGTTGTAGACGGGCAGGTTGCCCCGGATGTAGATGTCCAGGCAGGACTTGACGAACTTCTTGCGGGCCGCGTCCGTGGCCGCGACGTCGGAGAAGTACTTCGAGTACGTCCACCCGCCCAGCGAGATCAGCACCTTGAGGTGCGGGTGCTTGGCCTTGAGCTTGCGCAGCTGGTTGTAGTTGCCGCGCAGCGGCTCCCAGCCGGTGTCGCCGACGCCGTCCACGGACTGCGCCGCGCCGAACGGCCTGCTGTAGTCGGCTTCCGCGTCCCCCGCGCCGTCGCCCTGGTTGGGGTCCTGCGGGTTGGACGAGGTGCCCTTGGTGACGCCGTGCAGGCACGTCAGGTTGACCGGGTCGATGTTGCCGAACGCGTAGTTCAGGTGGGTCAGCCTGGCCGCCGTGCCGCTGGTGTCCAGGTTCTTCACGAAGTACTGGCGGCCGTAGATGCCCCACTGCACGAAGTAACCGACCCGCGCGTACCCGTTCACGATGTCCGAAGTGGACACGGTGATCGCCCGGCTCGCGGTGGACACGTTGTCGTACAGGTCGCGGGCGCGGACCGTGAAGGTGTACTCGGTGGACGGTGACAGCCCGTCGACCTTCGCCGTCGTGCCGGTGACCGTCGCCCGGACCGAGTCGCCCTGGTAGACGTCGTAGTTGGCCACGCCCCGGTTGTCGGTGGACGCGTCCCAGCTCAGCGTGACGCTGCCGGCGTCCTTCGCGGTGCTGCGCAGGTTGGCCGGCGCGGACGGCGGCTGGGTGTCGTCCGCGGGGTTGTTGGTGGTCACCGACACCGCGTTGGACGCGGTGGACAGCGTGCCCTTGGTGTCCTTGGCCTTCACCGTGAAGGTGTACGCCGTGTTCGGGGTGAGCCCGGTGACGGTGGCGCCGGTGGACGTGACCGAGGCGGCCAGGGCGGAGCCGTTGTAGACCTCGTAGCCGGCGACGGGCAGGGAGCCCGGGGCCGACGCCGTCCACGCCAGGGAGACGGTCCTGGTCGTCTTCACCGGCGAGTGCAGGTTGGCGGGCGGCGTGGGCGGGGTGTCGGGCGTGCCGTCGCAGTTGGCGTTGTTGACCCGGCAGGTGACCGGTTCGACGGCCGCGCTCAGCGTGAACGTGGGGCTGTAGGGCTCGGTGGACCGCCGTGCCGCCACGCTCCGGTTGTAGTGCACCGGGTTGAGCGTGACGGTGGCGCCGGTCTGGCTGATCGTGGCGTGCTGCGCGTTGCTCGCCGTGACGCCGGCGGGCAGCGTGAACGTGATCGACCAGTCGGCGAGCACCGCGTCGGTGTTGTTGTTCACGACGAACCTGCCGGTCGAGCCGGCGAGGCTGAAGTCGGCGGTGGTCGGCGCGGGCGGCGGTGGGGGCGGGCCGCTGCCGTCGCAGCTCGCGCCGTTGATCGTGCAGGTCGTCGGGTCGACGGCCTGGCTGAGGGTGAACGTCGGGCTGTACGGGTCGGTGGTGCGGCCCGCCGGGATCGAGTTGATGTAGAACGCGGGCGTCAGGGTGACCCGCGTGCCGGTCTGGGTGGTGGTGGCGTGCTGCGCGCCGCTGACGGTGACGCCGGGCGGCAGGTCGAACTTGATCGACCAGCCGGAGACGGCGGCGGTCGTGGGGTTGGCGACCACGAACTTGCCCGTGGTGCCGGTCCTGCTGAACGTGGCGGTCGGACCGGTCGCGGCGGCGGCCGGTGCGGACAGCGCTGCGGTGGCCAGGGCTAAGGCCACGAGCGCGATGGCTGGTCGGCGCATCAGGGTGTGCCTCTCGAATAAGGGATCAGTCGAGAACCACGGCGGCCTGGTCGTGCGCTTGCCGAACGCCTCCGAACGTAAGTCGTGCCGCCCGCCTTGACAATGGGTCTAGACCAATTGCGTCCGTTCGGCCGCGCGCTCAGGTTCGGGGCGCGAACCGCAGCCGCGTGCCCGGCGCGGCCTGGCCGAGCAGCGGCAGCGCCTCCGGCGCGACCACGCCGATCACCGGGTAACCGCCGGTCGTGGGGTGGTCGGCGAGGAAGACGACGGGCCGGCCGTCGGCGGGCACCTGCACCGCGCCGGTGACCAGGCCCTCGCTCGGCAGCTCCCGCCCGACCCGGTCGGCGGTCCGCTCCAGCGCCGTGCCGGTGAGGCGCAACCCGACGCGGTTGCTGCGCTCGGAGACCGTCCAGCGGCCGGCGGCGAGCCGGCGCACGGGGTCGTCGAACCAGTCGTCGCGGGGACCCGGCACGACGGGCACGACCAGCTCGTCCGGGACGTGCCGCGGCACCAGCACGTCCACGCCCACCGGCACGCCGGTCGGGTCGCCCAGCGGCAGCTCGTCGTCCGGGCGCAGCGGGGCCGGGCCGAGGCCGGAGAGCAGGTCGGTGGCGCGGCTGCCCAGGTCGGCCGGGACGGCGATGCCGCCGGACACCGCGACGTAGGACCGCAGGCCGCCGCGGGGCGTGCCGAGGACGAGGGTGTCGCCCGGCGCCAGGTGCAGCGGCGGGTCGCGCAGGACGCCGTTGACCAGGGTCGGGGTGGACGGGCCGGTGACGGCGACCGTGCAGGAGGCGTTGGCGCGCAGGGCCAGGCCGCCGAGGAGCACTTCGAGGCAGGCGGCGTCCTCGGGGTTGCCGACCAGGCGGTTGGCGAGCGTGAGGGAGGGCGGGTCGAGCGCGCCGGAGGGCGGCACGCCGAGGTGCGCGTGACCGGGCCGGCCGAGGTCCTGGACCAGGGCCTGCGGGCCGGTGCGCAGGACGGTGAGCGTGCGCGGGCGTTCAACCCGGGTGTTCCGAACGCAGGACACGCGCGTTCCGGGCGTTGGGCTCACCGGACGGCCTCGAAGCGGACGCGGTCGCCGGGGGTGAGCAGGGCGGGCGCGGCGCGGCGCGGGTCGAACAGCGGCGCGTCGGTGCGGCCGATCAGCCGCCAGCCGCCGGGCGTGGCACGGGGGTAGGCGGCGGTGTACTCGCCGGCCACGCCCACCGAGCCCGCCGGGACCCGGGTGCGCGGCGAGTCCAGGCGCGGCTGGCGCAGCGGCTCGGGCAGGCCGGTCAGGTAGGCGAAGCCGGGGGCGAACCCGCAGAACGCGACCCGGTAGCGCGCGCCCGCGTGCAGCTCGACCACCTCGGCGGCGGTCAGGCCCGCGGTCTCGGCGACCAGGTCCAGGTCGGGGCCGTCGTAGCGGACCGGGATGACGACCTCGGCCCCCTCCGCCAGGGCCGCGTGCGCCGGGTCGGCGGCGGCCAGCACGTCGCGGACCGCGCGCAGGCCGCCCGGCCTGGTCACGACCAGGACCGTGCGGGCGGCCGGCACCAGCTCGACCACGTCGGGCAGCTCCGCCGCCGCGACCGCGGCGCGCACCGCCTCCACCTCGCCGGGCGAGCCCACCTCGACGAGCACCGCGTCGGTGCCGCAACGCCGCAGCCGCATGCGTCCAGAGTAGATGAGGATTGTTGAACAACCCAAGCCGCAGCGGGCGCCGGCGAACGGCCCCGCCGCGGACCGGTTACCCGACGACGCGCTTGAGGTGCGCGGACGTGTGCGGCTGGAGCGGCTGACCCACCATGGCCCGCTCCTCGACGTACGCCAGGTCGCCGTTGTTGACGATGCCGTACAGCCGCTGCGCCCCGGTGACCTCCTTGGCCGTCGCCGTGCGGACCACCGCGTCGGTGGAGATCTCCCACGACGTCTGGGTGCGCGGCTTGCCGTAGTACAGCTCCACGATCCCGGTGTTGTGCGTGAGCAGCACCTCGATCGTGTCGTCCGGCTGCGGCCGCCAGAAGCCGGTCTCGCGCGCCGCCTGGCGGATCACGCCGCCGTTCTCGTCCAGCAGCCAGGCGCGGGCCTCGTAGTACAGGAACGGCCGGCCGTCGTGCGCGAACGTGATCTGCTGCCCGTACCGGAACGGGCCGTCGATCGTCGGGTACACGACCTCGCCCTCGCCGCGCCACACGCCCACCAGCGGCAGCAGCGCCAGGCACGCGTCGTGCAGCGACGGGCCGGAGCGCAGGTTCGCCGTGTCCGCGGGGATCGGCAGGTCGTCGAACTGCGGCAGGTTGCGCGCGCCGGTCACCGACGCGCGTGCCGCGGCGGCCTGCACGGCCGCGTCACCACTGCCCGGAACGGGCCCGTTGTCGCTCACCGCTGGTCGGAGAACAGGCGGTACACCACGTAGCCGGCGAACCACACGACCAGCAGGGACACGAGGACCAGCAACCCGGTGAAGAAGTGTTCCACCCGGCCAGTCTAGGCGTCGGACCCGGGAAGCCGCCGACCCCGGTGGCGAACGCCACCGGGGTCGGCGAGGGGTAGCGCCGGGGGCAGCCCGTGCGCTCCCGGACTCAGGCCACCGCGACCTCGACCGGGTGCACGCCCGGCCCCTCCGCGTTGACCGACGCCTGCCCGTTGCCGGACCGGTGCAGCGCGCGGATCGTCCACGTGCCCGGCGCGGCGAAGAACCGGAAGTCGCCGTCGGCCGAGGAGACGACCTCGGCGGTGAACTCGCCCGAGGCGTCCAGCAGCCGCACGAACGCGCCGCCGACCGGCGCGCCCTCGGCGCGCACCTTGCCGCTCAGCACGACCTCGTTCGCGCCGACCTGGATGTCGACCCCCTGCTGGGGCGCGCCGCAACCGTCCAAGCTCATGTCAGTCCTCCTTGCCGCTGCCGAGCTCGACGGGCACGCCGACCAGCGAGCCGTACTCGGTCCAGGAACCGTCGTAGTTCTTCACGTCCTCGTGGCCGAGCAGCTCGTGCAGCGCGAACCACGTGTGCGACGAGCGCTCGCCGATGCGGCAGTAGGCGATCGTCTTGCGCGAGCCGTCGAAGCCGGCCTCGCCGTAGATCTCGGCCAGCTCCTCGTTCGACTTGAACGTGCCGTCCTCGTTGGCCGCCTTGCTCCACGGCACGTTGATCGCGCTCGGGATGTGGCCGGCGCGCTGCGCCTGCTCCTGCGGCAGGTGGGCGGGCGCGAGCAGCTTGCCGGAGAACTCGTCGGGCGAGCGCACGTCGACCAGGTTCTTCTTGCCGATCGCGTCCACGACCTCGTCGCGGAACGCGCGGATCGCGAGGTTCTGCTCCTGGGCCTTGTACTCGGTGGCCGGGCGCTCGACCTGCTCCTTGTCCAGCGGGCGGCCGTCCAGCTCCCACTTCTTGCGGCCGCCGTCGAGCAGCTTCACCGAGTCGTGCCCGTACAGCTTGAAGTACCAGTACGCGTAGGCGGCGAACCAGTTGTTGTTGCCGCCGTAGAGGATGACCGTGTCGTCGTTGGCGATGCCCTTGGCGGACAGCAGCTTCTCGAAGCCCTCGCGGTCCACGAAGTCGCGGCGGACGGGGTCCTGGAGCTCGTTCTTCCAGTCGATCTTCACCGCGCCGGGGATGTGGCCACCGTCGTAGGCGGTGGTGTCCTCGTCCACCTCGACGAACACCACGCCGGGCGTGTTGAGGTTCTCCTCGGACCAGGCGGCCGAGACCAGGACGTCTTCACGGCTCATCGAGCTGCTCCCAATTCTTCGTTCTAGTGCGACTTAGGTCACTGGGGTCGGGCGAGCGCGGGCGCGTAGCGGCGCAGGAGCAGGAACATCTCGCAGCCCAGGCACAGGCCGACCGCGGCGTTGAGCAGCGCGGCGACCAGCGCGGCGGACGTCGCGACGACTCCGAGCGCGGTGAGGCCGGTGGCGTAGCCGATCGTGCCGGTGAGCGCGAAGACGAACCCGACGCCCTGCGCGAACCGCAGCGGGGCGGCCTCCTCGCGCTCGGTCGTCGGCTTGATCCTCGGCTGCACCGCGAACCGGTACACGTGGCCCCACGGGTTGAGCTTGAGCGAGATGAACGCGCACATCCCGAACAGCACGGTCTGCGCGGCGAGCAGCCGCCACGACCCGGTCAGCAGCACGACCGCCAGGATGGCGGTGGTGATCCAGGCGCTGAACCGCGGGCCGCGGGGGTCGACCGGCGCGTCCTTGGCGGCGGGTGCGGTGGCGGTGGTTCCTGCGGGCACGGCGACCTCCTGACGGTGGACAAGACAGGCAGTCCGTCTCAGGCGGTGTTAGGGCAGCCGCGCACGCCCGTCAAGGGCCTGCGGCGCCGCCGGGGACCGCCCGGTCAGCGCGTCGCGCGACACAGGCTGCTGCGCACGCGGCACAGGTCCACCGCGAGTCGCTTGGTCAGCAGCGTGGTCATGGTCCCGAGGGTAGCCGGTCGTCCCTGCTGTCGGGAGTGGCGTCCATCAGGTGGGAGGCCGCAGGATCACCCGAACGGTCCAGGCAGGTGTGGGCGCAATGCCGCCATCAACGGGTCCGGCTTCGGGATCCCGCCGACCCGCAGCAGTTCCGCGCCGGCCGGGGTCAGCGCCAGCGTGGTCGGCGCGCGCAGCACGCCCAGCTCGGCCGCGACGTCGGGCAGGTCGGTCACGTCGAGCTCCACGTGCCGCAGCCCCTCGGTGCGGTCCGCGAGGTCCTCCAGCAGCGACCGGGTCTGCCGGCAGGTGGCGCAGAACTCGGTGGAGAGCTGAACGAGGGTCACCGGCGTCCGCCCGTCCAGCAGGTCCCGGACGGGCGCGGGCAGGGCCGCGACCGGCCTGGCGGCCCGCACCCGCCCGTCCCGCAGGCGCAGCGCCACCGCGATCACGGCCACCAGCGCCACCGCGCCGAGCAGCGCCCACACGCCCGTCGTCACCGGTTGCCGCCCTCGTCCAGGGGGATGTCGTTGATGGCGCCCTCGACGGTGAACGCGCCGCTCTCCACCTTGACCGCCGTGGGCGTCACGGTGAAGGGGAGGGAGCCGGGGTCGATGGTCACGCTCAGCGCCTCGCGCACCACGCCGAGCACCGCGTCCAGCCCTTCCAGCGCCCTGTCGTCCAGCTCGACGTCGGTCATAGCGATCGCAACTTGGCCGTTGACCAGCGACACCGTGCCGTAGGCGGTGATGCGCAGGCTGCGGCCGGCCACCTTGGTGTTGCCGGACAGCTTCACCGCCGCGACCGTCGGGTCCGGCTGTTGCCCGGCGGGCGGCTCGGCCCGGCGGTCCGGTTCGATCGCCATGTCGGTGAACGGCGTGACCTGGTTGACCAGGCGGTTCAGGTCGTTGGCCTTGATCTTGACGCTGCCCCGCACCTGGTCGATCTTCGCGCCGCGGGTGTTGCCCGACAGCAGGTCGGACAGGCCGATGCGGGTGTGGTGGAGGTTCGCCCGGATCTCCAGGTCCCGGAGCTGGTCGCGGACGGGCACGCCGGTGGCGCTGATCTCGATGTCGCGGTAGTCGCCGGCGATGGCCTGGGTGATGAACGGGAAGCCGTTGATCCGGACCGACGGGTCCTCGCTCAGCCCGAACTTCTGCCGCATCCTCTGCGCGACCTGGTACTCGCCCGCCGCGGCCAGCCCGAAGTCGGCCGCGACCAGCAGCCCGCCCACCACCAGCACGGCGATGATCAGCTTGCGGCCGCGCGCGGGACGGCGGCGCCGGGTCTCGGTCGCGGTCATCGGCTGCCCTTCGTCGGTCGTCCGGACGTTCGGTCGTCCAGCCAGGTCGCGATCCGGTCTACCAGAGCGGGCGTCATGGCGGACTCGGCGTGCCGCACGCCGGGCTCCAGCCACAGCTCCGCGTCGCCGCCCGCGGCCCGGTGCAGCGCCACCGCGTGCGCCGGGCCGAAGTAGTGGTCCAGCTCGCCGTGCACGATGAGCAGCGGAGTCGGCGGGATCCGGTGCACGACCTCCAGCGGGCTCTCCGGCGGTGTGCGCCACGGCGGGCCCAGGCGCACGCCCAGCGCGCGGGCGGCGAGCCTGCCGTGCGGCTGCTCGAGCAGCCAGTGCACCCGGCGCATGGCCGCCGTCTCGCGGATCCACCAGCGCGACGGCGCGCTGACCGCCGCCACGGCGTCCGGGCGGTCGTCGTGCAGGCCCGCGTGGCGCAGCGCGATGGACGCGCCCATGGAGAAACCGACCGTCACCACCCGCCGGTACCCGAGGTCGCGGGCCAGCGAAACCCCGGCCGCGAGGTCGTGCACCTCGTCGCCCCCGACGGTGGAGCGCCCGCCCGACCGGCCGTGGCCCCGGAAGTCGAGCGCGACGACCCCGCCGTGCCCGGCGAACCGGCGCAGCACGCGGGCGACGAACGGCTTGCGGACGTGGTTGGTGAAGCCGTGGCCCACCACGAATGCGAGATCCGTCACGGAGCGTGACGACCTCACGTGCACCCCGTGCAGGAGGACGGCGTCGTGTGACATGGATGTAACAGGCGTGACGCTTGTGGAAACAACTGTGACCCGGTCCTGCTGACCTGGGTCTTTCGTGGGTTGCACCGGTATTGTCTCCGTCATCCGCAGGCAACGGGGCCCGGTCACCGTACTTCGCCTGTGCCTGGTCGGTGACCACGCACCGGCCGAACGAGAGGGCGCCGCGATGAGCATCGACGTGCTGCTGCTGACCACCGACTCCGATCCCGAGGCGGTTCTCCCCGCGCTGTCGCTCCTGCCGCACGAGGTCCGCCCGCTGCGGCCCGAGGTCTCCGCGCTGCTGGAGGCCGGCCCGCACGACATCGTCCTGGTCGACGCCAGGACCGACCTGGTGGGCGCGCGCAGCCTGTGCCGCCTGCTGGACTCCAGCGGGGTGGACGTGCCCGTGGTGGCCGTCGTCACCGAGGGCGGCCTGGTCGCGGTCAACTCCGACTGGAGCGTGGACGAGATCCTGCTCCCCACCTCCGGCCCCGCCGAGGTGGACGCCCGGCTGCGCCTGGTGCGCTCCCGGCGCGGCGCGACCCAGCCCGGCGGCGACGGCTCGCTGCAGCTCGGCGAGCTGGTCATCGACGAGGCCACCTACACCGCGCGCCTGCGCGGCCGCCCGCTCGACCTCACCTACAAGGAGTTCGAGCTGCTGAAGTACCTGGCGCAGCACGCGGGCCGCGTGTTCACCCGCGCCCAGCTGCTCCAGGAGGTCTGGGGCTACGACTTCTTCGGCGGCACCCGCACGGTGGACGTGCACGTCCGGCGGCTGCGCGCCAAGCTCGGCCCCGAGCACGAGTCCCTGATCGGCACCGTGCGCAACGTGGGCTACAAGTTCGTCCGCCCGCCGCGGCCGGGCAGCACCCGCCGCGTCGAGCACCACGTCGACCTGCCGGAGACCACGATCGACGAGGCCGAGCTGATCTTCCGCGCCTGATCGCCGCCGCGGCGCGACGGCCGCGGGTGGTTCCACTACCTTCGTGGCGTGGATCTGACCTGGTACGAGAGCGTCACCCCCGAGCAGGCCGCCGAGGTCTCGGACCTGCTCGGGGCCGCCGAAGCCGCCGACGGCGTCGCCCCGGTCGGCGAGGCCGTGACCCTGCGCCTGCGCCCCGACGCGCGCGGCAGCCGCCACCTGCTGGCCCGCGAGGGCGCGGCCCTGGTCGGCTACCTGCACCTGGACGTGTTCGGCGACGCCGACGGCAACGAGGTCGCCGAGCTGGCCGTCCACCCCGACCACCGCCGGCGCGGCGTCGGCACGGCCCTGGTCGAGGCGCTGGCCGACCGCGCCAAGCCCGTCCGGGTCTGGTCGCACGGCGGCCACCCCGGCGCCGCCGCGCTGGCCGGGAAGCTCGGCTTCCGCAAGGTCCGCGAGCTGCTGCGGCTGCGCCGCGCCCTCGACGCCGAACTGCCCGAGCCCGTGCTGCCGGACGGCGTCTCGCTGCGCCCGTTCGTGCCCGGCCGGGACGAGGCGGCCGTCGTCTACGTCAACCACCGGGCGTTCTCGTGGCACCCCGAGCAGGGCGCCATGAGCATCGAGGACGTGCGCGACAAGGAGGAGCAGCCCTGGTTCGACCCGGCCGGGTTCCTCCTCGCCGTGGACGCGGACGGGCGGCTGCTCGGCTTCCACTGGACCAAGGCGCACACCGCCGAGCTGGGCGAGGTCTACGTGGTCGGCGTGGACCCGGACGCGCAGGGCGGCGGTCTCGGCAAAGCCATCACGCTCGCCGGGCTGGCCCACCTGCGCGACGCGGGCCTCACCGAGGTGATGCTCTACGTCGAGTCCGACAACGCGGCGGCACTGGCCGTGTACACCCGGTTGGGGTTCCGCCGATGGGACTCCGACGTCCAATACGCCCGGTAGTGACAAACCCATCACGCCATGCAAACGTGCAGGTCACGGGACACCCAAAAGGCGGTGTACTCGGTCACTTCCCGTGCGGTGTTCACCTTCCGTTCATTTCCTCCTCTGCGCGTGTCCACCCTCGCTGCCTACCGTCCGTGTCGAGCGGCCGAGGTGCGCCGCGAATCCGCTTCCGCAGCTGGAGGACCTCAGGTGAAGACCAAGCGACACGGCGCCGTTCTCGGCCTGATCGCGGCCGGTGCGCTTCTGCTCACCGCGTGTGGCAGCGATGACAACACCACCGCCGGCGGGGGCTCGACCTCGGCGGCCGGCCAGTCGTCGACCCCGGTCGAGTGCGGTGGCAAGTCGAACCTGACCGGTGAGGGTTCTTCGGCGCAGAAGAACGCGATCGACACGTTCGTGCAGGCCTACCAGCAGCAGTGCTCCGGCTCGAACGTCGCGTACAACGCGCAGGGCTCCGGCGCCGGCGTCAAGCAGTTCATCGGCGGCCAGGTGGACTTCGCGGGCTCCGACTCGCCGCTGTCCGAGAGCAAGGGCGAGGTCGCGAGCGCGGCCGAGCGCTGCAAGGGCAACCCGGCCTGGAACCTGCCGCTCGTGTTCGGCCCGGTCGCGCTCGGCTACAAGCTCGAGGGCGTCACCGACCTGGTGCTCAACGCCGAGGTCGCGGCCAAGATCTTCAACGGCGGCGTCAAGAAGTGGAACGACCCGGCCATCGCCGCGCTGAACAGCGGCGCGTCGCTGCCGGACAAGGACATCAAGGTCGTCTACCGCTCGGACGAGTCCGGCACCACGGACAACTTCCAGCTCTACCTGGAGACCGCCTCGAAGGGCGCCTGGACGCAGGGCGCGGGCAAGCAGTTCAAGGGCGGTGTCGGCGAGGGCAAGGAGAAGTCCGCCGGCGTCGCGCAGGCCGCGGGCTCGGTCGACGGCGCCATCACCTACGTCGAGCTGTCGTTCGCGCAGGACAACAAGCTGTCCATCGCCAAGATCGACAACGGCTCCGGCCCGGTCGAGCTGACCGACGAGACGGTCGGCAAGGCCATCGACGGCGCGCAGATCAAGGGCACGGGCAACGACCTGGTCCTCGACCTCAAGTCGATCTACGGCTCCACCACCGCGGGCGCCTACCCGCTGCTGCTGGCCACCTACGAGATCGTCTGCTCGAAGGGCTACGACGCCGACACCGCGAAGGCCCTCAAGGCGTTCCTCACGGTCGCGGCGACCACGGGCCAGGAAGGACTGGCGGACGCGGGTTACGCTCCGCTGCCCAAGGCCTTCCAGGACAAGCTGCTGACCGCCATCAACGCCATCGCCTGACCAGGCCGGCACACTTCCCGGGAACGCCATTGCGATGAACGACCGCACAGTGGCCCCACGCCCCGCGGGCACCGGCACGACCGGTGCCCGTGAGGGCGTTCCGGCTGCCCGACCCGCCTCGGAGGCTCCGATTCCCCCGACCACGGAAGCCGATCGGAAGACTGTCGTCCGGCCGGGTGACCGGATCTTCGCCGGCCTGGCCACGGGCTCGGGCATCTTCATCGTGGTCCTGATCGCGGCGATCGGCATCTTCCTGCTGCTCCAGGCCATCCCGTCGCTCGCGCTGGACAAGGTCAACTTCCTGACCAGCCGCGAGTGGTCGACCGGCGACGTGAACAACATGCGCTACGGCATCCTGGACCTGCTCCTGGTGACCGTGGTGTCGTCGGCGTTCGCGCTGGTCATCGCGATGCCGATCGCGTTGGGCATCGCGCTGTTCCTCACCCAGTACGCGCCCCGCCGGCTCGCCCGGCCGTTCGCCTACGTCATCGACCTGCTGGCCGCCGTGCCGTCGATCATCTTCGGCCTGTGGGGCCTGCTCGTGCTCGGCCCCGTGCTCACCCCGATCGGCGAGTGGCTGACCTCGACGCTGGGCTGGATCCCGCTGTTCGCCGAGGGCAACGTCAGCATCGAGCTGGGCGGCACCATCTTCACCGCCGGCATCGTGCTGGCGGTGATGATCCTGCCGATCATCACCGCGGTGAGCCGCGAGGTGTTCGACCGCACGCCCGTCACCCACATCGAGGGCGCCATCGCCCTGGGCGCCACCAAGTGGGAGGTCGTGCGGACCACCGTGCTGCCGTTCGGCAAGGCGGGCTACGTCAGCGCCTCGATGCTCGGCCTCGGCCGCGCGCTCGGCGAGACGATCGCGTTGACGATCATCCTCAGCGGCACCGGCGCGGCGTTCACGTGGAGCCTGTTCGACGGCGGCGCGACGTTCGCGTCCAAGATCGCGCTGGCCGCCCCCGAGTTCAACGACCCGCGCACGGCGGGCGCCTACATCGCCGCCGGCCTGGTGCTGTTCGTGCTGACGTTCGGCGTCAACGCCATCGCCCGGTCCATCGTCGCCGGTCACAAGGAGTACGAATGACGACCGACACGGCGGACCTGAACCGCCTGGCCACGCCGCCGACGTTCCAGAGCGTCAGCGCCGCGCGCAAGGTCAAGAACGCCGTCGCGAGCGCCCTGGTCTACGGGGCGTTCCTGATCGCGATCGTGCCGCTGATCTGGGTGCTGTTCGTGGTCGTCCAGCGCGGCTTCCCGGTCGTGCTGGACGGCGACTGGTGGCAGAAGTCGCTGTCCGGCCTGCTGTCCCGCCAGCAGGGCGGCGGCGTCTACCACGCCATCTACGGCACGTTGGTGCAGGGCCTGGTGTGCGGCGTGCTGTCCGTGCCGATCGGCCTGTTCGTCGGCATCTACCTGGTGGAGTACGGCGGCCGGTCCAGGCTGTCGCGCGCCACCACGTTCATGGTCGACATCCTGACCGGTGTGCCGTCCATCGTGGCCGCGCTGTTCGTCTACACGCTGTGGATCACGTACTTCGGCTTCGGCCGCAGCGCCTTCGCGGTGTCGCTCGCCCTGGTGCTGCTGATGGTGCCGGTGATCGTGCGGACCACCGAGGAGATGCTGAAGATCGTCCCGGACGAGCTGCGCGAGGCGTCCTACGCGCTCGGCATCCCCAAGTGGAAGACGATCGTGAAGGTCGTCATCCCGACCGCGCTGTCCGGCATCATCACCGGCATCATGCTGGCCCTGGCCCGCGTCATGGGCGAGACCGCGCCGGTGCTCGTGCTGGCCGCCTACGCGCCGTACATCAACTACAACCTGTTCGACGGACCGATGGCGTCGCTGCCGCTGCTCATGACGGCGGAGCGGAACAACCCGACGCAGGCCGGTTTCGAGCGGATCTGGGGTGCGGCGATCACCCTGGTCATCATCATCACGCTGTTCAACCTGCTGGCGACCGTGATCTCGCGGTGGCTGGCTCCGAAGACGAAGTGAGCGGGCGGTCATGGCCAAGCGCATCGACGTGAAAGACCTCAACCTGTACTACGGCAAGTTCCACGCCGTGGACGGTGTCTCGCTCGCCGTGCCGCCGAAGAACGTGACGGCGTTCATCGGCCCGTCCGGCTGCGGGAAGTCCACCGTGCTGCGGTCGCTGAACCGCATGCACGAGGTGGCGCCCGGCGCGCGGGTGGAGGGCAAGGTCCTGCTGGACGGCGAGGACATCTACGCGTCCTCGGTCGACCCGGTGCAGGTGCGCCGGACCATCGGCATGGTGTTCCAGCGCCCCAACCCGTTCCCGACGATGTCGATCCGCGACAACGTGGTGGCGGGCCTGAAGCTCGCGGGCGAGCGGAACAAGAAGAAGCTCGACGAGGTGGCCGAGCGGTCGTTGCGCGGGGCGAACCTGTGGAACGAGGTCAAGGACCGCCTCGACCGGCCCGGCGGCGGCCTGTCCGGCGGTCAGCAGCAGCGGCTGTGCATCGCGCGGGCGATCGCCGTGCAGCCGGACGTGCTGCTGATGGACGAGCCGTGCTCGGCGCTGGACCCGATCTCCACGCTCGCGATCGAGGACCTGATCACCGAGCTGAAGAAGGAGTACACGATCGTCATCGTGACCCACAACATGCAGCAGGCGGCGCGGGTCAGCGACCAGACCGCGTTCTTCAACCTGCCGGGTGTCGGTCAGCCCGGTCGGCTGATCGAGGTGGACGACACGGAGAAGATCTTCTCCAACCCGAGCCAGAAGGCCACCGAGGACTACATCTCGGGCCGTTTCGGCTGATCACCGCTCCGGCGTCCGGAGGCCCTCCCACCAGCGGTGGGAGGGCCTCCGCGCGTTCGGGTGACAGGGGGAACCGGCCGTCCGCCGCGACCGTCAAAATCGAGACATGGTCCTCCTTTCGGAGGTACCGTGACGGCTGGGATCGGCGGACTCGCAGGGGGTAACCGTGGCGGCGGAAGGTGCGTGGAGCGCACAGTCCATGCAGGCTATGACGGCCAACATGGTGGGCCTGAAGCAGGCCGCCGAGTCGGGCTCGTTCGCCATCAGCGAGGAAGGCGCCCAGGCCTACCTGAAGGCGATCGACAGCGCCGAGCGGGATCTCTCGAGGCTGGACACCCAGGTCGGCCGTCTTCGTCAGGAGACGAAACTCGGTACCAGTCCTGACGGCACCGCCATGGCGCGCTATAACCAGGAGAGCGCGGAAGGTGGTGCCGGGACGACCGGCATCATTCCGGCGATCAAGCAGTTGCAGTCCGCGTTGGCGGAAGCGCGGGAGGCGTTGCAGAAGGCGATCGAGAACTACGGCCAGGTGGACGACTCGAACGCGAGCACCTACAAGCGCTACTGAGGGTGGAGACTTGATCAAGGGATTGTCGGCTCGCGTCGTGCTGTCGTTGGCGGTGCTGGGCGTGGTCGCCACCGGCTGCACGACCGAGGGAACCCCCACGCCGGGACCCGAGGGGTCGGCGTCGACCGGGCAGACGTCGAAGGCGACCACCACCACGAAGCCGTCCGGTGGCGGCGACTCCCTGGCCGACTTCGACTCGTGCGCGGTCCTCGAGTCCGTGGCGTCGCAACTGAGCCTGTCGAACATCGAGGCGGTCGACGAGAAGGAGTGCGGGGCCGACTACGGGGACACCGGGGCGGTCGGGCTCACCAAGCAGCCCGAACTCGCCATCGCCGACGCCACGGGTGACGGGCAGAAGTCCGACATCACCGTCGGCTCGCGCAAGGCCAGGCTCGTCGAAGCCCCCGGCACCGACCGGTCGTGCCTGGTGGCCGTCGAGGTGACCCCGACTTCCAGGGTCGATGTCATCACCTCCTCGCGGGCCAACCTCGCCGAGGCGTGCGAGACCGCCACCAAGATCGCCAACGCCATCGAACCGAAGCTGCCCAAGTAACCCGAGGGGGGAGAACGTCGTGACGCCGCCGAACTCGCAGCCGCCGTCCGGGCCGCCGCCGTCGCCGCAGGGCAACAGCCAGGCGACCCAGGTCACCTACGCCGGGCAGACCGAGGCCCAACTGCGCGCCGAGTACGAACGCGCGCGCGCCGAGAACCCGGGGATCTTCGGCGCCATCACGACGCTCGACGACTACATCCGCTACAAGCAGCAGTCCGCGCAGTACCAGCGGGACCAGGAGCAGCAGCTCGAGCAGGTGGTGGAGAACTACCGGCCGCCGCTCGTCCCCGCCGGCTCGCACTACCTGGGCTACGACCACAAGACCCTCAAGGACATGGTCACCACGAACATGGCCCCGAGCACGGCCAACGAGCAGGGCGAGGCGTGGACCAAGATCGGTAACACGCTGGCCGAGCTGCAGGCCAACCTGACCAGCGCGACCGCCGCGAGCAAGGGCGCCTGGCAGGGCTCGGCGGCGGAGGCGGCGCAGGGCTACTTCACCAACGTGGCCACCTGGTCCGGCAACGCGGCGCAGGGCGCGCAGCTCACCGGCAACAAGCTGTACGCCCAGAGCACCGCGGCCGAGCAGGCGAAGAACGCGATGCCCGAGCCGGTCGAGTTCAGCACCGCCGACGCCTACAAGATGTTCTTCTCCGAGCCCAACCCGTTCAAGTGGGCCGAGACGATCGACAAGATCGAGCAGAAGTTCGAGGAGAAGCAGCAGGCCCACGAACGGGCCGCCGAGGTCATGACAACCATGTCGCAGGACTTCCAGGAGTCGGGCTCCACCATGCCCGCCTTCTCCCCGCCCCCGCCCATGGACGGCACGGGCGGCGGCGGCGACCCCGGCCAGAACGGCAACGGGCAGATCGGCGGCCGGCCGACCATCCCCAGCGGCACCGGGAACGGCACGGGCAGCGGCTCCGGGTTCGGCGACGCCGGCGTGCCCGGCGGTGGCGGCACGGGCGGCGGCACCGGTGGCGGCGGCGGTGGCAACACCAACCAGTCCGGCTGGAACGGCTCCGGCGGCGGTGGCACGACGACCCTGCCCGGTCCCGGCGGCGGCAACCCCAACCTGCCCGGCGGCGGTGGCGGCGGCCCCTACCCGCCCGGTTACTTCCCGCCCGGCGGCGGCCCCAACCGGCAGCCCTTCCCGCCCGGCGGACGTCCCGGTCCCGGCCTGCCGAACGGCCCCGGCACCCGCGGCCCCGGCGGGGGTGGCGGCGGTGGCGGCATGGGCCGCGTCCCCGGTGGCGGTGGTCCCGGCGGCTTGGCGGCGGCCGGTCGCGGCGGCCTGGGCGGCGTGGGCGGCTTCGGGCCCGGCGGCGCCTCGGGCGCGCTCGGCGAGGCCGGCCGGTCCGGCGCCGGCTCCGGTTTCGGACCCGGCGGCAGCGGCGGTCTCGGCGGCGCGGGCGCGGCGGGCCGCGGCGGCCCCGGCGGCATGGGCGCGGGGATGGGCGCGGGCGCCGCGGGCGCGCGCGGCCAGGGCGACGAGGACAAGGAGCACAAGGCCGCGTCCTACCTGGTGGAGACCGAGGACGTCTTCGGCGACGGCACCATGGTCGCTCCGCCGGTCATCGGCGGGTGAGCGTGTTCTCGTTCGCCCTGTCCCACGCGGCGGCCGACATGCTCTGGGAGGACCTCAAGCTCGGCAGCCGCCCCTACCCGTTCGAGTTCCCCTACCTCGGGCAGACGCTCGACGAGCGGCGCGGCATCCGCAACGCCGTCTACCGCGACCTGGAGTCACGCGGCCTGGCCCGGAACGGCCGGGCCGCGCCCGAGGTCGAGGAGGCGCTCACCCTGCTCGTGCGGTTCGACTTCTGCCTCAACGCGGTCGCCTCGCTGGACGCCCGCAACGTCGAGCGCCAACTGCTGGCGCGCGGCGGCGCGGCCGGCGAGACGGCGGCGCTCGCCGTGATGGACGACCGGCAGATCAAGGTGGACGTGATGCGCGCGCCCGCGTTGCTGCGCACGATCGTGGACCTCGTGCCCCCGTCCCGGCCCGGCCCGGGCCAGTCGATCACCGTGCCGATGCCCACGTCCGCGCCGCCGCCACCGCCGCGCCGCGACGACGACTTCGGCAACGCCACGTTCACCCAGGCCATGGCGCCGCGCTCGACGGCGTCCGCGCAGGTCCGCGCGCTGGAGGCGGTGTTCGAACGCCCCCGGCTGCGCGCGGGCCAGTTCGGCGTCACGGTCCGCGGCCGGCACGGCCGGGAGCAGCGCGCGCCGCAGGTCGCCTGGTTCGACAACGACCAGGGCCGCTACCTGTCGCAGACGCGGCAGGGGCCGGACGGGCGGAAGTGGCTCACCCACGCCCCCGCCGACAACGCGCGCATCGCCGCCCAGCTCGCGCAGGAGCTGAACGGCCTGCTCGGCTGACGCGCGTCAGGACCCGTCGGCCGGGTGGTAGCCGGGCATCCGCCCGGTGACCACGAAGACGGTCCGCTTGGCGACCGACACGGCGTGGTCGGCGAACCGCTCGTAGAACCGGCCCAGCAACGTGGTGTCCACCGCCGACGGCACGCCGTGCGCCCACTCCCGGTCCATGATCACGGTGAACAGGTGCCGGTGCAGGTCGTCCATCGCGTCGTCGGCGTCCTCCAACGACCGCGCCCGCGCCACGTCCTGGGTGCGGATGATGTCCGTCGCCTCCCGCGCCAGCTCGACCGCGATGCGGCCCATCTCGGCGAAGTACGGCCGCACCGTGTCCGGCAGCACCGGGTTCGGGTGCCTGCGCCGCGCGGCCTTCGCCACGTGCAGCGCCAGGTCGCCCATCCGCTCCACGCTCTCGGCGGCGTGGATCACCGCCAGCACGATGCGCAGGTCGGTCGCGACCGGCGCCTGCAACGCCAGCAGCGCGTACGCCTGCTCCTCGATGCCGGCGCGCACGTCGTCGATCTTGGCGTCGTCGCCGATCACCTGCTCGGCCAGGGCGAGATCCGCCTCGAGCAGGGACGCGGTCGCGCGCTCCATCGCGTCACCGGCCATGCCGCACATGTCGGCGAGCTGGTCGGCGAGCTGTCCGAGCCGGTCATGGTAGGCCTCACGCATGGCCGACAGCCTACGGCCAGGTCATAGCGGTAGCGACCCACCCCGGTGAACCGGTGGTGAACCCAAGACGTCCAGTCGGCTCAGGCGCAGGGGTCCTTCCCCGCGTTGACGACGGGCAGGTCCTCGGGCGCCTGCGCCTTGCCGGGGTCGGTGCCCGCCGCCTGCGGCGCGCGGACCTCCTCGTCCCAGCCCGGCCCGATCAGCAACTGCACCGCGCCGGCCATGTTCGCCTGGAACTGCAACGTCGCACCGGGCACCGAGGAGTGCAGCGTCGCCGCCGCGTCCTCCGCGCCGGCCCCGTACAGGATCACCGTCTTCTCCGCGGGCGGCGCGTCGCCGGGCAGCACCACGTCGTAGCCGAGTTCCCGCAACGCCGCCGTGGTCCGGCCGGCCGCGCCGGCGTTGTCCGGGTCGCCGTTGCGGACCTGGACCTTCAGTCCCTTGTGGTCGATGACCTTGCCCTGCTTCGGGCCGGTCGGCGCGGGGGTCTGCGCCTGACCCTGGGCCTGGTCCGCGGTGTCGTCCGGCGTCTCCTCCGGCAGCGGCGTGCCGTCGATGATGGCCTGGAACAACTTCCGGGTGTCCTCCTCCTTCAACAACTCCACGTTGTCGTCGTTGGACAGCGTCGGACCCTCGGACGTCTCGTGCGGGACGGTGATGAACGTGACCCGGCCGGCCTCCAGGCTCTGCAACGACTGCGCCAGCGTCAGCATGTCGTTCACGCCGATGTTCTGGCCGACGGTCGAGGCGGCGAACGCGTTGAGGAACGCGTTGAGCTTGCTCGGGTTCAGCAGGATCTCCGACGAGAGCGCCTTGCGCAGCAACGAGGACAGGAACTTCTGCTGCCGCGTGACGCGGTCGTAGTCGCCGAACACCTCGCCGTTGACCTTGCGCGCCCGCACGTAGTCGAGCGCCTTGTCGCCGTTGATCTCGAACCTGCCGGGCTGCTCGAAGATCACGCCCAGCTCGTCGTCCTTCATCGGCTTCGGCACGCACACCGGCACGGTGCCGATCGCGTCGACCATGCCCTTGAAGCCGTTGAAGTCGACGCTGATGAAGTGGTTGATCTCCAGGCCGGTCAGCTCGGTCATGAACTTGCTGACGCACCGCGGCCCGCCGACCGCGTACGGCTCGTTGGCGCGGACGCCCTCCTCGGCGTCGAGCTGCTCGCCGGAGTACTCGCCCGTGGTCGGGTCCCACCGCTCGCACGCGGGGCGCGTGATGCGCAGGTCGCGCGGCACGGAGACGACGACCATGCGCTTCCGGTCCGCCGGGATGTGGGCGAGCATCAGCACGTCCGAGCGCGCGCCCGGCTCGGCGCTGGAGTCGCCGACGCCGTCCTGCGGCTTGGCCCCGGCCCGGGTGTCCGAGCCGACGATGAGGAAGTTCTCGTCACCGAGCTGCTTCTCCGCCTCGTGCACCGCGGCGGAGTTGGTGTTCAGCGCGTCGATCTCGGTGATCTTGCTGTCGATGTAGAACATCGCGCCCCAGCCGAGGCCGGTGGACACGAACACCAGCACGGCGGCGGTCAGCGCGACGACCTTGACCGAGCGGACGATCTTGCTGTGCTTGGCCGTGCGGCCGCGCCGGCGCGGGCCGTCGAGCTCCGGGTCGTCGACCGGCGAGGCGTACTCGGTGGCGTCCTCGTCGTGGTCGGCCTTCCACGGCATGAGCTTCTGGCGGCGTTCCTTGCGCAGTCGCTCCTGCTCGGCCAGCTCGTCGTGGACGGCGGAGAACCGGGCCAGGGTGTGGTCGACCTCGCGACGCTTCTTGACGTCGTCGCTGATGGCCTCCATCTCCGTGGTCAGGCTGGCCGGGTCGATGGCGTCGCGGGGCTCCGGGCCGGGCGCGCCGAGGCGGTCGGCGATGGGGGGCGCCTGGTCGGGCGCGGCGTCCTCGGCGAACCTCCGCCCGGGCACGTCACCACCCGGCCGCGGCGCACCGCCGTCGGCCGGCACGGGGGGCGGCCCGTCGGCGAGCCGTCGCGGACCACTGCCGTCGGCCGGAGGACCGTCGGCGAGCCGTCGCGGTCCGCTGCCGTCGACGGGCGGTCCATCGGCAAGCCGACGGGGGCCGCTGCCGTCGAGGGGCGGTCCGTCCGCGAGCCGTCGCGGTCCGCTGCCGTCCACCGGGACCGGGGGGCCGTCCGCGAGCCGCCGGGGTGCGCCGCCGTCGATCGGCGCGGGGGGTCCGTCGGCGAGTCGGCGCGGGGCTCCGCCGTCCACCGGTGGGACGGGTGGCCCATCGGCCAGTCGGCGCGGGACGTTGGCGTCCGGACGGCGGCCCGTCGGGTCGTCGCCGGGCAGGCCCGGTCGTGGGCCGTCCGCCGCGCGGCGCGGGTCTTCCGGACGTGGGCGCGCCCCGGGGCGGGGTGCGCCGTTCAGGTCGTGCGGTCCGCTGCCGTCCGCGAGGCGGCGAGGCGTGCCCGGCGCCAGGTCCTCGGGGTGCGGTCGCGGTCCACTGCCGTCGGGGAGGCGACGCGGTCCGTCGACCGGAGCGCCGGGGCGCGGACGTCGGCCGGTGTTCTCACCGGGCCGGGGTCCGTCCGCGAGCCGCCGGCCGGCGCCTTCGACGCCCACGCCCTCGGCGGGCCGGCGTCCGGTCTCGTCCGGTCGCCGCCGTGGTCCGCTGCCGTCGGCCGGGCGTCGGGTCGCGTCGGGCGGGAGTTCGTCGGGATGCCGCCGCGGCGCGACGCCGTCCGCCGCCCGTCGGGGCGCGTCGAGCGGGTCTTCGGGGCGTCGCCGGGGTCCGCTGCCGTCACGCCGAGGCGCGTCGGGTGTGAGGTCTTCGGGGTGCCGCCGCGCTCCGCCGCCGTCCGCCGCACGCCGGGATGTGCCGGGAGCCGGATCGTCGGCTCGCCTGCGCGGTCCATCGCCCTCCGCCGCGCGTCGGGTCGCGTCGGGCGTCAAGCCCTGCGGTGCGCCCTCCGCGGGCCGTCGACCCGGCGGCGTGCCGGGGAGGTCCGGGCGGGGGCGTTGGCCGGTGCCCTCGGCGAGCCGGCGCGACGGGTCCTGCGGTGCGCCGCCCTCGGGACGCGGCCGGCCGTTGGCGGGGATCCGCCTGCTCGGCTCGCCGCCCACCTCGGCGGGCGGCGCGGGACGCCTCGGGTCGGCCTCGGCGGGCCGGTGGCCGTTCGCGGAACGACGTCCGCCCGTGTCCTCCGGCGCGGGGCGCGGTGTCCGGGTGCCGGTGCCCTCGTTCGCCGGGGCGAAGAAGTCCGGCGGAGCGGCGGGGCGGCGTCCGGGGGGTGCGCCGTTCGCCGGCCGGGGCCTGGTGCCGGTGTCCTCCGGCGCCTGCCTGCGCGGCGGCGGCTCCGGGGCGGCGCGGCGGCCCGTGCCCTCGGGCGCGTGCCTGCCGTTCGTGGGCGGCGTGGGTCTGCGGGGCGGCTCCGGCTCGGGCGCGGCGCGCCGGCCGGTGTCCGACGGACCGGGTGGGACCGGGCGGGGGATGTTCGTGCGGCTGTGCTGCTCCAGCAGGTCGGACACGCTCAGCCCGCCTGCGTCCAGCGACCTGCGACGACGGCCGGTCGGCTGGTCTTCCTGCGGGGCCTGGTCACCTCCGGGTCCGGGGCCGCCACGGCGGGGCTCGTCGGGCACCCGGTCTCCCTTCAGCGTCGGTCATTAGTCGGTCGTCATCACGAGTTGACGTCGGCGAGGACACAGTGGTTGCACCAACGGCGTGTCACTTGCCTTGGCGATACTACGGATGACCGCCAGTCCTGACGACCACTCCCGGTGATACAGGGGTTGGTCGTACTCGGTTGCGCGCAGCAGACTACGTCCGAAAGGGTGAGTTACCGATCGGTGTCAGTAACCGGCGACCCTCGATTCGGCTATCCCGCGTCGCCCGGAAGCGGCACCCGCGAGGCGGACCCGGCCGTTGTCCCGGTAGGCGACGGCGTTCCGTCCTGACTGCTTGGCGGTGTAGAGGAGGCTGTCCGCGTGCAGCAACTGCTGCTCGGGGGCGGTCGGCGGACGCGCCGGCGAGTCCGCCGAGGGCGGCTCGTAGGCCAACCCGATGCTGACGGTCACTCGCAAACCCGGCGCCAACGAAGACCAAGCGTGACGCTCGACACGCATGCGGGCCGCCTCGGCGATCTCCACCGCCGACGCGGGCTCGACGCCCGGCAGCACGAGGACGAACTCCTCCCCGCCGTAGCGGGCGCAGAACGCGCCCTCCGGCAGCTCCTCCTGGAGCAGCTCGACCACGCGCTGCAACACCCGGTCACCCAACAGGTGCCCGAACGTGTCGTTCACCTGCTTGAACCAGTCGAGGTCGATCAACGCGATGGCGAGACCGGACGTGGTCGAGCCGCGCTCGGCGACCATCGCGACCAGTCGCTCGTCCAGGTACCTGCGGTTGTAGCTGTCGGTGAGGCTGTCCCGGAGGCTCTGCTCCCGCGCCTCGGCGTGCTCGCGGCGCAGCCGGTCGACCTCGCGGCGCAGCTGCTCGGGCACCTGTGGCTGTTCGTCCTGGTCGGCGTAGACCAGGTCGAACGCGGACCGCAGGTGCTGGTACGCCTGCCGCCACTGGCCCCGGGAGGCGAGCAGCGCGGCGATCGACTCGTGCAGCTGCACCAGACCGGTGCCCTCGCTCTCGGCCGCGGGCACGCCCACGCCGGGCTCGCCGTCGCTGTCCGGGTCGGTGACCTCGGGTCGCAGTGCGGTCATCGCGCTCACCTCCCTCCTTGCCAAGGTGTCGTCTGATACGAGGCGACGCTTGAGCGGCCAGGACGCGTCACTGAGGGATTTCCCTCGACCGGTTGACTGTGCACTGCTCCGAACTAGTGACATTCGGTGATCCGAAGGTCACGAAGTTCGCGCAGCGTGGTCGACCGGGCCGGCGTCACCTCAATTGACGCAGGGCGCGAAGCCGTAGACCTTGCCGTTGAGCAGCACGACGTGCTGCGAGCCGATCTGGCTGCCGATCTCGGCGCCCTCCTGCACGACGGTCAGCGTCACCGCGACGACCAGCACGACACCGCGCGGGTGCTCGTCCCGGCCGGGCGGCGCCCACGCCGGGTCCAGGCGCAGCGTCGACATGGTCGGCTGCACCCTGATGGTGCCCGAGGGCAGTTGGCAGCCGTTGTCGCGGAAGTCGGGGTGCTGGGTCTCGCCGAGCAGCTCGTGCTGCTCCGACGTGCCCTGCGAGCCCGCCTCGTTGAGGTCGGCGAAGTAGCCCGTCACCAGCTCGCGCTCCACGTCGGTGACCCGCAGCGGACGGGCGGCGCCGGTGACCACCGAGCCGCAGCCGGTCAGCACGAGGGCACACGTCAGCGCCGCGGCGGCGCGGACGCCCACGTCACCCACCCGAGTGCAGCTCGTCGGCGCCCTCGGGGACGGTGGCGTCCTCCGGGTCGTCCAGCCAGCCCTCGGGCAGCACGACCTTGCCGGGCGAGCCCTGGCGGCCGCGCGGCTCGTCGGCGTTGTCCGGGAACGGCAGGTCGGGGTCGAGCCGGCCGACCAGGTCGTCCAGCTCGGCGAGGGTCGAGACCATGGCGAGGCCGCGCCGCAGCTCCGCGCCGACCGGGAAGCCCTTCAGGTACCAGGACATGTGCTTGCGCAGGTCGCGCAGGCCCTTGTCCTCGCCGAGGAAGTCCGCGAGCAGCGCGCCGTGGCGGCGCAGCACGGCCGCGACCTGGCCGAGCCGCGGTCCGGGCGGGATCGGCTCGCCCCGGAACGCGGCCTGCAGCTCGCCGAACAGCCACGGCCGGCCGAGGCAGCCGCGGCCGACGACGACGCCGTCGCACCCGGTCTTGGCGACCATGTCGAGGGCGTCGCGCGCGCTGAAGATGTCGCCGTTGCCGAGCACGGGGATGCTGGTCACGGCCTCCTTCAGGCGGGCGATCGCGGACCAGTCGGCCTGGCCGGAGTAGCGCTGGGACGCGGTGCGGGCGTGCAGCGCGACCGCCTGCGCGCCCTCGTCCTCGGCGATGCGGCCGGCGTCGAGGTAGGTGTGGTGGTCCTCGTCGATGCCGATCCGGAACTTGACGGTCACCGGCACCCCGGCGGGCTCGGCGGCGCGCACGGTGGCCCGCACGATCTGCCGGAACAGCTGCCTCTTGTACGGCAGCGCCGCGCCGCCGCCCTTGCGCGTCACCTTCGGCACCGGGCACCCGAAGTTCATGTCGATGTGGTCGGCCCGGTCCTCGCCGACGATGATCTTCGCGGCTTCGGCCATCGACTTCGGGTCGACGCCGTAGAGCTGCATCGACCGCGGGCTCTCGCCCTCGCCGAAGGTGATCATCTGCATGGTCTTGGCGTCGCGCTCGACGATCGCGCGGGCCGTGATCATCTCGCAGACGTACAGCGAGGTGGGGCTGCCGAACTCGCGGCACAGCTGCCGGAAGGCCACGTTCGTGATGCCGGCCATGGGCGCGAGCACGACGGCGGGATCGACCGGGTACCGGCCGATCGTCAGGGGCTTGGTGGCGTCGTGCAGGGCGGTGGACATCGCCCTCCATTGTCGCCCAGCCCGGCCAGTGGCGGACGTCACCCGCCGCGACCGGGGTCAGAACGGGACGGTGAGGCACCCGACCCGCGCCCCGGCCGTGCCCGCGTGCCCCGGCTCGGTGTGCGTGTGCTCCTCGTGCAGGACGACCGATCCGGGCCGCCGCTCCCCGAACCGCCAGTCGACCCGGGCCAGGGCCTGCCCCCGCCCGCGCCCGTCGGTGGTGAAGTCGAGCCAGATCTCGTTGCGCGGGTTGGCGAACGCGGGATCCGTCGCCCCACCGGGCACGTGTTGGTAGTGCGGCCCGGCATCCGCCGGCCCCGCGCCGCACGGGTTGACGTGCACGTGCGCCCCGTACGCCCGGTCGGGCAGCAGCCCACTGGTGCGCAGCAGCACGACCGTGCCGCCATCGTCCGGGGCCGCCACCACCTCGGCCCGCGCACCGACGGGCACACGTGCGTCATAGCTGGTCAGGTCCCCGGACACCACGGTGAACGAAGACATGAGCGCGAGTGCAGCTACGAAGTGCATGGCCTCTACTTATCCGCCCAGGCCCCACACCGCCAGCCACATCACCCGTTCCGGTCGTCCCCGGACACGACCCCGGTGCCACGATGAATTCGAACGCGGCCGAATGCGCCGTGACGCCATTGTGGGCCGCCAGGGACTCGAACCCTGAACCCGAAGGTTGTGAATCTTGCCTTATCATCGTCTGTCGACACCTTCCAGTACCGACTACAACCTGCAAGATTTCCAAACGCGAACGACCACTGTGGATCGAACGATACGGTCGTCTCTCGTCGTTAGTCAGGGGTAACTGGGGGAGTCGATCTTGCCTGCCGGAAGCTGCCCGTTCCGCCCATCACCGTCCGCAATGCTTGCCCACCCGGCCGCTTATGGCTACTGAGAATCCTTCGCAGGGCTGGGGCATCGCCACATTAGGCACTTGACTCCTAAGACGTCGGAGTGACCATTTGGCCAGTCAGGCGCTCCACGGCAAACATGCCCATTATTGGCCCACCTGCGGGTTGTTCGCCTCCGTGCATAGTCTGGTCCCCACGCGGTCCAAGGCGCGCACTTGTCAGATCATCTCACCATCGTGTGACTGGACCGTTGAGTGTGGATCAGGGAGTTTTGCGAATGAGGTTGGTGTATCCGGCTATTGCAAGGGTGATCAGTCCCCACAGCATGGCCTGGATAATCCACATGAGGAGAGTGAGGACCTGGCCGCGGCGGGTGGAGGTGTCCAGGTCGCATTTGGCGCGTAGGCCAGTGGCACCTAGGGGTAGTCCGCGATCCACACCTAGGCCGATCAGTTCGACGGTTGAGCATCGCGTACCTAGCGCGGTGGTAGCACCGGACGGAGAGACTACACGTTCGGCGGCGTGGTGCCCAGGCCGGGTGGGTATTTGACCGGCGATATAACCGGCGAGGCTTGCTGCGATCAGAGCGATCAACAGAATCAAGGCGAGGGTACGGGTCCGGTAGCCATAACCGGCCAATCGTCCCCACGTCCAGTACACGGACCTAGTCCACCGGCCTCCGATGGCAGAAGGGGTGCGGTGATATCGGTCATCCTGTTGTGCGATCAGCACTTGACGAGCATTGCCGTCATGTCCGGCGGCACGCTCAATAGCCGCTAACTGCTGGTAGGGTTGGGGTCTATAGTTCTTCGTGTGAGCTGATATCAAGTGCAACCACTGCTGCCAACTCTCTTGTCCCAATGTCGAGTAAGTCAGTTCATTCAAATCCACCTGGCCCGACTGCATGCAAACGTCGCCCCCGGAAGGATCAGAGCAAACTACCTCTTGAAGGGAATGAATAACACCTTCCACCTGCGTTCTTGCTAGATCGAAAAGTAGAGGGGAAGAACTTTCCACTCGCAGCCCGACGAAGGAGAGCGTGGTGCCAATTTTCGCACTCGACAGAATGATTACGCCGAATTCTCCGCCGCCGTGTACTGTCGCAGAGTCAAGCTTGAGAAACCCGCCAACGTGGGTTTGTTCGGCCTGCAAAGCGGGGCCTATGTCGTTAGCTAGATGTACAGCCTCCAGAAGTAGCTGACCTCCAATATGGGCACCCAGAAGGCGTATGGCACCACGCGCGTCATTGCCCCGCGCTGTTGCCTCGAACAAGTTTACGGTGCTGCCAACGCGAATACCCTCAGCATGCAGGGCGGGGCCGATATCATTTACAAATATGGCATTTCTGCCATTGACTTCATTGGCTACCTGAGCGTTAATCAAGCGCACCGTGCCGCGCTTGCTTTTGCCGCGCATATTTGCACTCTCTAAGGCGAGTGTGTCATCAACGCGAAGCCCGTCGGCATATAGGGCTGGGCCGATACTGTTAGTCACGGTAATACTTTCGGCTGAAAACTGCATGCCAACGTGAGCGCCAACCAATCGCACTGCCCCGTCGAAATCATGTCCGCGTACTACTGCTTCACGCAGGACGAGACTGCCGTCGATACGTATTCCGTCCGCCCTTAGTGTCGCGAGGTAGCTGCGACTCAAATCCAGACGCCCTACCTTAGCGTAGTAAGCGCTAAATCCTTCGGCAATTGCGCACCCGACAAGGCTCAGGGGGGCGAAGGTATGCAGATAACTCACTCAAATCAAGTGAGCCTACGATCTGGGCGCCACCCAGGCGAATACCCTGTGGGTCAAGCTGACCATGTAGACCAAGCAGAATATCTCGAATTACTTTAGCCCTAACCTGATAGGCGGGATCAACATTCATCTTCAGCTCATCAGTCCCAAGAATGGGCTCGCACATAACGACTAGACCGCGGCGAGCCGCTTGTACCAACTCGCGTTCGCGGTCGTTGAGATCCTCCAGCTTGGGCAAAGGAGGGAGATCGGATTTTGACTCGGCCATACATCAGTATCGGCTGTGTTCCCTCAGGCGCTACACCTCGTCATCATCTCGGTGGCTTACTGCGCTCGAACGGCATCCACCAGCTCGTACGACCCCAGGCAGTACCACACTTGCCGCCGGATCAAGTGCGCTTACCGTAGCCACCCCCATACTGCCAGCAACCTGCGCGCTTGGAAGCGTCTCCGCCGACCGGTCAACTGAGGTGCTGACCGGGGTGCCCGCCAGTAGTGATCGTTGCGGTCACGGTTGCGTGGACCATCGACACATCAGTACATCCACCACATCGAACACTCGTTCACATATGCTGTTCTGCTATGAGCGGAGCTGACGCTGTTGGCGACTCTTCAGTCAACTCGTCCGATGATGCGGAGAGCAGCCAGGGTGACCGGGTCAACGTCGACCGGCCAGCAGAAGCTGACGGTTTGCCCGAACTCGATGGCGCGCGGCTACTGCCAGCGGTCAGGCCACCCGACACCAGCGGCATCCGCGCCTTGGTGGACGCGGTCAGGCCACCCGACACCAGCGGCATCCGCGCCTTGGTGGACGCGGTCAGGCCACCCGACACCAGCGGCATCCGCGCCTTGGTGGACGCGGT